>CAMZEH010000014.1 GCA_947305745.1 uncultured Clostridia bacterium | reverse complement strand
TCTGATGATAGTGGACAGCCCTGTCGTGAATAAAGCGGGTAAGAATCTGACCTATTACACAACGCCGCTCAGTATCATCATAACACCGGAAAATATCATAACCATATCGGTTAAAGAAAATTCAATAATAGAAGAATTTTCCGAAAGCCTTATAAGAAATGTGTGCATAGAAGAAAAAAATCGTTTTGCGCTTCAGATGATGCTTAGAATGGCGGGAAAATACCTCCAGTACTTGAAGCAGATAAATAAAATCACTGAACGTGTTGAAGACAAGCTCAAAAAGACGATGAAAAACGAGGAACTTATGCAGTTTCTGGAAATTGAAAAATCGTTGGTTTATTTTTCAGCATCACTGCGTTCTATAAGAGGTATGATAGGTAAAATCAGGCGCGGAAAGTACATAACTTTCAATGAGGAGGAGCATGAACTCATCGAAGATTTGAGCATAGAGTTTACACAGGCCCAAGAAATGTCTGAAATTTACATGAGCATTTTATCAAGCACGATGGATACTTTCTCGTCGGTCATTTCCAACAACTTGAACGTAGTTATGAAAATTTTAGCATCGATAACTCTGATTCTCTCTATACCGACTATCATTTCTGGAATTTACGGTATGAATAATCCCGGAATACCTTTGATGGAATACTGGTGGGCACCGTTTGTAATTATGGTTGGCAGTTCCTTCGGAGCGTGGGCGATGCTCAAAAAGAAGAATATGATGTAACTATCTAAAATATATAATTTTAGAAAACAGATATTGATTTTTTGTTTTATATAGTGCTATAATCCTCTCAAGTGATTGAGGGGAGTTTTTATGTTTAAAAAGTATTTCAGTTCATTGAATGCAAACAAAAAAGTATTCGTTTTTGCGCTATGCGTGGCGTTTTTTGCGCAGATATTCACAGGCATCCTTGCATGTGTAAGTATATTCAGATGTTCTCAGGGCGTGGACGCGGAGGCCGATAAACTAGGTCAGCTTGCCGAGGATAATGCCAAAATCGCTTTGCAAAACCAGAGTAAAGATGTTTTGCTTAAAACCGCGGCACAGATTTCAGGCAGCGCGGACCTACTTTTAACGCCAACTGAGAGTAAAGTTGAAAATCTTTGCAGCTTTGCTCAAAATATCTATTTGAGTAGTTCAGACGGCTCATCATACGCCGGAAATAATCAAATAAGCGGATACGTGATTAATAATACCGAAAACAAAGAAAACCCCGGTGAAGTTGTGATTTATGAGAACAGCAGTTTACCGGAAGATTTAGCAAAAGAGTTTAATATCTTAAGTAATATTTCGGATACGGTGAGTTCAATATACAAATCGAGCGACGAAATTTCGGGTATATACATAGCTACCGAATCGGGTGTGGTGTATAAAAGCAACGGCGAAAGTACGTCGAAAATAATTGACCCGAGAAAATCAGATTGGTACAAAAGTGCAGAAGAAACTGTAAGAAACGGACAAAAGAGTGGCGTTTGGAATGCTTTTAATTCGGATTCCGATGGCGGTAAGCGTTATATTGTATTTTCAAAGGCGTTTTTTGACCAAAACGGAAGGATAAAAGGAGTTGTGGCCGCTCTTTTATCCTCTGCTAAGCTTTGCGAAAAAATAGGTAATTTCGCAAATTACGACGATAAGCATATTTTTGTTTTTGATAACGATGTCGATAAAGTTATTTCCGGGTACGACGAAAGTGAGGCATTTTTTAAAGGTTTTGATGAGCCTATGGAATCATACGATAATCTGATTTCATCTTTAAAAAACAGAGAGAATACGATATGCGATGTTATGTTTGGCGATGAACAGTATCTGATTGCTTGCTCTTCCCTTAAAAAAACAAACTGGTCCGTGGGTGTGGCAGAAAAATCTTTGTCCGTGGAAACGGGCAGCAAAGACATAAAAGACACTTTACTCGGTGAAATTGAGATTTCGAAGAAAAAATCGGGGGCAAATACTTCGTCAATAATATTTCAGTTTTTTATAATATTCTGTTCGTTCGGGGTTGTGATGTATGCACTTTGTAGAGCAATGGCTAAAAAAATTCTACCGGATATGGACTCTATCCAAAACGATGCGAAAAAATTCAGAAAACTGAGTGCCGAACTTGAAATGGCGGAAAAAATACAAAAAAGTATGCTGCCGGAAGCAAGTCCGTCGAATTTAAAAAGAGATGATATGGAAATTTATGCCTCAAGCGTTTCTGCGGAAGAAGTCGGCGGTGATTTTTACGATTTTTTCTTCATAGACGATAACCGTCTTGCGCTTGTAATCGCAGATACTTCCGATAAGGGCGTACCTGCGGCGCTGTATATGAGTGCGGCAAAAAATTTAATTAAAAATAAGCTTAAATCCACAGGGTATCTTGCGCTTAGCTTGGAGTCCGTCAACGATAGCCTATATGAAGATAACAGTATGAGGATGTTTGTTACGGCTTTTGTGGGCATTTTTAATCTTAAAAGCGGTAACTTTGAATTTATCAACGCAGGCCATACTCCTCCGCTGTTTTATAATCACGGCAAAGGCAGTTTTGATTTCCTGGGAGGGCCGCATAACTGTGCTTTGGGCGGAATTAAAGGCAAAAAATACGCGCCGGGTGAGATAACCATTTATAAAGATGACGTTTTGCTTCTTTATACCGACGGGGTCACGGAAACAACGAATGCCGAGAGCAAATTATTTTCTCAAGAGAAGTTAAAAGAACTTGTAAATAGCGAAAACATAAAAAATTTACCGATTGAAGATTTAATCAAAACAATTCGCTCAGAAATAAAAAATTACTCCGGCGAAGGCGGGTATAGCGACGACATCACTCTTCTTGGCTTTAGAAATTTAACAGATTAATTAAAATATTATTGTGATATTTTCGACTTTTTGAATGTAAAAAGCACATTGCCATAATAGCCTTTAAGCAACTCAGATTTTATAGATACTTAAAAAACCTCTCAGATATTTGAGAGGTTTACTATTTCTAAAATTCATATTCAAGCTCACGGCAAACCCATTTTTCACCCAAAATATCGTAGATTTCAGTTTTTTTAGGATCGGTTTCCTTAAATCCTACCGATTTATAGCAATTATATGCTGCCTGGTTATCTTCAAAAACTTCAAGCGTAGCTTTTTCGGCGTTTAATTTTTTTCTTGCATAATCGAGCGCAAGACGGATCATTTCTTTCCCAAAACCTTGCCCACGCCGCTCATTATTTATGATTACAAATCCAATCCGAGCTACATTATTTTGATCCCTTAGCATTCGAACAGTAAAATGCCCTACAATACCGTTTTCATCAAAAGCAGTAAGTTTGTAGCCTTGATTTTTACCTTTGCCGTCGTAATATGTGTTTATATCATCGCCGGTAATCGGATATGTGCCGTACTGATCTGCGCACCACATATGAAAAACCGTTTTATTTTCGCACCAAGATGCAATATATTCTGCGTCGGATTTTTGATAATCTCTGATCTTCAACATACGTGTACCTCTTTTGCTGGTTTGAATAAATTATATCAAATCGAAAGTTTGTTTTCAAAATATAATATTTTTGCCCTTGACATTATTTTCATCGCATAATATAATTATTTTGATAAGCGCATAGGGGTATAGCTCAGTTGGTAGAGCAGCGGTCTCCAAAACCGCGTGTCGAGGGTTCGAGTCCTTCTACCCCTGCCAAATGCTTGCTGATATAGCTCAGTCGGTAGAGCACTTCCTTGGTAAGGAAGAGGTCACCGGTTCAAGTCCGGTTATCAGCTCCAAAATTTTGTATTTTCAATAGGGTATTCAGCGAGAATTCTCGTTGGATACTTTCAGTTTATTGAGGTGAGATTTATGAAACAAGAAATCTTAAATGAAGCACCGGAAATACTCAAAAAATTTTTAGGCTATCTCCAGACTGTAAAAGGCAAATCCTCTAAAACGGTCGAAGAGTATTATATAGACCTCAGAACTTTCTTCAGGTATCTTAAAGTTCATTTTGGAATGGTTTCAAAAGATTCGGTTTTTGAAGAAATAAAAATCGACGATGTAGGTATTGATATTCTTAAACAAGTTGGGCTTACGGACGTTTTTGAGTATATGAATTACCTTGCGTCGGAGCGCGAAAACCATGAGGCGGCAAGGGCGAGAAAAGCTTCAAGCCTCAGGCATTTTTTTAAATATCTGGTAAACAAAACCGGGGAACTTGAGTCAAACAATATAGAAGAATTGGAAACGCCGAAACTGGCAAAAAGATTACCGAAATTTTTGACTTTGGAGCAGAGTAAAAAGCTTTTGGAAACGGTGAATGAACACGGAGGAAAATCGAAAGAGCGTGATTACTGTATTTTAACGCTTTTTTTGAATTGTGGGCTACGTCTTTCCGAGCTTGCCGGCATAAATATAAATGATTTTCGCGAAGACGGTACGTTGAGGGTTATTGGCAAGGGAAATAAAGAAAGAATTGTCTATCTCAATTCGGCTTGTAAAAACGCGGTCGATAATTATCGTAAAGTCCGCCCGAATGATGAGTTGAAAGATAGAAAAGCGTTTTTTATAAGCAGGCAACATAATAGGATTAGCGTAAAAACTGTTCAGGCTTTGGTAAAGAAGTATCTGAAACTGTCGGGTTTTGGAGGCATGGGGTATTCTACTCATAAGCTGCGCCATACGGCCGCCACTCTGATGTACCAGCACGGGGGAGTCGATATACGCATATTGAAGGAAATTTTGGGCCACGAAAATTTAGGCACGACGGAAATCTATACGCATATTTCAAATGCGCAGGTTAAGAACGCAATCGATTCAAATCCTCTCGCGAATATAAAAAATTAAAAAAGCTTTCCGATTGGAAAGCTAAATTTTTTTAATTTTTTCGCCGGTATTTTTAATAATAGTGTTTTCTTCAGTGAATCCACGTACCATAGTGGTAGGATAAACACTGACATTTCGCCCTAGTACACTTCCGGGGTTAAGCACGGCATTACAGCCTATTTCGGTATTGTCGCCAAGTATTGCTCCGAACTTCTTAAGGCCCGTTTCAACTTTTTTCGCACCGATTTTAACCGTAATGATGCTTCTGTCAGATTTTACATTCGATGTAATGGAACCTGCACCCATATGAGCTTTATATCCTAAAATCGAATCTCCAACATAATTAAAATGAGGAATCTGAACTGCGTTAAAAAGTATGGAATTTTTAACTTCCGTTGAATTACCTATAACGCAGTTTTCTCCGACGATTACTCCGCCGCGAATAAATGCGCAGTGTCTTACTTCGGTACCGTTGCCTATTATTGTGGGGCCGTCTATATGTGCGGAATCGGCTACTTTAGCTGCTTTCGAAATCCAAACATTTTCTTTTATCTCATCGTACTCATCTTTGATGAGCGTCGGGCCGATTCTCAAAATAAAGCTTTTTATTTTAGGTAGCACTTCCCAAGGGTAGTAAATATTTTCAAATAATTTTTTTGCGCTCGTTTGATTTAAATCTAAAAAGTTTTCAAAGAATAGAATTTCGTTTTTTGACATAAATAAAATGCGGCGACTAACAATAATTTAGCCGCCAACCTCCCAGAAATATTTTTATTTTGTAATATTAGCGCTAGGAAATGAAATTATAAACTCGGTACTTTCTCCGACTTTACTGCTTACTTCAATCATTCCGCCGTATTCTTCGGTGATGTCTTTCGCAATTGAAAGCCCCAGTCCCGAGCCTTCAATATTCATATTTTTGGTTGATTCGGATCGGTAATGCTTTTCAAATATTTTACTAAGTTCATTTTCGGCGATTCCGATACCCGTGTCTTTTATCTTAATGAACACTTTTTCGTTGCGCTCGAAAAGATCTATGTATACCTTACCGCTTTCACGATTGTATTTTATGGCGTTTTCCATAATGTTGGTAAGAATTCTGGACATCTTATTTTCTGGAATTGAAACATAAATGTCGTTGTTTTCAGATTGAATTACAATTTCAATGTTTTTGCTGTTTGCCAGCGGTTTCAAAACTTTTGCATATTTATTAATTTGTATATTTATGTTGCACTTTTGAGTTCCGGTAACGAGGTTTTTCTCAGATATGGTCAAAACATCGTTGACTAAAGAGAGTAATCTTTGCGATTCTGAAAATATTATTGAATAAAATTCCTGTCTTGTTTCTTCGTCTTGGGTTCCCTTTTTGAGCAGTTCCGCAAAACCCATAATCGAAGTTATAGGTGTTTTCAAATCATGGACTATCTCTGTTAAATTTAGCTTGTCTTGGTCAAGATGTAAATTATTCATACTCAATATACGCCACGATTTTGGCGCAAGTGTTCACCTCTTTCCGAAAACGGGCTTTAGTTATTTCTTTCTCGTTTGTTCGAGTTCTTCTTCAGATGCAAATCTATATCCTACGCCTCTGACGGTCAAAATATATCTTGGGTTTTCAGCTTCGTCTTCAATTTTTTGGCGCAGATATCTTATATGAACATCTACCGTTCTAGCATCTCCGCAAAATTCCATGTCCCAAACTTTTTCCATGAGTTGATCACGGTTGAGAACTCTACCTTTGCTGAGCATAAGTGAAGATAAAAGATCAAATTCTTTCATTGTCAGGTCGATGGGTTTTTCGCCTTTTAAAACAGTTCTTCTTGCGAGATTTACTGTAATATCTCCGCATGTTACAACGTCATTGCTTGATTCCGCGCTCTCTGAGTATTCGCTTCTTCTGATGACGGCTTTGACACGCGCGCAAAGCTCTTTTAGACTAAATGGCTTAGTGATATAGTCATCGGCACCCATTTCAAGGCCTAAAACACAGTCAACTTCGTCGTTTCTTGCTGTTAGAAGTATAATCGGGATGTGTTTTGTGGTTTTGTCAAGCTTAAGTCTCCCGCAGATGCTTAGTCCGTCAGGAGCAGGCATAACCCAATCTAGGACTATCGCATCGGGAATTCTTCTTTTAACCGCTTTCAAAAGCTCATCGCCACCGGCAAACTCTTGAGCTTCAAACCCATATTCTTTGAGTGCTAAAGAAGTGAGCTTCCTTATGTTAGGTTCATCGTCCACGACGTAGACCAGTTTTGTTTCTGCTTCTTGCATATCAATACACGCTCCTAAAATTAGATATAAATTAAAATATTACGTCAATCTTAACCAGAGGTTAACCCCTAAAATCTGCTTAATTGAACAGTAATATTTTTTAATATAAAACACATTATAATACAAACTGAAAATAAAAACAAATATTTTGTTAAAAAATTTTTTTGGCAATAAATATAGATTTTAGGTTAAAAAACACGCATAGAATTCTTCTTAAAAATATACAAAAATAATATAAAAACACCGGCAAAATAACGAATTTAAGATTGCGTCTAGTTTTTTTGAAGTTAAAATATATTTAATGAGTATAAAAAAATATTCGAAAGTTTTATCAAATGATTTTAAAATTAATTTTGTAATAAAAAATGCAAAAAAATAATAAATAAGTATTGACAAACCTTTTTTTCTATA
>CAMZEH010000013.1 GCA_947305745.1 uncultured Clostridia bacterium | reverse complement strand
TCCTATTTCCACTTTAGTGGATTTTTCCGCTTTCGTCAAGTGGAATTAAAAAAACGGGTTCTACCAAACAGCAGACCCCATACCAATAACATCTTCTATCAATATAAATATTATGCTTGATTTTTGAATTGAAATTCTTTCTCTCAATTCTCATGAATTATAACCTTTTCTACCATCATATACCAAAGTCTATCATAAAATTCCTGTATGGCTCCATTAACGTTTTTCAAATTATCAATAAATACCGTTATTTTGTCTTTTCTAACTTTTAATTCTTGTTTCTTCATTTTAAGTGCTGACAATTCATTTTTTATTTTTTTATATTTTCGGTATAAGAATTGTATTTTTTATTGTATTCCTCTTGGTTTATAGCTTTTCGTGAATTCTCATATATCAACCGCCTCGTCAAACCAACAATCGCATCCAGTTCATATTGAAGTTGCGTTATTTGATTTCCTAGATCCTGAGTATTTGCAAGACTTAAAATGATATCTTCGCAATCCTTTATAACTTCATCCTTTTTGCTGACAAGGTTATTAAATGCTAGAACACAAGTAGGGCGGTGCTTATAGGACTTTAAAATGCGCAAAAATAAGTAACCGCATTCAAATATACAATATATTCAATTATTTTGTTGATAAGCATTATGTAAACTGATATAATTTTATTGTTAAGGTGTGATGTGCAAATATGCACAAATTGTATAAACAAATGTTACGATTTATGTGCTATCGGCATCGCCTTTGCGAATTTAGTTTTTGGAGGATGTTTTATTCATGAACAAATTTGGGGGAAAACTAATTAAGATCTCTATACTCGCCTTTGGATTGACTTCTACGCCACAACTTACCCACCAGGTATATGCAGGTCCAGGAATGAGTACAATGCTTAGCACTAATACTGCTGCAATTCCCCGCCCAATGATGATACCCAAACCAATTGCAATACCCTCAGCGCCCACTTTGCCACCTGTGCAACCGGTTATGATTTCCAAACCCATATTGGAATCCCATCGTATAGGCGGAAGCGGAAAACCCATTGCCAATAACCACAGATATAACACAAGAAAAAAAGGAGAAGAAGCGGCACGTCGTGCCGGTGGTGGTAAAAAACCCGATTTTCATCCTAATCCTAAAGATGGTCGCGGACCGCATTTCCACCCACAAGGCTCACATGACCATTACTACGTTCCACGTAGTCTTACTTATACAGTGAGAAAAGGAGATACTTTATCATCAATCGCAGCACAACACGGAACCACAGTATCAGATCTTGCAAAACGTAATGGTATTCCAAATCCAGATAAAATATTTGCGGGGCAGGTGTTGAAAATATGAAAAAGAGTTATTGTAGAAAGCTATTATCAGTTATCTTTTCATCGTTTTTGTTTATGCTTTCGTGTTCTAAAAATAAGGCGCATGGGATGATTACAGCTACATTGACAGGAGAGGCCGCTCTATTGGCGGGTGGGGCTTCCGTATTAGCCGGCGGTACTGCCGCAGTACTACATGGAGCAAGCAAAGCACCCGGTCTTAAATCGCTCTTTACTCCTCCGCCCGATCCATTTGCATCTATGTCTGCATCTGTTTGTGAAGCTACGCGTATTGGCGGTAGTGGTAAACCCCTTGCAAATAATCATAGATACAACACAAGGGAAAAAGGAGAGCAAGCAGCACGCCGTGCCGGGGGCGGTAAAAAACCCGATTTTCACCCTAATCCTAAAGATGGTTGCGGACCGCATTCCCACCCACAAGGCTCACATAACCATTACTACGTTCCACGTAGTCTTACTTATACAGTGAGAAAAGGAGATACTTTATCATCAATCGCAGCAAAACACGGAACAACAGTATCAGATCTTGCAAAACGTAACGGTATTCCAAACCCAGATAAAATATTTGCAGAACAGGTGTTAAAAGTATGACAAATAAAAAATATAAATTTTTACAAAACATTGACAATCTAACTGCTGACGATATCCCTGAAATGCAAAAATGGCTGGAAAGCAACGATATAAACAAACCTATCGATAACGAGCCGGGTCATACCTTGCTCGAATATGCTGTTATGAGCGGTTCGGTTGAAGTGGCAGATTTTTTGGTAAATAACGGTGCCGATATGTATCACTGCACGGGCGAAGATTGGGATTCCCTGATAGAACTTGCAGCCTTGGTCGGTAATTTGGATTTAATAAAATACTTCCTCGAAAAAGGGTTTGACAAAAAAGCGTTTCTCAAAGACGGAAGCTTAATTTCTGCCGCAATCAATAACCATGTAGAAATTGTAAAATATTTAATAAATCAAGGCAAAGATATAAACCAACATGATTGTTGTAACTCAATGACGGCACTATGTATGGCATCGCAAATGCAGTGTGCGGAATGCGTAGAGCTTTTATGCGATATGGGGGCGGATATTGAGGCTGAGAGCGAGTATGGTACTCCACTTTTCGCGGCAGCCTCATCGGGCGATCTTAAAATCGTAAAAATACTACTAAAACACGGAGCGAATGTAAATTACGTCACAAAAGACGGTTCAACGCCTTACGAAATTGCCGGATACAACGGATATGAGGATGTTGCCGAATATTTACTAAAGTGTGGTGCGAATTCCAACCTTGCGTTCATAAAGCGTGGCGGTAAAATTCCGAGCGTTTGGTATGCATATACGCACGAAAATGATGCTTATGAAGCCAGCGGAGGAAACGACCCTACATTTTGCAAGGGCGAATGCCAAGAGGATAAGGTACGCTATAAAAATTTTAAAAGAGAAAATGAAAGTGTAGTTAATGAGTGGCTGAAAAACCACAACATCTGTTTGCCCGATAATGATTGTAAACTTACATGGTTTGAATATGCCGTTTTGAATGATTCTACGACTGAAATGATTAAATTTTTATTGTCAATCGAAATAAGCCCCTACACTTCTTCGAGTGATGAATGGAACACAATCATTGAATTTGCCGCAATGTACGGACGTTTGGACATTATAAAACATCTTCTTGAAAACGGATACGACAAAAAAGTGTTTTTGGAAGACGACAGTTTAATTTTTGCAGCAAGCAATGATTTCACCGATGTCATAAAATACCTAATAGAAAACGAAAAAGAAATCGATAAACCATTTGGTAAGCGAAAGGGTTATACCGCACTTCGTGAAGCCGCACAGATTAACAATTTGGAAAGTGCAAAACTTTTATGTGAATTGGGAGCAAACGTCAATTCTGAAGGTGTAGACACTCCGCTTTACAGCGCCTGTGCCGAAGGAAATTTTGAAATAGTTAAATTACTAATAGATAACGGTGCAAATGTCAATTATAAAAACAAATACGGTGTCACTCCTTACGAAATCGCAAAATTTGCCAACCACACTGAAATAGCCGATTATCTACTAAAACACGGCGATAATCCCAAGATATAGGAAACATAGCTTATGAAATCAATAAGAAAACCGTTATCAATAATTCTATGCATACTACTTTTGCTCAATTTTAATTTTCAAAAAGTAAAAGCTGAAGACAAGACCGATGCATTGGGAATAATAGGCATCTCAACCGTTATTACCACAATAATCTCGACAATTACAAGTTGGACAAGCGATATAGTAAGAATTTGCCACAGCTATATTGATGCAAGTAAACACGATTCCGAAACGCAAAAGTATAAAGGTTTCAGAGAACGTGAAGAGGCTACCGAACTTATAAAAGATGTTATTTCGGGGATATCACCCATAAAAGTTTATGGACAAGATACCGCCAAAGAAGAATGTATGGAAGCTTTGGCAGGGTGTCTTGAAAATATCTACGGTTCCATTGCGAAAAGGAAACAATCAGCAGATATAAGAGGTAATATAATCTATATGATTGGTCCCTCAGGAGTAGGTAAAACAACAATGGCAAAGGCTTTGGCGAATGCTTTTTTAAAGCACAGCGACCATACCTGTTATTTTACCGACAGCAGTTGTATCAATAACGAGCAAGAGTTAGGCGAACAGCTTTTTCGCACCACAACAAAAGTTGTAAACTTAAAGAAAACACGAAATTTATGGAATCTATGGGGTCTGATAAACGCTGAAGACACAGCTTATGATGCACGCACACCTTCTCATCTTCTCTCGCACATTTTGAGATGGGACGGTTCTGTGGTGATAATTGACGAATATGATAAAATGAAGCAGGCAACAAGGCCACCCGATGCCTCGCCCGATTACGAAGACCGAAGTGCAGATGAAATACTCAAAGCTATAGCTTCAACGGGTAAATACCGTGTGGGTTCGGACGAGATAGACTGTAGCAAAACGCTATTTTTTATTACTACAAACGAAACAAAAGAACAGCTTTATAAAAACTTCGGTTATGACGGCTCAAATGGTGGGGGTGTTCAAAGACTGAACGTAGTTGAATTTGAACCACTCAGTTATGAATGCTGCGAAAAAATTATAAATGATATGGTTCAAAATATTCATGATAAACTTACAGACCCTAAAGGCGACTACAAGATTAAAGATGTCCATTTTAGTGACCAAGTCCGTCACGATATGGCAGATTATATTTACTCAGACACCATAAAACAGGCACGTTCAAAATTTGACCTTGAACAAAAAATTGACAGATTGTTTTGCTACGAACTAAAAGAAATTCGAAATAAAGAATTTGATATTTTCTATGCTCCTGGCGAAACAGGAGAAATAGGAACATTTTCAAAACAGCTGCACATAGAATAAATGCAAAACGAATGACCTCCGAGGTTTCCCTTAGAGGTCATTTTTAAATTATCTTAAAAAACTATTGAATAGCACACATAAACCAAGCATTGCCGGCTTTTCTGCATTTCTCACCACAGTATCCATCACCACCACTTGTACCGGGGTAAAACATGTTACCACAATATTTGCATTTTACTTCATGTGCTTTTTGATAACAAGTTCTGCTGCAGTAGTCCCTTATATCGGAAGAAACATATTTTTTCTTACATTGTTTACAAACCGGTGCATCAGCATCATCTGCTTCGCCTACAGCCGTATATTCAACTGCAGGAAGTTTTGCTACATCTATCATTCTTCTTACAATATTAAAGAACTCACTTATTCCCTCACCCGTTTTTGCTGACGTTAAAATGTAACTAAAATGGTCATATAATGTGTTTGCCGCCTCTAATTTTCGCATTGCTTTATCACGTTCGGCGGGTGGAATTAAATCTATTTTAGTGCCCACTATCATTACTTCACTTAAAGGAGAATTTTCACGTACTGCACCATACCATTCCTTAATTGCCTCGTCTACGACATTATCGTATTTAGCTTGCGACGGCTTACACGACATATCAACCACTATTACAACAATGTGGCTTCCTTTAATACGACCACTTAATATTTGATCTTTAACGCTAAGATCGCCGGACGTATCCCAAAACTGACATAATAATTTCGTGTCACGGTCATAATCCATGACTTCAGATATACAGTGACTACGGCGCGAGGGATCGCGTTTTTGAAAATTAAATGGTCTGCCTAAAACCCTACACCTAAGTGCTGTTTTGCCGGAATTAAAACTCCCCACAAAAGTAACTTTTAAAGATTTTGTAACAGCAAAAACGCTATCCATACAAAAACCACACGCTAAAAATAAAAACACAAAACTTAAACAGCAGATTTTTTTAAATAACTTATTCATACTAACATCCTTACATATTGATTTCTACTACCCGAAATACCCGAATTTACTTTCCACAAAGCTTAAACATTGTTTACCTATAATTTTTTCTATAATTTTTTCTTCACTAAGTCCTGCTATTTGATATTTTTCAACCAAATCTTTAACAGCATCAAACATATCTTGTGACGATAAAATTCTATTTGTAATATCATCAGACGATACCGTGCTCACTAGCCTCGAAGCATTATACATCTCAGAACATTTTTTACTACCTTTATGGATAACTTCGGTAGCAGATATTCCACCTAGACTACGTTCTACATCACGAATTCGCGTTGCGCCCCAATCACATATATGATTTAAAATATCTATTATGTCTTTCCCTGTTAATGCGGACACAGGGAAACAGCAGAAATCTTGATGCGCTCCGGGATATTTAGCTTCACGTTCGCAATCCCCGGCAAAACGCGCAATTGGCGTGCCTAATCTATCATAAGTTTCTTCATCGGGAATTAGATCCACTTTATTTGGTATAAAACCTACATCGCAGAGCGGCATTCTGCGTTTAATTACCTCTTTCCACCTTTGAATTCTACCTTTGGCAAGCGCATCACCTTCGCTCAAGTCAAATACGATAAGGGCGTAGTGACAACGAGATAAAACTTCTTCGCAAGGAGAACTACCCGGCGATCTTTCGAGCATTTCCAAATCCTCTGCTATATCATAAAACATTATATCATATTTTTTATTTTCATATGTTTTCTCAATCAAAGTGCTTCTTCCTTGTTTTTTGACATTATCACCAAGCAAACACATTTTTTCTATAATTGAAGTTTTACCAACGCCCCGATCTCCCACTACTGCAACTTCTAACTTGAAATCAGCTGCATTTACCGTGTTTGGTATTGAAAAAATTAAAAACATAAACATTAACATACCTATAGTCTTAAACTCAAATTTCATAATCTTAATCACCTCCTTCTTATTTAAACTTTTATACCAAATTTTTCGAAATCCCGAATGCGTGTCTTTCCCCAATCACATATATGATTTAAAATATCTATTAAGTCTTTCCCTGTTAATGCGGACACAGGAAAACAGCAGAAATCTTGATGCGCTCCGGGATATTTAGCTTCACGTTCGCAATCTCCGGCAAAACGCGCAATTGGCGTGCCTAATCTATCATAAGTTTCTTCATCGGGAATTAGATCCACTTTATTCGGTATAAAACCTACATCGCAAAGCGGCATTCTACGTTTAATTACTTCTTTCCACCTTTGAATTCTGCCTTTGGCAAGCGCATCGCCTTCGCTCAAATCAAACACGATAAGGGCGTAGTGGCAACAGGATAAAATTTGCTCACACTCGGCACTACCCGAAGATTTTTCGAGAGTCTCCAAATTTTCTGATATCTCGTGAAAAGTTATTTCATATTTTTGGTTTATATATGTTTTTTTGATTAAAGCGTTTGTGCCATGCTTTTCAAAGCCATCGCCGAAGCAACACATTTTATCTATAATCGTCGTTTTACCAACACCTCGATCTCCAACCACAGCAACATTAATCGCATTTCTCTGTATCAGCGGTGGTAAATAATCTTGGCCATTTGTATTACACGCATCCGGTTTATTTTGACCCAAATATTGAGTCAATTTCCATATTGCTATTCCCACTATGGGTAACCCCAATGTAATTCCAACGGTTAAAGCAGCAACTTTTTTTACGTTGATCTTATGCGTAACAGCTGGTCTCGAATCGGTACTAACAGCCCAAAAATTCATATTTAAAGAGTTTGTAAGCAGACAAAAGGTCAAAACCGTAGATACACATTTTTTAAATAAATTACTTATAAATACTCCTCCAAAAAATTATTTATTAACTACATCTAAAATATCAAACATTTCCCTCACATTTGTTGAGGCCATCCCTCCGGATACTCCATATAAACCATCTCGGTCTTCCGTCATACTCTTGGAAAATTCTCCTATTTCACCTGCTTCATCTGATGGAGTATACTGAACCTCAAAAGACTTACCTACATTTTCTTCAAGCTCGTAACAAAAAAGGTCGTATATTTTTTGTTCCAAGTTGGTTTTTGCACGACCCTGTTTTGCTTCATTGAGCCTTATGTAATCAGCCATCGCATTTAAAGTTTCTTCCGAAAAACTTAAGCTTTTGATTTTATAATCCCCCCAGGGACTTGTTAAACTCTCTTTGATAGAACTGACCATATCACCAATTATCTTCTTACAACAATCTTCACTTAAATCATCAAATTCAATAACATTCAACCGCTGTACTCCTCCACCGACAGCGCCTCTATATCCAAAATTTGCTTCCAGTTGTTCTCTGGATTCATTAGTCGTAATCAAGAACAAAGCTTTCGTGCAGTCTATAACTTCCGTTCCCACTCTGTATGAACCTGTATCCGCTATAGATTTTATTATCTCATCCGCACTTTTATCTTCTCCGTCAGGTGAATCTTCGGTTGCACACGCAATTTTCATCTTATCATATTCATCTATAATTACTACTACTTTCCCATCCCACTTAATTAAATGCGCAAGCATCGGCGCGGCAACTCTGGCATCAGCACAATAATCCTCACTGTCTAACGCACCCCACAAATTACGTAAGCCTCTTTCTTTCTTAAGGTTAACTACTTTTGTTGTAAGTTTGAAAAGCTGTTCACCCAAAGGCTGTTCGCGATTTATCTGACTACTGTTAATAAAAATACAAGTGTGATCGCTACTTTTGAGAAAAGCCTCAGCAATTGCATAAGCCATAGTTGTCTTGCCCACGCCTGAACGACCTATCATATAAACCACATTACCCCGCGCATTTCTAACTGAAGGCAAATCTGATTTTCCGGGCATTCTATAAATATTTTCAAGACAACCCGCAAGCACTTCTCGACAGCATTGTTTTGCTCGCTCTTGCCCATAAATTCTTATAGGTGATTTGCCCGCAACAATATCCAAAATGCACTTGGTTGCCTGAATTCTGGTTCTATACCCCCCAAACTTTGCTATTTCTTCTTCAAGCTTTCTCTGGTCTAAAATCCCATATACAATCTTTACCGTTGGGCCGGCTACCATAATCAAAACACCTACCGCAGATAAAGTGCTTGATACGAATGAAACAGTATTTGCAACACAAGATGCGGCGCCCTTAATAGCTTCTCCTGCAGCCGCTCCATCTACCGGGTCCATTGCTCTGGGTTTTTGGCAATAGTTTAAAAGTAAAGATATACTCAATAGAGTCGCCAGTGTTTTTTTGAACTTCATCAGTTTTTTCCTTTCCATATTTTTATTATTTCTCCCTAAAATAAAACAAACTATTTGCCGAATCAAGAATAAGCTTATTTTTCACCAAATCATGAACTAAATCAACACCGGAAGTTTTTGAAATCAAAAAAGTTATGGGAGAGTACATATTATAAAATAATGCTATACTTGTAAAAATGACCCCCATTTACTCGTTTAGCATTACTGTTATTTATGTAATTTTGATTAAAAACAAATTAAAGAAGTGATTTGGCTAATAAATCTTGATTTAACAAATCGACCTCTATCACCTCCCTGATATTTAAATATAATTGTAATATGTATCTCTCAAAAAAACAATAGCGATTTATAGATTTCTGTTTTTAGAATAGTTTTTTAACCTTGGCTTATTTGCAATTGGTTAAGTTTATACAACGATCAAACATATTTCATATGATCCATTTATAATATAAATCTAATGAATTGTTACTCGTTATTAGCAATTCAACACTCAAAAATCAATCCATATGCGGCAGCTAAATTAACAATCCTTATTAAAAACCTCACACTACCCTCTAGTTAAAATTCGCAGCCTTGTTAAATGATATAAAGATTAAAAACAAATTCGTATATTTTAACCTTGCGAAAGTACGAAACCTTATTTTTGAAATCGCATTTTTTATCGTAGAAAGTTATTTGATTTCTGAATTAATTTTAATCTCAACATAAAAATGTCCTCCATTGGGACACATGAACGAACTCGTCCAGAGGTGCAGGAGGCCCTAACACTTATACTATACGCCTAATTACCCAAAAAATCAAATACTTCTTTAAATTGATTTTTGTTTAAGCACTTTTAGATTTTTCCAGGCACACATCGTGTTTAAAACGTTTAACCACTTAACTGTTTTATGTTGATATACACTGTGCAAATATATTCAGATAATCAGAAAAAGCGACTGCCTTTATGGGTAATACTTGTTTGAATTGAACTTTTTTCGTACATTGCCCCACGCCCGTTGAAATTAGTTTAATCTGTGAGGATTTGCGCTCCCCCCATGATCCAAAGGCAGCTACATTTCTCTCCATACATTTATTTGTATATTATATCTTCTTATCAACTTTAACATTATAATTAATAACCCCGCCACGTTTTATCACGTCAAAGCCGTACCTTTTACGCAAGGCATCAATAACTTTGTCTACTCTTTCATCAGATTTTTTGCTTATTTCTACTCGTTTGCTCGGTTCATCAAAAAATGAAAGTTGCCTACAACCGCTAAGTTTTGTTAAATTCGTAAGTGATATACTTATGAGTCTAATCGGTCGCCTGTCTCTCCAAAGCTCACGGAGTAACTTTTTCGCCGCCTCATACACTTCATTCGTTGTGCTTAAAGGCTCAGAAAAACTCATTTGATGAGAGATATTTTTGAAATTTAAAAATCGTATGCCGACCGAAATACTATGTGCTTTATTCCCATCTTTTCTCATGTGTCCCGTTACCGCATCAGAAAGGGCGAGAAGTACAGTATCCGCCTCTTTTATAGATGACAAGTTTTCCTCAAGTGTTACAGAGTTACTGTATCCTTTGGGTTCGGGTCTTTTGGAAACTACTGGTGAGTCATCTACCGCATTGGCAAAGTTATGCATATATATACTTCTCTTATTACTAAAATGCTTTGACAAAAACTCTACCTTTGCATTTGCAAGCTGACCGATTTTATGTATTCCTATAGAGTTTAGCTTTTTAGCAGAAGCTCCACCTACAAAAAGCAAATCTCCGACAGGTAATGGCCACATTTTAGTCGGTACTTCACTTTGGAAAAGCGTATGCACTTTATCGGGTTTTTCAAAATCGCTCGCCATCTTAGCACAAAGCTTGTTTTCTCCAATTCCGACATTAACCGTGAAACCGAGTTCGTTTTTTATTCTGTCTTTAATTTCATGTGCAAGGCTGACCGCTCGATTATAATCACTAACTATCCCGGTCATGTCAAGAAAACACTCATCAATCGAAAACTCTTCCATAGTAGGGGAGTAGAGTTTACATATACTTTTAAATGCTCTTGAGCAAGACTTATAAAGCTTAAAATCGGGTCTATAAATTTGCAGATGAGGACACTTCCTCAGCGAAAAGGATAGTGGTTCGCCTGTTTTCACACCATACTTTTTTGCTTCATTGGATTTGGCAAGAACCACACCTCGTCTTGTAGTCGGGTCACCGCCAATACACGAGGCTATTTTTCTTATATCCGATTCTCCGTTTTTTACTCTTTTTGCAGCCTCCCACGAAAGAAAAGCACTATTCACATCAATATGAAAAATTATCCGATTCATAAATAATATTTACACCTACCTTGAACAAAGCCTATTAAATTAGATTTTACCATGATTTAGTTAAAATTTTCAGTATTAAATTTCAAGTTTAATTTCACGCATAGAATTCAATTGGGAAATGTCAGATTTTTTAATTTTATATTTTATGATCCACAACAGCACCTAAAAATTTGAATTCGACCTAATTTGATATTAATTGTCTTTTCCACTATAATAAAAGATAGTAATATAACTTAACGATTGGAAATTTGACTTTTATGAAAAAAACAAAAGAGCAAATCAGTTACAATATGAAAAAAGTGAAAAATAAAGATTCCAAAATAGAATTAGCACTAAGAGCAGAACTTTGGAAACGTGGTCTAAGATATAGAAAGAATGTAAATTCAATTTTTGGTAATCCCGATATAGCATTTAAAAAATATAGGATTGCTGTTTTTTGTGACAGTGAATTTTGGCATGGATATAATTGGTCTGAGAGAAAAAAAGATTTTAAATCTAATCAGGAATTCTGGATTCCAAAAATCGAGCGCAATATACAAAGGGATATTGAAGTGAACGAGCGTTTAAAACAAGAAGGTTGGAAGGTAATTCGTTTTTGGGGTAAAGAAGTATTAAAAGATGTCAAGTTATGTGCAGATAAAATTGAAGCGGAGGTTAAAAATCAAGGTGTTAAACAGTAAGTATAATTCAATAGATTTGTTTGCGGGCATAGGTGGAATCAGACTGGGATTTGACTTAGCCTTTCAAGATGAAATTAATACTGTTTTCGTAAGTGAAATGGATAAGTTTGCGCAAAAAACTTATACGGACAATTTTTGCGACCCCTTTGAAATTTCCGGAGATATTAAAGAAATTGACGAAAACATTATTCCAAAGTTTGATATTTGTTTGGCCGGTTTTCCGTGTCAAGCGTTTAGTTTGGCGGGACAACGAAAAGGCTTTAATGATGATTACAAAGGGATGTCAAGAGGAACATTATTTTTTGAAGTGGTAAGAATATGCCAACATCACCTACCAAAAGTTATATTCTGCGAAAACGTAAAAGGCCTGGTTGTCCATGACAGAGGAAACACCTTTAAAATAATTACCAAAACTTTGGAACAACTTGGCTATAATGTTTATTACAGAGTTTTGAACAGTAAAGATTTTGGAGTTCCGCAAAACAGAGAAAGAATTTATATTGTGGCATTTAGAAACGATATAGATTCTTCGGCATTTAAATTTCCGGATCCAACGGATTCTTCCAAAACTATAAAAGACATTATGGAAAGAGAAGCTGTATCCGTGAGGTATTATTTAAGTACCGTATATATGGAAACTCTCCGAGCCCATAAACAAAGACATCTATCAAAAGGAAACGGATTTGGGTATGAAATTCGTGATTTAAACGGAATTGCGGGGGCAATAGTATGTGGAGGTATGGGCAGAGAAAGAAATTTAATAATAGATAATCGTTTAACCGATTTTACACCGATCACCCATATAAAAGGGGAAGTAAACCGAGAAGGCATAAGAAAAATGACCCCTCGTGAATGGGCCAGACTTCAAGGATTTCCCGATACGTTCAAATTAAATCTTGCCGATACACATTTATACAAGCAAATGGGTAACAGCGTAACTGTCCCCGTTATAGAAGCCATAGCAAAAAATATTAAGGAGGTTTTAGATGGTAGATTCAATTAAAGGTAAAAAACAAAATAAAGGTGAGTGGGCTGAATTTTATGTACTGCTCAAATTATTGGGAGAGGGTAAGCTATACTCCGCTAACAAATTGCTCCAAAAGAACTATCAAAGCTATTTGGATGTATTAAGAGTAATTAGACATGAATTAGAAACTCAAGTGTTGGAATACATAATAGACAAAGATAACTCTATTGTAATTATAAGAGATCAAAATTCAAATGAAGTTTTATCATCTATTCCCATGAAAGAATTTAGCGTGAACGCAAGTCTTCTTTTCACGGGTATAAAAGATATGAAGGGGAGCTCAATACCAGCACCGGACGATGTTTGTGATTTTGCGAGGATAATTTATGTCAGCAAACCAAAAGCCCCGTCGCTAAAAGCATTGAAAAAGCAGTTTGGTGGCAAAAATGATATTATTATTGAAGTTAAAAACAGTCAAACTTCCATTGTATCTGTAATGGGCTTTTCAATCAAATCCAAATTCGGAAACAGCCCCACCTTATTTAATGCGGGAGCCTCATCACAATTTATGTATAAATTATCAGGTTGCAATGATGATTTAATGGGAGAATTTAACTCTTTTGTCGATGGGGAAAAACGAATTTGGTCAAAATGCAAAGAATTCTTATCGCAAAAGGGTATAACAATGGAGTTTGTCGGAACAAAGAATGCTAATTATATGAACAATCTTTCATTGGTAAGGGAATCAATGAGCCAAATTATGGCTTGGTGTGTTAAAGACAGACTGATCGATTCCTCAAGAGATTATAAGGTTATGGAAACAATTGAGAGAATGATCAAAGTCAATCCGCTTAATGTTCCGAATCCTGCGGTATATTACGAAAAAGCTGTTAAAGATTTCCTGATGGCCGGATTTACGGGAATGACCGCCGCAGAACCATGGGACGGCAAAGAGCAAGTAAACGGTGGCTATATATGCGTTATGGATAACGGAGACGTCCTCTGCTATCATTCCAACGACAGAGAGGCCTTTCGTGACTACTTATATCGAAACACATATTTTGAATACGTAGATTCCAAAAAATTTAAGTGGAGCTGGATTGAAAAAATCAAAAACGAATATCTTTTACCCTTAAACGTATCTGTAAGATTTAATAAAAAAATAAGATAATGAGGGTAGGCAGTTTATTTGCGGGGATCGGCGGAATAGATCTTGGATTTAAACAATCTGGTTTTGATGTTGTTTGGGCAAATGAAATAGACAAAGATGCTTGTAAAACATATAGACTAAACTTCCCTGAAACCACTCTATTTGAAAAAGATATACGTAAACTTAATGCTTCGTTACTTCCGAAAGTAGATATTATTACCGCAGGATTTCCTTGTCAACCTTTTTCGGTTTGTGGAAATCAAAAAGGTTTTAATGATAGCAGAGGCAACCTGTTTTTTGAAATACTGCGTATTGTTGATGTAATTCAACCTCCGATCATATTCCTTGAAAATGTTGCAAATCTTGTCAAGCACGATGAAGGACGCACGTTTAATATTATTCATAATGAGTTGGTGTGCAGAGATTATTATCTGCGTTATTTGGTTGCCGATGCTTGTGATTACGGAATCCCCCAACATCGTACAAGAACCTACTTGATTGCATTTCAAAATGTCAATCAATGTGAATCGTACCGCTTCCCTCAAAAAATCAAGTTAAAAAAACGTATATTTGATTTAATCGGTAAATCTTCATGGGTAGAATATATACTATTATTTAAAGCTTTTACTTCATTATGATAATTAGTATTTGTATAATTATTAAATATTGATTTTATATAATTCAAAGTTTTTTTTAAACTTTTTCCTAATTCTTTCATATGCTCGTATTGTTCTTTGGTCTCTACACCTTCAATAA
>CAMZEH010000012.1 GCA_947305745.1 uncultured Clostridia bacterium | reverse complement strand
TAACCCTGTCAACACTTTTTTTCAAAAAATTTTCGGTTTTACCCTTTGCATAAATGTTGCACAAAGTTATTTGTATATATGCGCAACTTGACTAAATTTAAGAAAAATTATTGACGATTTTACCTACTCAAAACGTATCGACAAATTTTCGTCGGGCACCTCAATCATAAGAATTTTCCCGGAATTATCGGCCGTCAAAAGAAATTTTTTGCCTTCATAATTCCCTTCGTAAACCGTTTCGCCCTCTTTTGACTCTGAAATTTTTAGATTTTTAGTATCACCTGCAGTCTCAAAAATCCCCTTTAAAACTGAAAAAATCGAGTTTTTTGCAAACGGGTTTTGCGTGAAAGTCCCGACAAGGTTTTTTCTGGTTATTTCGAATTTTTCTCCGTTCCACGAAAAAACAACATCCGCTAAATTTTCGGGCGATGTAAACGTGATATTTGCCGTACCCTCGGGCAACCGCACAATTTTCGCCTCGTATTTTTCGCCGTTATAATCGATAACCGCATTGCCGTTTATTTCGGTGTTTAGTGCTGGAGTTTCGTTATTCAAAATCTTTTTACATCCCGAAAAAACAAATATGCACATGCAACACGCACATATCTTGAGAAAATTTTTCATTAATTCACTCCGTTTTCAAATGATAAAAACACATTGCCAAACTGCTCGATTATATCGCTCGGGAGCATCGAAACAGCAGAATATTTTTCTTTACAAATGTCGCCGCTTTTTCCGTGGATATACACCGCACAAAGAGTTGCATCAATCGGACGCATTCCCTGCGCCAAAAACGAGCCAATCATTCCCGTCAAAACATCTCCGCTACCCCCTTTTGCCATACCGGGATTTCCCGTTAAATTTAAGAAAGCTTTTTCATCTTTATCCGCAATAACTGTTTTATAGCCTTTTAAAACCGCAACTACTCCGTAATCATCCGCGAGTTTTTGCGCGTATTTATGTTTATTCTGATTAATCTCGTCACAGCTTACATTTAAAAGTCTTTCGGCTTCTTTTGTGTGCGGCGTGAGGATAATTCTATTTTTCGCTTTCTTTAATACATCTATATTCTCGGAGATGACATTTATTCCATCGGCATCTATAACCATAGGTTTATCGCATGTTTCAATAAGCTTATTTACTATAAATTTTGTATTTTCGTTCCAACCTATTCCGCATCCAACCGCCACGGCACTACATTCTTTGGCACTTTCCAAAATAATTTCTGCCGACTCTTTATCAATATTTCCGTTTTGATCGTCTTGGCAAACTATGTACGTACATTCTGAAATTTTTGATGAAACGCTATTATATATCGATTGGGGGATTGCCGCTCTGACCAGCCCTACACCGCACTTAAGCGCAGATTTAATACAAAAATAGGCCGCTCCGGGCATACTTTTACTACCGCAGACACAAAGTAATTTCCCAAAATCACCTTTATGCGATTCGGGTTTTCTTTTCGGAATTTTATTTTTGATCATGTCAAATGTAATTTTTTTTAAGTATTCATATTTATCCGCCATAGCAAAAACACTCCTAAAATTTTTATTCAGTATAACACAAAACCGTTGCAAGAGCATAATTTTTGCTATGTGATAGGCTCACAGAAAATTTGTATCCGTTCTTTTCGACTTCCTCGCTTACTTTACCGCTAAATTTAAAATACGGCTTACCCATTTCATCACGCAGCACCTGGACGTTCTTAAGACCATATCCACGTATCCCCGTGCCAATCGACTTAAAAAACGCCTCTTTTGCGCAAAAATTCGCCGCAACGCTTTGAGGAGAGAAATTCTTGATTTTGAGCATTTCGTATTCTTCTTCGCCGAATACGTATTCAAGAAATTTTTTGTTTTTCATAGAATTTTCTATCCGCTCTATCTCTATTATATCTGTACCGACCGACATCATGGTTTTCAGCTCCTATCAATTAAAATATTATACCTTTTGCGGCGTTTTCTCCGTTTATTTCAAACGTTTTACTAAGCTTACTCTTAATAAACTTAAATTCGGGTGAATTTAAATCCTCACCGCTATTAATAACTTCCATAGCAGCATCTTGAGCTTTTTTCACTAAATATATATCTTCGTATCTCGTAGAAATACCTATATTCGGTACGCCATGCTGATTGGTACCGAAGAAATCGCCGGGACCCCTTAGTTTCAAATCCTCTTCCGAAAGATAAAAACCATCATTTGATGCCGTCATTGCACTAAATCTTTGATTTGAATCCTTACTTTTTGAATTCGAAACCAGAATACAATATGATTTTTTATCGCTCCTGCCGACTCTGCCCCGTAATTGGTGCAGTTGTGATATACCAAAACGTTCGGCATTTTCTATCATTATCACTCTCGCATTTGCAACGTCTACACCAACTTCGATAACCGTAGTAGAAATCAGTACTTTTAAGTCGCCGTCTGCAAACTTCTTCATTATTTCATCTTTGTCTTTTGGATTCATTTTTCCGTGTAAAATACCCACATTTTGCTCGTCAAAAACGCCTTTGAGTATCTTTTCGTAGTAAGTGCTGACGTCAACTATATCATTTTCGTTCTCGTCTATACCGGCGCAAACGATATATGCCTGGCCGCCCGCATCTGTAATTCCTTTGATGAAATTCAAAGCTCTCGGGCGTTTATTTTCATCTATTTTATACGTGTCTATACTTTGACGTCCCGGAAGAGTTTCATCCAAAACGGAAATATCCAGGTCACCATAAACTATAAGCGCCAATGTTCTCGGAATCGGCGTCGCGGACATAACAAGCGTATGCGGAGACATTCCTTTATTGATTAGTGCCAATCGCTGATTAACACCGAATCTATGCTGCTCGTCCGTTACGACCAAGCCAAGATTTTTGAATTTCATTTTTTCCGAAATCAGCGCGTGAGTTCCTATTATAATATCAAAAAAACCACATTCAATTTCTTGTTGTATGCGTTTTTTCTCTTTTGCGCGCAACGACCCACACACCAAACATATCTTTAAACCAGTACCTTTGAAAAATTTGCAAAAAGTGTCATAGTGCTGGCTGGCCAAAATCTCTGTAGGCGCCATTACCGCCACTTGATATCCGCTTTTCGCGACGCAGTAACTCACCGCAGCGGCTACTGCCGTCTTACCGGAGCCGACATCGCCTTGCAAAAGTCTATTCATAGCGTACTCGCCTGAAATCATATCTTTTACACATTCTCCGATAGACCTTTTTTGGGCATTCGTAAGCTCAAACGGTAAAAATTTATAGAATTCTTTCGTATTATTCTCTTTAATCTCTATATTCGTGGGAGTCCTAGATTGACTTTTTATAAATCCCAATCCGAGCTGATAGATAAAAAATTCATCAAAAACAAGCCTCTCGCGTGCTTTTTTTAAGTCGTTGGGATTTTTCGGAAAATGTATATTCTTAATCGCAAAATCATACGAACACAAGTTATATTTATCCAAAATCCACGCCGGCATCGTCTCGGGGACTGTTTCCGGAAGCATTTCGAGAGCATTTTTTACAAAACCGGCTATTTTCTGAGAAGTTATCCCGCTCGTCTGCGCATAAACCGGAAAGATGTTCCTCGCTCCATTAGCATTTTTGACTTTTGGAGCAATTATTTCGTATCTTCCGCCGATACGTTTAACATTACCGCGCAAAATATAAAAATTTTCCTGTTTCATCGACTGCGGAGTAAAGCGATTATTAAAAAACACCACATCAGCAACATCAATACCGTCGCTCACCGAAATTTTATAAATCATCTTTCCGCCTCGTACGCGCTGAGACGTCATTTCGCGCACAACCTGAACGCGAATACACTTATCTTTTTGCCCGCAGGCAAGAGCGAAAGATGTGAAGTTCGACCAATCTTCATACGCTCTGGGGTAAAAATTAATCAAATCACCAACGCTCAAAATGCCCAGCTTTGCTAAGTACTGCGCGCTTTTTGGCCCCACGCCTTTTAATTTGTTTATATCTACTTTAAATAAAGATGCCATTTTTGGCACCTCCGTTAATTTTTTATTTTATTCCACAGAAATTATAAAATGATAGATTGGCTGTTTGCCGTCGACAAGCGTTATTTCCGCTCCGTTTTTCAAAGATTTTTCTATGCGGCTTTTTACTTCTTCGGCCTGCTCGCTGCTTACGCCTTCGCCATAGATAAGAGTTATAAATTCGGTTTCTTTCGTGATGAGTTTTTTCGCGAGGTTTACTGCGGCGTCCAAAGGATTTTTTTCGGTAAAGAGGAGCTTCCCGTCCGAAAGAGCCAAAATATCGTTTTCTTTTATTTTAAATCCGCCGAATTCAGAATCTCTCGCCGCAAAAGTTACTTGCCCGGTCTTTACTTTCGATGCCGCTTCGGTCATTACTTCTGCATTTTCTTGCGGGCTTAAATCGGGATTATGCGCTAAAATCGCAGACGCACCTTGGGCTATAGTTTTCGTCGGAACTATAATAACCGTACGATCTTTGACGAGGCTCACGCTCTGCTGCGCGGACATAATAATATTTTTATTATTTGGCAGCACATAGACAATTTTGGCAGGCGTTGCGAGGATAGCTTCGGTAATTTTTTCCGTGCTGGGGTTCATGGTTTGGCCGCCGCTGATTACAACATCGCAGCCCAAATCTTTAAACAAATTTATAACGCCTTCACCCGCTGCAACAGCTACGAATCCTACTTCTTCTTCAGGGTATTTTGCTTCCAACGGCGCGGCTTCAGGAGCTGATTCTTTAGCTTTTTGCTTCTCCGCGGCAACTCTATGCTGTTCTTTCATATTTTCAACTTTAACAGTTAAAAACTGCCCGTACTTTATGCCTTCTTCTAACGCTTTTCCCGGGTTTTCGGTATGAACGTGGACTTTTATTATATCGTCATCGTCAACAACAACTACGCAATCGCCTATTTTCTGCAGACGCTCACGAAGTTTCATCGGACGCAGTTTACAAAGTTTATTGCGTTTTACAATGAATTCCGTGCAGTACGTAAACGTAATATCGCCGTCAAACTCCGCAGCGGCATTTCTAAATGTATCATCACTGTCGATAGAGGGCATCTCATCAGCATTATATTCGATTATTTCGCTATTTTTAAACACACTAAGCATACCGTCGAAAACAAGGCAAAGACCCTTGCCGCCTGCGTCCACAACACCGGCTTTTTTGAGCACGGGAAGCAAATCGGGAGTAATTTTTAAGGCCTCATGCGCACCATCGCAAACTTCTTCCCATATATAAGTTGTATCGTTATTCATTTTCACGGCTCTTTGTGCTCTTTCGCACGCCAAACGTGCAACAGTCAACATCGTGCCTTCGGTCGGCTTGGTTACAGCTCCGTATGCGGCTTTTACACCTACGTCGAGGGCATTGACAAGGTCGGAACCGCTGATTGTTTCTGATTCTGAAAAAAGTTTTACAAAACCTCTGAAAAGTATCGAAAGTATAACGCCTGAATTACCCCTTGCACCCCTCAAAAGAGCGGGGACAAAAGCTTTAACGGTCTCGCTCACGGTCGGGTTATCCGAAACCTCGTTCAGGGCGCTCACTGCCGAAGAAATCGTCATCGACATATTTGTACCCGTATCTCCGTCGGGGACAGGGAAAATATTTAGTTCGTTAACTAAATTCTTATTCTTTAAAATATTATTTGCTCCGGAAATAATAGCGTTTTTTAATTGAATTCCGTTTATCAATTAAAACATCTCCTCTGATTTTATGAAGTAAACTTAATCTGACACACGAAGTCTTTGCACGCTTCTCGTAAGTCCCGTGTTTTCATCTATATCAAAAATTACACATTCCATTTTACACGGTCCGTCGGCGTTTTCAAACCTCACGGGAATACGCTCCTTCATTCTGCGAATTGAAATTTCTTTCTTCACGCCCAAAACCGAGTGTATCGGCCCCGTCATTCCCACGTCTGTGATGTATCCCGTGCCTTTCGGAAGTACGCATTCGTCAGACGTCTGAACGTGTGTATGCGTGCCGAAGACCGCCGAGACTCTACCATCAAGATAATAACCAAGCGCCAACTTTTCTGCTGTCGCCTCTGCGTGGAAATCAACAATCTTAACAGCGCAATCATTACATTTTTCAATCGCCTTATCGATAGCCGTCAACGGTAGATCCACGCATTCCATATATACTACGCCTATTAAATTTATAACACAAACTGATATGTCGCGCACTTTAAATTTGCGCATTCCCACGCCGGGCGTACTTTCCGAAGGATAATTTATCGGACGTATAATACGTTGATTTTCATTCAGATACGGAAAAATTTCACGGCGTCTGAAAGTATGATTGCCTCCCGTTATAACGTCGACTCCCGCATTTAAAATTTTATTTGCGGAAATCGGCACGATGCCATTGCCTTCGGCTGAATTTTCGCCGTTTGCAATGACAAAATCAATTTCATAGTCTTTTTTGAGGGAAGGCAGTTTTAATTTTAAAAAATCCACACCTACCCTACCGACGACGTCGCCAATAGCCAAGATTTTCAAAATTTTTCACCACTTAAACCAAACTTATTTTGCGTAGTCAACCGCTCTGCTTTCACGGATTATATTGACTTTTATTTGCCCGGGATAATCAAGCTCGGACTCTATCTTCTTGCATATTTCCCTTGCGAGTGGTAACATTTTTTCATCGTTTACGCACTCGGGTTTTATCATGACTCGGACTTCGCGGCCCGCTTGAATTGCGTAGCAGCCCTTTATTCCGTCAAAAGATGATACTATGCTTTCGAGTTTCTCGAGTCTCTTTATATAATTCTCCAGGTTTTCGCGTCTGGCACCCGGTCTTGCAGCTGAAACGGTATCGGCAGCCTGCAAAATGAACGCATAAGGCGTTTTCGCCTCGACGTCTCCGTGGTGCGAATGAATTGCGTGAATGACTTCTTCGCTTTCTTTATATTTCTTCGCGACGTTCACGCCAAGTTCTATGTGCGAGCCCTCTGTTTCGTGATCGAGCGCCTTGCCGATATCGTGCAAAAGCCCTATACGTCGCGCCAGATTGGTATCAAGACCGAGTTCAGATGCTATCATCCCGCAAAGATGCGCCACCTCAAGTGAGTGTTTTAGAACATTTTGCCCATAGCTTGTTCTGTATTTCAGCCTTCCGAGCAGATTGATAAGCGCAGGGTGCAAGTTGTTCACGCCCGCCTCCATGGCCGCCTCTTGGCCTTCTTCTTTTATTTCTTGCTCAATATCACGTTTGGCTCTTTGCACCATTTCTTCTATCTTCGCCGGGTGAATACGCCCGTCTGCTATGAGCCTTTCTAGGGCGACTCTCGCTATCTCGCGGCGAACCGGATCAAATGCGGAAAGCGTTATGCTTTCGGGGGTGTCGTCTATTATCAGATCTACGCCTGTTAAATTTTCTATCGCTCTTATGTTTCTGCCCTCGCGGCCTATAATTCGGCCTTTCATATCGTCGCTCGGGAGAGGAACTACAGAAATCGTGGCTTCCGCGGTATGATCCGAAGCGCATCTCTGAATTGCAAGCGACAGTATTTCGCTCGCTTTTTTATTGCTTTCTTCTTTTAGCTGCTGCTCATAAGCAGAGATTTTTACGGCTTTTTCATGAGTAAGTTCTTCGTCAAGGCTCTCTAGAAGGTAATTTTTCGCCTGCGAAACCGAAAGTCCCGAAATACGCTCTAAAATCTCAAACTGATTTTTCTTGACCTTGCTTGCCTCTTCATACTGCTTTTCGACGTCCTGGATCCTCGCATTGATAGTTTTTTCTTTATCTTCGAGGTTTTCCATTTTTTTGTCTAAATTTTCTTCTTTTTGCAGTATTCTGCGCTCCTGGCGCTGGATATCCTTACGTCTTTCCGAAAGTTCTCTCTCTGTCTCGGTTCTAAACTTGTGGACTTCTTCTTTCCCCTCGAGTATAACCTCTTTCTGGCGTGTTTCAGCGAGTTCTTTCGCGTTAAGTATAATTTTTTCGGCTTCTTTTTCTGCCACACCGATTGTTTTTTCTGCTTTGAATTTTCTGTAAATTACTCCAACTACAAAACCAAAAATTGAAGCAACTGCCGGTATTAAAACAAATATTAAACTGTTCAACTGTTTGCAACCTCCTAAAATTTTCAAGATTGCCCAGTAACCGAGTTCTAATATCCCTGCCAACTTTGGCTTGTTATGTAAAACAAATTCCATATTAAAACATTCTATATGCAAACGCAGCAAATAATGAACTCTACGATAAATCCCGATTACAAAGCAACTTATAACATTAAAAATTCATAAAATGAAACTTCTTATATTCTGACAAGTTAATTCTATTATGAAATCAACTGTTATGTCAAGACTTTTATAGATAATAAAAATTTATTTTTGCTTATATGGTAATTTTAATTTAAAACTCTTGAAAAAAATAATATTTAATGATAATATAGAAGGAGTTCGTCTGTAATTTTGAATTTTATGAGGTGCTACCCAATGAAAAGTTTGAAATCTAAAAAAAATCAAAAAGAATTTTTTGAATTTAAATCAAGGCCCCTTGTAAGAAAGGGAAGTACTGTCTATTACGGCGATATAAACGAAAAATACGTCGTAAAAATGGAAATCGTGGAAACAAAAAAAGTAAAAGATTTAGATGTTGCTTCTAGAGTGGGTCTAATGATGATAGAAACGAGCTCAAAAATCACAGACAGCCAAAAAATTGTTAAAATCAGCGAAAAAAACGGTTTATATCCGGCACTTGATATTGCCGAAGCTTGGCTTGAAAGAGCGCAGTAATCAAAAAATTTACTCGGAGGTGTTTAAAAATGAGTAGTTTAGAAATAGTTTTAGGCGCAGTTCTTATTTTGTTTGCGATAGCGGTGGTGGTGGTTGTACTTTTCCAAGAAGGCCACGAAAGAAACGCGGGCGCAATAACAGGATCGGTATCTGATACATATCTTACCAAGCACAGATCACGCTCCATAGATACATTTCTTGAAAGATGGACGAGAGTAATTTCGATCGGATTTTTCTTGCTCGTCATACTTGCAAATACGCTTTTCTACTTCCATGTGTTTGGGTAAAAAATCAGCCTAAAAAATTTTAAAGCTCTCACATATGTGAGGGCTTTCTTAGTTACGTTTTAATTATAACCATACCTAAGAAACGAGGTTATGATTATTTACATACAAGTTCTTTTTCACATTTTGCAAAAACGAAACTATATCTCTTGATTTTATACGCCTCAATCTGTGAATAAATTTTAAAAATGTGTTGAAGTTTTTTGTTGTCAGTTATTTCCCATCCATTATTTGCGGTTGATTTAATACACCCAAAATAATTACCGCCACGATCCTTTGCTAAATCGCTTCTAATCCCAAGCATATATTTTTTAATTTCTTTTTCAAAATTTTCATTTGCTAAATCGCTTTTAATTCCAAATCCCTTGATAACATTTTTAACATAATCTAGTTCATTGGTTAGTTCATTATAATTATCTAAAACATTCTCAACATTATTAGAATTTGTTCTAGATAAAACCAAATCATAGAACCGAGGAAATAAGTTACCGTTTTTTGTATAAGCATTTTAATATGGTTAGATATGGACTGTAATTGATTTTAAACTTATCGCTATTGCAACAACTACAATTTCTAATTGAAGGGATTTCTACTGTCACAGGTTGAGATACCATTTTAATTTTTTGATGTTCCCAAATTAATGCAAATTCCTTAGCATTAGATTGAACAGCCAGCTCTCCAATTGGAGTTAAACTCGCAAATTCTCTGTCACTACCAGCTCCATTACTGCAAGAATGAACAAAACCAAAATAGAATAATATTTGTCGCTCATTCCTAAGCGGAGCATGATAGTCATTTATTATTTGATTAACATTAATATTTTCGTGTGGATGCTCTTGTTGATAGAGATTTATTAATCAAGTAAGATTCTTCACTTCAAAATCAGTATTATATATTTGATATCTCAAAAAAGCTTTAACGCCGCTTTGCCCACCAATATTCATAAGATATACGAAATAATACTTATCAATTAAAGACGTACATTGATTTATATCTCTAAGATAATCAATTTCGATAGCACCAGCAAATTGCATATATGTCCTATGATTTTTTCTTATGTCAATATTTTCCGGGAAAAAGAATTTTTCAGCATCTTCTCTTTGCGATTCAGGTAATGAATTAATATAATCTTCAAAATTATCTATGATTTTTTTCATACCATCGGCTGTTCTAATCATTTTTTATAAGAATACTGCATCATATAACACTAAAAACTTCTTTAAATACCATAAAGTACCTGCAGTGCTGATTTTTGAAATCTCCGTAGATTTTGTTAAAAAGTAATTGCCCGGTGTTAAATCATTGACAAAATCATTAACAAAACTCATACCCATCGCCTACTATAATTAATTATACCCTAAAAACTAAACATTTTAGCCATTATGTGAATTATATTAGATAAAAACGTTTAAAATAATTCTTTTACGTTTCTATGCCTAAATATATACAGCAAAACCACCTATAAAATAATGGGATTCGTTCGATTGAGTTTCCAATGGCAAAGGTGGCTTATTTAGATACCATACTATCCCCCACATTTACTGGGTTTTTCAGCTTCACTACAAAAAACAATACCACATTTTTTAGAAGATTACAACTCTCATTCTAATTTTCCTAAATCAAAATTTGCATCCCTAAATTTTCTGTAATCGTTACACTTTTTACTTTTATTCTGCACCCTTTGTAACAGGGGGTGCAAAATTTTTATGATTTAGATATAGAATATAATTTGAATCGACAAAAGCAGTATTTATGCTATATTTATTATCAAATTCCATATTTTTTACGAATATATTCGAAAAAACGCTCAAGTTAATACTAACATCTTATTGCTTCTTGTTTTACTTCATCCGGAGAAATCCTATGTTATGTTATAATTACAGGTGCAATAATTTTTTTAGTAGCGTTATCTTAAATGTGAAAGAATATTTTATAGAGAATGGGGATTAAATGGCGCTATAGCACTCGAAAAGATGAACCTGGCTCGCTCAATAAAAAATATAACGCAAAAAATTCTCCTTTTTTAGGAGGAGTTTTTACTTTTTAAAAAACAATATTGATAATATTAATAACTTAAAGTATAATTCTATTTGTTTGTAACACAACACACAATATTCAAAATATGACTTTGCGAGTATTGTACAATTTTTGAGGAGGATGAGTTTATGAAAAAGAAAAAATTTCTGAGCATATTCATCACGTTGCTCATGATTTTTTCACCAATGTTTTTCCTATCCATGAAGGCGCACGCCGCAGGTGACGACGAAGTTTATACCGTCATTTTAAAATCCGGTAAAGGCACAGGGAGTGATGTAATAATCACAAGCACCGATTCCGGTGCACTGGCAAAAAGTGAAGCAAGCGCTAAAAGTAACCAGTTTTTTGTAGAAAATAACGCAACATACTTTTGCACTCCGCTTTCTGCTCCAAAAACTTTTCAAGCACCAACAGGCAACAAATACTCATTTAGTGGTTGGGTCTCGGAAAACGGGGAGTTTTTACATGATGAAGATGTTAAAATGAATGACTGCGATAACAATACACTGGTTCTAACCGCTCTTTGGAATGACAGCTTTTTTAAACTGGCTGCTTCCGATACGATCGAAATCAAAAGCCAGGGATACACGGATTTCACCTACACATTAGAAAATTTGCACCTGGGTAAGACGGATCTTGGCAATGGAAATGAACTGATTGTAGATAATGTAGAGTTGGAATTTACAAGCGGAACATTAGAAATTGATGGTAAAACTATACCTTATATGGTATGCCCTACATACGGCAATCCAGGTAAAAAAGCAATTTCAGAGAAGTTTACAGAAGATGATATAGGTAAAGAATTCAAAATGTCCATTTACATTTCGGAGGAAGATTATAAAAAAATCCAACCCGGAATCCATAAAACCACATTAACATTAAACTGCACCGGAATATATACTTGCCACCCCTATTCTTCCGAAAATCCGGATGGGCACTCGCCAAATTATATTTTTGAAACTAAAAAATTTAGAGGCAACACAGTAACACTCACATTACCACTTACACTAATTGCTTCATATTCTTCAACCGATGAAAACGTCTCGACACCTGATGCGAATAATTCGGAAGTTGCTGAAAAGGTAGGCTCCCCTAAAACAGGTGACTCTGCAAATGCAATTCCATTGGTTATGATGGTAACAATCAGCATTTTGGGATTTACGGTTGCAATAAATTGTAAAAATAAAAAACGTAAGCTTTGGCATTAAAAATCAGCTTATACATATATAAAACGCTATATAGAATTTGGTATCTATATAGCGTTATTTTTTGTTATTTATAAATTAACGTATTTTATCTTTACGTATAAGTTACGCTCATTTAATTATCTCCTCCTATTCATTTTAAATTTTAAAAAATAAACATGCTTTTTTACATATCTAATTTTAGTTTACCGGTTCAACGTGTATAGAGTGGGATGTTTTTAAGTTTGTTTTTATATTTTTATAAAAATTATCATAAATATATTTTTAAGCGCTTGACTTATTACACTCAATGTATATAATATAATCGTGCATGGAGTTGAGTGCTTTTTAAAATCGTTTATGCGCGGCTCAAACTTATTGTGGTGCGGATAGGTCATAATAGAATGCATATTGACTTTGTGTAAAATTTTTTATTTGGAGGAGTTTTTGTGAGCAACAAAAAAAGATTTTTGAGTAAGGTTGCTGCGGGTTTGTTTGCCGCTTGTTTGGGGACTGTTTCTGCGGTATATGCGGAAAGTCAGTTTGGTGACTGGGAAAAGTTTTATAGTTTCAATAAGGAAATTTTAGAGCATACTCATTCTAAAAAAATGATGAAATTACCGATTTATCGTCAGGCTTCAAATTATACTTGCGGTGTGGCTTGTGTGCTTTCCATTTTGCGTTATACGAGTTATGAATTCGATATTCGCGAAGACAATCTTAAGAAAGCTCTTCACACTACTGAAGAAAACGGCACCAAATGGTATGATATAGTTAATTACTTGAATGCCGTGCGGTTAAATGATACTGATCACCAATATTTTGAAGTTGAAAAAAGAGAAAATATGACAGTAGATGATTTAATAGAAGAAATTAAAAAAGGTCATCCTGTTATTTGCGCAATTCAAGCTTGGAATTGGGACGAAAATGAAGAATACAGCATGGATTTAGATTACAGTAACGAATGGGAATGTGGGCACTGGGCCATTGCTATTGGTTACTTAAGAGACAACATAATATTTATGGACCCGTCTACCGCCGGAAATTATACATATATTCCGAAAGATAAATTAGTTGCAAGGTGGCATGACTATAATGTTGATGAAAATAATCAGCGTTATGATGTTATACAATGCGGATTAGTTGTTAAAATCAATGTTAAAAACCCGGACTGTGAGAAACATGCCGATCATTTATACGGCTTGATGTAATTTTTTGTTTTTAGAAAAATTGGATTAAATATTATAAATTTGATTAATTACAAATGGTATAGCCACGCAATGAATGCGTGGCTTTTAACATAAAAAATAAAATATCGACCCAAAAACGGTTCGTTAGTGTTGTTGTATTGTATAAGAAACCCCACAATATTGCGGTACGGTGTGGATTGTTTTGGTACAAGTAGTTATAAAGGGCATAAAGAAACTCCGTAATAATAAGGCTTCAGGCCAACTACAATGTTTACATTTTTTAAATAGAGTTATTTAAAAGCAAAAAAACACATGCAGTGGCATTTTAACAACAAATTTATATCGTTCTGCTCCAAACTTTTACTTTCGTAATTATTTCTCTTAGTCTTTGCCCATCAATTACGTATTCCAAAGCCTTGTCAGCAGTTTCATAATCCTTTTCATTTTCTTCTGTCCCAGATTCACAGATATTAATCATTCCTTCGGGATGCGTTATAGAGTAATCTTTTCCATTCCATTCAAATTCAACTTCTCCACCTTGTTTCATGCACCACTTAAAATCACTTATAGTTTTCATCTATTATTGTAGTATATTTTTTATTCATTATGTTTGACTCCTTAAAGTGTTTAAATTCTGGTGTATACCTATATCGTCCTATCCCAAACAGTTACTTTTGTTATAATTTCTCTTAGTCTTTGTCCGTCAATTACATATTCCAACACTTCATCTGCATTATCACACCATTTTTCTGTTTCGGGTTTATATGCCTCGCTGATGCACATCTGTATCGCAGAATTTACTGTCTTTTGTAGCTTACCAAAAGCACAATATGTTTTGTTATTCCATTCAAATTCAACTTCTCCACCTCTACTCATGCAGTCTTTGAAATCACTTATAGTTTTAAATCTATAGTTTTCCGGATCAACGTGTATTACTGTGTGTGTTATTTTTTTATCATTATTCATATCTTCTGTATTCATTTTTTCTATCTCCTTAAAACTTTTAAATTCAGGCACTTCTTCAGGATAATTCATTGGTTCACTTGGGCCCGGAACCCCTCTTTTGTTATCCCAACTTATGAAGTGATCATGTGGGTTAGTATGCTTACTCGGCTGATTATGATCGGTAAAATGCCTTTCTTTTATTGCTCTGCCGTCAGCGCCTATTTTGTTGCTCTTTCATAACCTCCGTTTTTGCCTTCAAAATGCGTGTACTTAATTTCTCCGGGTTCACCAAGAAAACGTGCATCGTCCGGTTTGTTTGGCGAAGGCTGCCAATCGCCGCCGTAAGCGCTTCCCATACCTTTCTGGCTATCCGCTAAAACATAACCGTATGATTTTACTATTATACCACAATCTTCGGGTTTACTTACAGCTCCTGAAATATAGCTAAAACATTTGGAAGGTTCGTATACTTCATCCGTATTAAAATATCTCCAAGAGCTAAGTTCGTAATTTACGTAAATTATGTCCCCTTCCATTTCGGGAAAAGGTTCGTGATAACAGATAATATTTTCGGGTTCTATTCGCTTTAGCATTTCATTATATCCGGTCATAAAAAACTCTTTTTGATCCGAATGGTTATCATGCTCTGAAACCATGTAGGTTGAAACTGCAACAGTTGAGCCTTTTTCTATTCCTTCAAAACAAAAATCAAATGTATCTTCTTTCCCCCAACAAACAGTTGGGATAACAGGTATGCCTTTTGAAGCTAAATATGCACCGCACCAGCGATTTCTGAATGTATTATATATTTTAAGCGGTTTTGCCATTTCGGTATACATACTAAAATCGGGCGTCAAAACAGCTTTGTATTTCTTCAAAATATCAATATATTTATCAGGTTTTTCCCAAATACACTCAAATTTATAATCGTAAAGAAAGAAATGCACCATGCGGCCAAAGTGCTCATCTTTCCCGGATTTGGCCACATCAAAGCCTATTAATCTAAGATTTTCTAAATCTTCATTTTTAAAATCAAATTTGGGGATTTTGGGTATGCCATATTTTCCCTCCACCTCAAATTGATTTCTCAAAAACATCTCATTTGTCCTATAATTAAAATTCTCGATCGTCAACGTTCTTCCTCTTTATAAATTTATTCTCCTATATATCGGAAGAAAAACCTAAAAAGTTGCCCTAAAAAGAGCAACTTTTTTAAAACAAAGTATTTTACAAAATTCGACTTTATTTTTAACTGGCAAAGGTGACCCTTTTGGATACAATACTATTCCTCACCTTTACTGAGCTTTTCAACTTCTATATGAAAAATAATACCACATTTTTTAAAAAATTACAACTCTCATTCTGATTTTCCTAAATCAAAATTTGCACCCCGAAATGTTCTGTAATCGTTACACTTTTTACTTTTATTTTGCACCCTTTGTAACAGGGGGTGCAAAACTTTTATATTTTAGATATAAGATACGACTTGAATCGATACAACCCATTTTGCACAGGAAATTTCTAGCTGAAAGTTTACAATCATTCAGATTTGATAGCATTAATCAAAATACTTCTTAAAATTCTCTGACTGATCCAGAATGTCTGTATAAACCTTGTCATAATGCTCATGTACGGTAAAGAAGCAAGCAACCGAAAACAATAGATAGACCGCC
>CAMZEH010000011.1 GCA_947305745.1 uncultured Clostridia bacterium | reverse complement strand
TTCAGAGTACTCTCCTTTCCCCCTCAACAAATCAGTTGAGGGGTTTTTATTTATTTGAAAGCACTTAGATTTTCTATAAATAAAAATACCAGCCTGCTCTCGAATGCTTGTATTGAAATATTTGTTATTCTAAATTAGAAACACAATGCTATTCTCATTGCCGAAGCTCATTGATTTCCACATTTCTGCTATCGTAATTAAATTCATTTTTACTTAAATAAAGACGAATTCCTCCTGTTCGTTCTGCGTTGGTTAATGTTTGGAGATAAATGTTATGACGCTCTCGTAAATATCTTTTAAGGGAATCATAGATATTTGGTTTTGAATCTGATAATACAAACTCTCGTTCTCTAATTTCTCTGACCCCATCAAGCGTAGATACTCGAAATTGCCTTTGCTGCCCTTCAGCGAAAGTGTAAATAAAAAAATCTCTTCTTCCATTTGCTCCATTTGTTATAAGTACCATTTTAAACCATCCCTTTCATATAAATTTGATGTTTGTTAGAACAAACATGTGCATTATATTTTATTTTGAAAAGTTGTCAAGTGATTTTTGTAGATAAATATAAAAGTAGTACCGATATTTGAGTTTATTGATTTTTTGTTTTTTAAAATTTTTCTTGATTTTTTTAATTTGATAATGTACAATATAAATATAGATCTGCACCATTAGCTCAGTTGGTAGAGCACCTGACTCTTAATCAGGGTGTCCGGGGTTCGAGCCCCCGATGGTGTACCAGATTTGAACAAGGATATTGATACAATCCTAAAGCCCAGTATTACTGGGCTTTCGCCATGTTTAGGTATATTTTTAAAGGCTTATTTTTTGAAAAAACAGATTAAATTTGAAATTTTTTAATTTTAAAAGTGAAACCTTGTTTTTAAGGTTTCACTTTTCTGTGGGTGTTTTTGGGGTGGTTTCATACTTTCGCACGGTGAATTTGTACTAAATTATTTTTAATTCTTATACTATTTAACCAACTCGGACAAACCCATCAAAATCTACAATTTTTTCATTTATAATATCTTGAGCATTTTTAAAAAATTGATGCAGTCACTCCATCCTTGTTTGTAAAGGAAACTTTGCTCTATGGCAGAGATTGTAAACTCGTCCATCGCATTTTTGTCCAGTAGTTTTTTATCTTCATTGGAAAGCTTATTCATAATCTCACCTATTGCGCCTAGACTATTATTTTTTATCTCTTCCTTGCACCGGGCATATTCTGCATCTTGCTTCATTAGCAAGTTAAGATTGTTTTCCACCATTTCTTGCATAAATGTTAGAAACTCATTTTTCAAATTTTCCATGATTTATTCCTCTTCCATCATTAATTGATAAAGTTTTGGTGCTTCTTCTGTGCCATCGTAAAGAAGTGTCCCCACGATAAATACTAAAAAGTGCTGAGTAATTGATAATCCTATGGGGTTAACAAGAAATGCCTCATATAATATGTCATTAAACTGATCAACTTTTTCTTTTCCGATAATTTCAGAAATTTTTTGAAGATACTTCTTTGCCGTGGTACCGTTTATATCTTTTAGCGCTTTGGCTTTGTATTGTTTCTTAAATTCGTCATGCAACAACTCAAGATTTTCAAGTATGATGTCTCCGGCATAAAATTCCGCTTTGGTATGATTTCCTTTAAAGTTCACAGGGTGCTCTTCAATGTGCTTTTTTACCAGCTCAAAAAACTCACTTTTCTTATGGTCAGGTGTAACCTTAAGGCAAATACGACAATCGCTTATAATATTTGAGCAAATGGTATCTGCTACGAATGAAGCAGTATTTAAATCGATATTAGCTAGGGCTTCAAACATTATGTTTAAGTATATATCCATATAGTACCCTTTATCTCCTAGTTCGGATTTCAATTTATTTGCTAAATTCCAAAAATCACGTGTGTGGTTTTGAATACTTGCAAAATTTGGTTTTCCGAAAAAACCATCCTTGTTTTGAAAAATATCCATATTAATTCTCCTCTTATATATTAGTATATGGGAATATCAAAATTTCCGCATACTATATATAAGCTCTGAGTTTCAAATAAATCAAGTAAATATCTCTATAAAAAGTATAAACGGATTATTTCACAGTTTTTATCACAAAGGGCATAACTAATTAAGTTAGAGTAACCTGAGCTAATTATTCTTTACACACAAACGTAACGTTTCGCTAATATATATGTACATTGACAATCCTTTTTATTCAAACTATACTTTTTGTAAGTCTAATGCAATTTGTGGGCGTTTTAAGGAGGCGAATAATGATTTCCGAATTGGCTAGTAACTGATCCGTAATTAGACTTGCTCTTGTTCCGAAATATTTAGTTGAAAAGTTTAAAAGTACGGCATTTTAGTTTGTCTTTTTAGCATTTACAAGTTTGACAAAAATCTTGCTGCTCTTAGATATGGTGGAACTAACGTGTACTCTAAATTTTTAATAAGTAATAAGGAGGAGATCGGTATTGAAAAAGCATATTTTTAAAGTATTGTTGTTAATGTTATTCGTTACTGCCACAGTCCCCCTGCAAAACACTTTTGCGACAAATGATGTCGATGTGGTTGAGGGACGAATAAAAAATCTCTATGACCCTATCGACCCCGGTGATGCTGCCACAAAGCAATATGTGGACAATCAAATTGAAGGTATTCCCGAAGCACCTGTTGTTTTACAAAACGAAGGTCAATCAGAAACGGCTGTAATGAGTCAAAAAGCAGTAACGCAGCTTGTTGGTGAACAATGTGAAATATTACAGAGTCAGCTTGATGAAACAGTCAACAAAAAGTTGATTCTTTCAGATGATGATGCACCTGACCCAAATGATATTACTTTAAAATCAGGACAATACATACCTAAAAACATTCATTTGCCTGTCGATGATCCTGCCGGGGTTCTAGAAAACAAAGTTTTGTATAACGAAGACGGCAGCGTATTTTCTATTATCCAGCATTGGTATAGGTACAAAGAAAATGAAACCTGGCAACGTACATATAATACTGTGATTAATAATAGAACTGTTGTTAATGCGTGGAGTGAATGGGAAAATACTTCGGTAGATGCAATAGTTGACAAGGTTTATCCCGTAGGCTCCATATACATGAGTGTAAATTCCACCAACCCGTCGAATCTTTTTGGAGGCACATGGTCTTCCTGGGGTTCTGGTAGAGTGCCTGTTGGGGTTGATACATCAAATACTAGCTTCGATTCTGTTGAAAAAACAGGCGGCAGTGTCGAGCATAGGCATAGTTGGCGTATTGGTATGCATTGGTATTATGGAGAGGCTTGCGGTGAAGCAGAATCAGCAGGAACTGGTGCCTACAAATATTCGGATGCTACATACGATGGTTGGAATAGAAATTTAGATAATAGAACTGTAATTGTAAATAATAATACGACCGACTCATATAGAAGCTTAACGGCAAAAGGAAGGCATTCAATAGGAAATACCACCAAAACCAGTAGCCTACAGCCTTATATTACCTGCTATATGTGGAAGCGGACAGCTTAAGCGATTTTGAAATTAACAAGGAGGAAATATTTTGAAAAATAAGTTTTTTAGATTTACTTCCGTAGTTCTCTCGTGTTTACTATTAATTTCGCAAAATGTTACTTTGGCTGAGGGTATTTTTGGTTCTCAAAAAGAGGATATTTCTCAAGCAACAAGTAATTTGAAGGTTTTAGGGGAAGTAGAATCAAGACGTTCTGAGTATACGAAACATTTTCGTATGAGCGATGGAACAATGCAAGCGATGATATATTCAGATCAAGTACACTATAAAGACGGGGATAGCTTTAAAGAGATTGATAACAGTTTAGTCCCGGACGGGGCCGATAAGTATAAGAATACTGACAGCCCATTCGGAGTGAGTGTTTCGAGAAATTTTAAAAACAAGAATCTTATTACTTTAAGTTCGGATAATCACGACCTTTCTTGGTCATATATGAAGAAAAAGTATAAAAAATTTAATACGGAGGAGATCGTGCGGGAAATCCCGGAGGAACCCAAAGCACAACCCGAACAACCTCCTGCACCGACAGTGGCGGAATCAGATCCGGCGGAGGTAGAAGGTGATCTGTATGAAGGTGAATCTTCTACGGAAGTTACACAAGAGGAACGTTCAGAATCGGAATCGACGCCCCAAACAACCCCATCGGTACGCACAGAGACAATAACCAAAAAGACTACGATTAAACCTATGCAAACCGATGTTGATGCAATTCCTGAGACGGAACAAGGTTCCGGGGCTGCAACTATTGAAAACTTAAAGGACAAGCCCATAGAGGATGAGAATTTGAGAAAAACCAGTATTAACAAATCGTGCTCAAAAGCTAAGTTTGTGTCGTCAGACCAAGACATAGACCTTGATTATACGATTTCAGGGCTTTCACTTAAGGAAAATATAATTCTTAACAAAAAGCTTGATGACAATGATAGGTTTGATTTTATATGTACAACGGATCTAGCACTGACGAAAGATGATAATGGTGACTTAGTGTTTGCGGATGCATCCGGCAAAATGGTATTTACAATACCTAAAGGTGCCATGTGGGATTCCAATGACGCAACCAGTACCGATATTGAGTATGAGTTTTCTCCTATTTCCGGTGGATATATTATTTCGGTTTTACCAAATAGGGAATGGCTTGAAAGTGACGAGCGTATATACCCTATAACTATAGATCCGTCAATTACCACGACTTTATCTAGTGGTATTGAAACCACTTCTGCTAGCAACGGAACTCAAAACACGAACTGGTCTCATTCAAATGTGATTGGAGTTGGAGCATATGCACTACGTTCTAATGTGTATAAAGGATATGTTAAATGCAACGTGCTGCCCACGTTTGGCAGAGGCGAAATAATAACAAACGCATGGCTTAAATTGAAACTACCAAATAATGCCTCTGACGCATATATGAATAATTTAGAGAATGTAATCAGTGTTAAGAGTATTGAAAAACCTTGGGTTTGCTCGACCATGACGTATCTTAACGCACCGAGTACGGATAATACAGTACATGACTATGTAATGACGGATGCGATTAATAAGTGGTATGCATGGGATATTACAAGGATGGCTCAAAGCTGGTATTCTACATCTAATCCAAATTCGAATAACGGCATTGAGCTTTCTTCACAACATGAGGATAGTTTGAGCTACATAAAGTTTGTATCAGCGCAAAGTAGTATATACCCAGACGATAAGCCTAGAATGGTTATTTCCTATAAAATGTTCTTGGGTGAAGAAGATTACTGGTCATACACAACCACAAAAGGTGGGTACAAGGGTGTAAGCAAAGTTAATAATTATGCGGGTACGTTATCTGTTTCGGAAGATGTACTGTCATATTCGGGTTCAAGGAATCCGCTTTCGATTACAAACACCTATAATAACTGTAGTTATAATGACCAAGCTAACGGATACGTTCATGACCATGTGTTTGTCAATGGTTACCCCCATTCATCCTACACAGGACCGGGTTTTAGATTAAGTTTCAACAAATTAATCTATCCTTTGCCACAAAGTGATGCGCTCTGGGGCGAGGGCTATAGGTATGTTTATGTTGATGGTGATGGAACGCAACATTATTTTAAACTGGACAATAATAGATTAGCCGATGTGGATGGATTAAACCTAACTTTAACCGAAGGCGGTAACAATACAATTGAGATAAAAGACTTAAAAGAGAATAAACTTACATTCGGTAAGCCTTATGCCAGTGATGAAGCGTATGTTCTTTTAGAATCTTCGGATAACGAGGGAAATATAACAACATACAATTATGGAATCGATCCGGGCACACCGGGTTCAAAAATTAATACTATTACAGATAGTGCGGGTCGTGTAACCACAATCTCATATAACAATAATGCTATGGTTTCTGCAATAACCGCTGCGGATGGAAAACAAATCGGTTTTTCTTATTATGATGATGGTAAATTAAAAGAAATTGCATATCCGGGTGATAATGAGAATTCTGTTATAAAAACAGGTTACAACTACGATGCACAAGGCAGACTTTCGAGCGTTTGGACAGATGCGGGTGTAGGTAGTTGTGTTAAATACGATTACGCTTCAAATGATTATGAAAGCACCTATTTCTTTAAAATAAGAAATATAACCGAATATGCCGGAACAAAAGTTGATGCAAGAAAAGCGGGTAGAAGCGAGAACTTTGTTTATGAAATGAATCAAACTAAGATTACCCACGGTATTAATAACAATGATGTCCCTTATGGAAAGCAAACAGAAATATGGCAATTTGATAATGAAGGGCAAGTGACATCGGCAATTGATGACGAAGGGAATATGATTGCCAGTACATATTACAACGAAACTGACGGAAGAAGGCATAAAGTAAAACACACAAACGATGCCGGCAAATATGTAAACAACCTACTTAAAAACACTTCGGCACATGACGATTTGGCAAATTGGACGGTAGATAATTGGATTCAAAGCGATGCTGCTCCATCCAGTCTTGTGAGTATTGACACTACTGTTGCCAGCTTGGGCGAAAAAAGCTTTAAAATAGCTCGTGATAATGCATCTGATGCGCCATGGCCTATACTACGTCAGAGAGTAAAAATACAGAAAAAATCGTATGATAGGAAATTCACTTTTTCAGGTGATATAAAACTGCCTTCAAGTTTATCGGGCGGAGAAGGTGCATCGCTTCACTTGGCATCTTTCGGAGACAATGGACAACAAATGTCCGGGGACGGCTACAGCAAATGGCTGACATCGGAAACCGATTGGGTACGTGAAAGCGTTACAATAAACGTTCCGGCAGGTGCAACCGAAATCGAATGTGCGTTTGGTTTGAAAGAATCAACGGGTACGGCATTGTTTGATTGCTTGCAACTTGAAGAAAGTGATGTTGCAAACGACTACAATATGGTAGAAAACAGTAGCTTTGATAATAAACTTGAAAAATGGGATACCACTGATGCCCCTGATGCCGCTGTGGAAGATGGGAGACTAAGGATAATTGGTAAGTCGGAAGAGGCGCGCAAAGTTTCGCAAACGATTTCTGTAAACAAAACGAACCCCGTTTTTGCAGTTCGTGCAAGTTCGCAGGGTTTTGCGACCCCTAATACCGACTCAAAAAAATACTGTATTGAGTGTACTTTAAAACTGTCGGATAATACCGAACGTACAGTATATGTTTGGTTTAATCCTGATGTGGCAGATACTCAAGTTACTTATCGTAGTATATTCCCGGCTGATTACAAACAGCAGGGAGATGAGAATAAAAATGTAGCCTCAATTAAAGTAAGCCCGTGTTTTGCAAATAACTGTAACACCGTATATTTCGATAACGTATACGTGTATATTGATGACAGAGGAATGACCTATGATAGAAACACAAATGGTGTTCCAACTAAAATTACCGATAATACGGGTAGCTATGAGAATTATACTGTGAATGCTGATAATGAAGTAACACAAGTCAAAGATGCACGTGAGAACCAAACCGATATTAGCTATGGTAATAATGATAAAAAGCATAGGCCGACAGATTACACCGTGCAGAATCAGAATGTTGATGTCAAAACAACGCTGGGTTACGATACGACAGGAAATGTAACATCAAGTTCTACTCAAAAATCGGATGCAACCGGGGATTCAATACAAACGGCAACACAGTATACTTTGGGTGGCAATTACGTGAGTGCAGAGGCGGATTCAAGAGGTAAAACGACTGCCTTTACAGTCAATGAGAATAATGGCAACATTACAAAGGTTACCAATGCAAATAACGTTGAAACGAATTGCTTATATAACGGAGCGGATAGATTGGAAAATGCCGCTTGCGAAGGTGCGCAAACTTCGTATTCATATTTAAATGGATTAATCTCTTCTATATCGCACAAAGTAGCTCAAGATGTTAACACGGTATACAATTTTGTTAGAGATATGTTTGGAAATATCAGCGAAGTAAAAGTCGGAGACAGACTACTGGCAAAAAATACATATGATGGCGGTAACGGATTAATTCGTCAAACAAAATATGGCAACGAGCAAACTGTAAACTATGATTATGATGATCAAGGACGAGTTATTAAAAAATCTTTCGGATATGGAAAAGGGAATAAATTTGGCGAATTTAATTATTCATACGATGACAAAGGCAGAATTTCAGAAATTTATGATTCGGTGAATGATTTAACCATCAAGTTCGAATATGACAAATTCGGAAGACTTTTGCGTACTGCTCGAAGCGATGGTATGAGTAGTGAAGTAACATATAGTCCGTTTAACAGCTTGATTAATACAGTGACGTCCAAGATTTTTGAAACGCAGACTACTTTAAATAACACTTTTGGAAAACTTGATACGCTTTTAAATTCGGTAATTAATATAGGCGGAGTAGCGGTTTCAAGCGTTTATGATTATGGAAATGACACTCTCGGAAGGCTTTTAGCGACCGAAGCTTTAAATTATGACAGCACTTCGGGTTTGAGACATGAGTTTAGTTATCTCGGTGTGGAAAACGTTCAAAATAGAACCACAAATTTTATAAACTCAGTTGAAATCAAAAAGAAAGTCGAGGGCAACTGGGTAAGTCTTGGAGAAAAATTCAACTATACTTATGACAATGTGGGTAATATCACAGACGTTACTGATTTGAATAACAGTTCGATCGCACAGTATGAATATGATTCTCTTAATCAATTAATAAGAGAGAATAATGTTCAAACCGGCAAAACAGTAACATATCAGTATAATGTAGGCGGCAATTTAACGGAAAAGAAAACTTACTCTTATACTACCGATGCGGATTTAACGAATGCCACACTCGAAAGCACAGTAGCGTATACCTATGGTGACTCAAATTGGCCGGATAAACTGACGTCTATAACTTGTGGAGAAAACGAACAAGCGCTAATTTATGATGCAATCGGAAATCCGCTTGAATACAGAGATGGATGGAAATGCGAATGGTCAAGAGGACACAGACTTGACAAAATAGAAAATTCAGGGTATAATGTTAATGTAACGTTTAAATACGATGAAAACGGCATTAGAAACCAAAAAGTCGTAAATGGAGTTCAAACCGATTTCATAACATCAGGTATTAAGTTGTTGGGTCAAAAAACCGGCGAAAACGTTCTCTTGTGGCAAGTTGATGGCAACGGAAATACGATTGGATTTAATTATAACAACATACCGTATTTCTACATGAAGAATTTGCAAGGAGACATTATTGGAATTACAGATGCTTCGGGAAATATAGTAGCCAAATACACCTATGATTCTTGGGGTAAACTAATTTCAATCAAAGATGCAAGCGATGTGGATAAGACCACGGATACTACCTTTATTGGTTACATCAATCCCTTAAGATATCGTGGATACTACTATGATTCTGAAACAGGTCTTTACTACTTAAATGCGAGGTACTATGACCCTGAAGTCGGCAGATTCATTAGTGCTGATGAAACTTTAATCGGTGGCTATAACTTATTTGAGTACTGCCATAATAATCCGGTGAATTATATGGACAAAATTGGTTATGCGTCTCATCCGCCAGGTTATCGATTCAGAACTACAAATCCTTGGGAAGTTTATTGGGAGGCTGCAGAGCATGTGCAAAATTTAACTATAAGTGATGCAGAAGATGTGGAATATGCATTTGTTGTATATAAGGATACAGATGCAGTTGGTGACTACTATTCTTACGATGTTGAGAGGGCTACGTCGGCAAACGGTAGTGTGGACATAACGCGATTAATAAATATGTATTTATTGACCGGAAAATGCCCAGATAGATTATTTGCGCATACACATGGTAAAGACCCAAGAGACGGTGTGTCACATTTTAATAAGTACTCACGAAAAGATTTTCTTAATGCGGATAGACATAGAATTTTATTGGGCTTAATAGCACCTGATGGTAGCTGCCAGATGTATGATGGAAGAAGCGGACATGGGGATCCTGTTGATTTTTTAACTCCCCCAAGTGGTGTGACGATAGCTCGGGATCCATATTACGATGGGTTCTTAGGCTTTTTCAGACGCTTAGACGCTGCGGCTGATTACGGCGGTGTTTTGGATAAAAACTGGGGGACATGAAAGGTGAAAAAATGATAGAAAAAATAATATCAACAGTAGTAGGAGCGTGTATTAGTATGTTTGGATGGGTGTCAGATTTATTTAAACCGACCTTACCGGTGACCGATGCTACAACAGCGTTGACAATTGGGAAAAAAGTTGCACAGGAGAAATACCCTAATATAGATTACAATAGCTATGCAGTTCAAGTGTATGATCATTATCTACGCGATGATAATCGCTGGGTTGTGTCATATGAGCTTGTAGATGGTAATGGACGGATAATGGATAATATTTTAGGTGGCGGTGGCCCTGAGATTCACATCAGAAAAACTGATGGGAAGATATTGTATACAGGTATTCAACGGTAGATTATTTAAAGGCTGAGCTGACACTCGGCCTTTTACTTAGACTTTCAAGGAGACATTATTGGAATTACAGATGCTTCAGGAAATATAGTAGCCAAATACACCTATGATTCTTGGGGGAAACTGATTTCAATTAAAGATGCAAGCGATGTGGATAAGACCACGGATACCACATTTATTGGTTATATCAATCCCTTAAGATACCGTGGATATTATTATGATTCGGAAACTGGCCTTTACTATTTAAACGCAAGGTACTATGACCCTGAAGTCGGCAGATTTATTAGCGCTGACGAAACGTTGGATGGTGGATATAACCTTTTTGCATATTGCCATAACAATCCGATGGAATTTGTGGATTATACGGGTAAAGCACCTATTTGTATTGGGCACACAATGAGTGGCCCAGGTTTATCAAAATTACCTAACGGTTGTAAAGGATACAACTGTTATTGGTGGGCACTTAATAGGATTGCTGGATCATTCAATATTACGGATCCCCCAGGGATGGAAAATCGTGGGGTTTTACATACGATGTGGGATTTAGCAATAGCTACTACTAGGGGAATAATGAGTGAAGGAGCTCACGCTGCAGCTATACTTACTACGTTAGACGACCGACAATTGCAAGCGGAAATTAGTTCGCTAGCACCAAATCAGTATTTAATTGCGATGAGACTTAATCCTGTTGTCGGGGGAGACTATCATTATATGCGGTTAGAGGCTGATGGTACTTGGACACACAAACAAGGGAGTGGGGGCTATTTGTATCAGTTAAATGGTAATACACCTAATGATGATGCCGCCTGGTTAAGTTATGATGGGAATCCTTTTACAGGCGCATCTACGTTGTTATCGCCAACGTTGAAATATTCAAGTCAGACATGGTATATACGCGTTACAATATAGATAAAAAAGGTAGGTAGTATTATGTGTTATCCAAAATTATTTTTTAAGTTTGTAACGTTTTCTATTAGTTTTTTGATTTGCGTCACCACGGTGTTTGCGAAAAGTATTAATGAACCTACTAGAATTTGTGATTTGTTTGAAGATACCCAACTTTCTAAAGTTGTGGCTAGTTCTTTGAAAAAATTTTCCGAAGAAGATATAGTTACCCAATCCGAGCTAGATTCTATTACTTCACTAGTAGCTAATAATTGTCCTCCTAACACTAGTTATATTTGCAAATTGAATGGAATAGAGTATTTGAATAACTTGAAACAACTGTTAATTATTTGGGGAGACATAACTGACCTTTCGCCTTTATCAGATTTGCGTACACTTTGGGAGCTTCAGTTACCATACCATAAGCATTTGCAGAATATTGCGCCAATAAGGGCATTAACAGGTATGAAACGTATGAATTTAAGTTATACAGCTGTTCAGGATATAAATGCTTTTAGAGATATGAAACAGTTGTATTGGGTGTGTTTAGAAGGAACGCCGGTAAGAGATTTTAGTGTCTTATCTACTTTACCCAAGCTTGAGAACTGTGATGTGCCAATTCCTGAACCTAAAAGCGGTTGTACAATAATGTAGCGAAATTACGCCCACTATTTATATGGTGGGCGTAGCGTGAAATAATAAAATTTAGGAGTGAATTATATGAAGTATAATACATTAGCGGTTAATATGTTTTCAAAAAATAATGTAGAGATGACGAACGAAGAGTTAGATGAAGTCGCCGGAGGAATAAGTAAACGTACATTAGGTGCCGCAGGTGTTGCTTTAATGACAATGCTTACACCTTTTTCCAATGCGTTTGCTGTATCCACCAGTACGAATGTTCAAGATAAATCTGCAGTTATTTCGGGCGTGGCTACACAAGAGGAATCTAAGCCAAAGTTTATAAGAGTGCCAAAAACTGAGTGGATGATAGCAAAAAGAGCTGGCGATGGTAGTGGTAAGGCTATATGGTATAAAGGGCAGAAGTCGCTTGATTCTGATGAGATAAAGTATTATAAAACAAAGGAAGCCATTGCCGGAGATCCTTTTAAAGCTTCGGATGAACAAGGCGATTCACTTTTTGTTGAAGTTACGGACGAGTCTGAGATAGAAGATGTGAAAAAACTAGACATCGTTTTTAGAATGGAGGCGGATAGGTCTTTACAGGAATTCAAAAAAAGATATGAGCAAGCTTTAACATTTAAGCTAAAAACAATGGACGAATTCAAAAAACTTTCCAAAGACGAAAAGATAAAATATTTGACTTATTGGGATAGTGATGTTACCAAAAAAATGTTGTGTCATCCCGATTATCCGCAAGTTTTCACAAGTAGAGGTACCGGGTATTATGCAAATTTTGATAAACGTGCAAATGAATATTTTAAAAGTTTAAAAGGTGTACCTAAAGAAGATCTCCAAAAACCTGAGTATAAAGATTTATACAAAGAGTATGTGAATTGTCAAGACTGTAGATACTACTTGAATAAATTTGCAGAAGATAGTGAGATTGAGGCGATTTATCAAATAACGCTTGATGTACTTAAAGAGATTTTTGAGGAAAGTACAATATAATAATTTATTTCTACGATAAAATAGAGAGACTACAATACGTCTCTCTATTTTAGGATAATTTTTAATTGCTCCACGCATCGGCATCGCTACTGTCAAATACCGCATTTACTATGAAATCCGTAAAAGGACTGGAAAACCCGGAAAATTTTATCAGCATGATTATGCTGAGTACGAATGCCATTATAAACATTCCAAACAAAATAGGGTCTTTACGGATAAGGGCATACGCTTCGGCGGTCTCTTTTACATACGGGTATATCTTAATTAAAAACTTTTTCAAAATAATCATTCCTCACAAATATTTTTATTATTCTCCAAGCCTTTCAGGACTCAAAGTATATCCATAAAGGAACATTTTGTAGCACATTTCCTTCATCATATAGGAGTATAAACAATCAAGACTCCATAAATCACCGTAGTCATCTATGTCGCAGTTTTCGTTCCCAGTATACTCCCCTGCCATCTTGCGCCTTAGATTATAAATTTTGTCATTAACTACGCTTATTGCACCATCTTTTTCGATTTCGTATGGAATCCCTAAATTATTGCCGTCATCGAAATGCTCACCGCAGTAAGCTATTCCGTACACTCTGTCAAAGATTTTTTTAATCATTTTTTCATTTTTTATCAGCATGGTTGTTTGCCTTCCTATTTGTCTTTTAGTATTAGATTTAGTATATATGCAATGTTATCTTTCTTTTGTTTACTTAAAATTTCGCCGTTTAGTGCTACTTCTTTTTCGCTATTTAAATATTCTATCAAGCCGTTTAATACTGAGTTTGCATTAAACACATTGCTTTTCTGAAAGAACTCTTGTGAAGGTATTTTTAGAACGCTACATATTTCAGAGAGCATCCTACAATTGGGTTCTCGTCTTCCCTGTTCGTACATCCCGATTGCGGATGGTGAAACAGAAAGCTTTTCTGCAAGTTCACGTTGGGTTATACCCAGCCTTTTTCTTGCGGATTTTATTGTGTGTTTTAATACGTTTTTCATGTCTTATTATCACATCTGTTTTTTAACACGAGAACATTTGTGTGTCCCTTTTTGTTGCCCATATATTCTCCTTTGAAGCAAAAATAGTTTATCTGTAATACTAATAGTATCACGCATAGCCTACAATTTCAAGCTAAACAAACTACCCTATAATGTGTCAATACTAAATAGGGAGTGATTTGTATAGATACTATAGGTGCCATAAAGGCAAGAATAAAGCGTTTGTGTTTTGAAAATGATATTACGCTTAATAAACTGGCTAATTTATGTGGTATATCGCCGTCATCGATAAAGAATATAATGTATGGTAAAAGTAGTAACCCAAAGATACTTACAATAAAGATGATTTGCGATGGATTAAATATCACTTTGGCTGAATTTTTCAATACTAAAGAATTTAATAACCTTGAGCAAGAACTTAAATAACGCTTATATTTTGTGGCTTGAAACTCTTAGCCTGTTTGAATCATATCATAATATGATAAAAATTACAATACATTAGTATTTTTATATTTCCTCTTTACTGTTCGATACTAGATAAGTAAGGAGGGATTTGTATGCTTGGAGAAAGAATTAAATTGCTGAGAAAAGCTAATAAATTAAATCAAGTAGAGCTTGGCAACAAATTGGAAGTTACAAAACAAACGGTATCAAATTGGGAGAACGAAAATATACTTCCGTCAGTTGATATGCTTATAAAGATATGTGAATTTTTTAATGTCTCAACAGATTATATACTGGGTTTGGATGATAAGACGTACATCGAAGTAACAGGTCTTTCTGTCGAGACCCTTGCCCATATTCAGCAAATCATTAATGATATCCGGGGTAAAAAGGTTTAATTGTAAGAACAATGTTTCGAAAAGGGCTTTCTACAAAATAGGAAGCCTTAATTTTTTTATTTCATTGTCGTAATTAAAATCAGATGCGGTGAAATTCGGAAAACCCAAGTACATACAGGTGAGTATTTAACTTATGCTTGCAAAGATAAATCAAATATATTAGGATAATTTTTTGAGGTGTAGATGTGCTATGAAGTATAATGTTGTTGTTATTTTTGATAAGGATATGAAAAAAACCTTAATGTGTAAGCGTACAAAAGAGCCATATAAAGGTATGTATAATTTGGTTGGCGGTAAAATAGAAAGCGAAAATGACGGATTGAATGAGGCATATAGAGAATTGTTCGAAGAAACAAATATCAGCAAGAATGATGTATCTTTGAATCATTTTATGAATATTGATTATTTGGCTTTCAATAAATCGCTGGAAGTTTACTATGGTGTTCTGAATAAGGAAGTAGAATTAATCGAGGAAGTAAATAAGCTCGAATGGGTTGGTATCGATGATAACTTCTTTGATATGCAAAGGTATGCCGGAGAGGGTAATATAGGACATATAATTGAGGAAATAAAAATTTATATGGCTAATACCAATTCATAATCTAAACATCTATATAATCGGCTCCCCACATGGGGAGTCTTTTTTACTTGAAAAATTATTTTATGATGATATACCACCGTTCGACATACGTTTATTTGAGAATAATTTATGATGTAAATCAGAAACAGAGTTAGGAGGAAATGCTTATAATTTAAAAATTTAATAGTGTATGAGGGTAGGTGCTTTTTCATATGTGCGTATCTGAAATTCATCATGTGTTTTGGCGATGTAGGTCGCCGGTTAGTATTAAATCCTATTTACATAATATTCTTGAAACCTTAAAACATATCGGAATTTTGGAGAGGCACGTCCCGAAGAATGCGAAAAATGTAAAATCAAATAATAAAAAATCAAAAGCCGTAAAGATTTGTTTCTTTATGGCTTCTTTGTTTTGTCAGGGCTTTTTAATATGCAATTGGTGTTTTTAAAATCTGAAGTTTTTAAAAAATTCAAGATTTCGAGAATACTAACATTTTTAATTTAGATTTTCGCATATTTTTTAGAATACAAAGTTATCCATTTATTTTTCTTTTCTCGAAGTCTGGAAAGGAAATAAATGGGTCTTTTTTTGCGTTTAGCTCGTAGTCCGCCGTAGACCTTTTGTTTTTTGAAAGAAATCAAAATTCGAAAGGACAACGGAACATGGAGATAAAGTACAAATTTGTCAACGGTGAGGAAACCTCTATCTCAGTATATGGAGAATTCGAAAAAATTATTCTCGAACTTGATAGAAATTTATATAACAACAATCAGACAGAGACGAGAAGACACATCAGTTTAAGTGTATTTGGTGAGGACAAAAAGGTTTTTGCAGATATTGAAACGGGGTTTGAAGAGCAGATATCAAATCAAGTAGATAAAGAAATTGTATATAAAGCACTTTCTAAATTAAAGCCTGATGACAGGCAACTGATAAATAAGATTTATTTAAGTGAAAACAAAATCAGTATGACTGAATATGCCACTTCAATGGGAATCAAATCGGCTGCTCTTTGGAAACGACTAGAACGTATAAGAAAAAAATTAAAATGTATTTTTGAAGAGTTGGGTAAATAGCGGGATTAAGCGGATGAAAGATGCACTTTGATATTTTAAACAAAAAATATAGTTAAAATATCAAAAACTTCGTCATCAAAAAATGTCAGGATCTCCTTTTCTCGTGACTTATATATAGGAGCACTTTTAAGGACGTAAAAAATAAAGCTTCGGGAAGAGGTGGAGAAAATGATAAAGCATCAAATGAGAATAACTGTCAGACAGCTCGGCGAAAAACCCATAAGTATTGCCGAGTTTAAAAAAGTATCGCTCATAAAAAGATTGGCACTTAAATGGTTTGGCGGTGTAGAAAAGCTAGTGGTTATCGTACCCGAAAAAAGCGTTCAATCAGTAGAAATTAGAGAGGAGCAAGGTAATGAAGTATTTGGAGATGCCAATCAAAGCAAAACCATTTGAACATCAAAAGAGAGCATTTGAGTTTGTTATGCATCGGTTTGAAAACGATGGCGGAGCAGCACTTCTTGTTGAGATGGGTTGTGGTAAGAGTTTAATCTCTGTGGCAGTTGCCGGAGAGCTATTTAACGAAAGGAGAATTAGAAATCTTTTAATAGTCTGTCCTTTATCGATTTGCGGAGTTTGGGAAGAAGAGTTTTCAAAGTTTGCAGACTTTGACTACAATTTAAAAATTTTAAAAGGTTCACTTGAAAAGAAAGCTGAAGCCTTGTGTTCACTACAAGGACGAGCATTGCAGATTGCAGTTATAAACTACGAGTCTGCGTGGCGAATAGAAAGGCAAATTAAAAACTGGCATCCCGATATGATTATCTGTGATGAATCACACAAGATTAAGTCGCACAATATAGCAGCCTCGAAATCGCTTCATAAACTTGGAGAAAAAACAAGGTACAAGCTCATATTGACAGGCACAGCTATCACAAACAAAGCAGTTGACATTTTTTCGCAGTATAAGTTCTTGGAACCCACGATTTTCGGAAAGAGTTTTTACACGTTCCGAAATCGGTACTTCGACATGGTTGGGTACGGAAACCATACCCCGGTACTTAAGGAATCGATGAAAGATGAATTACGTAACAAAATTCATAGTATTGCATTTGTAGCAAAAAAGTCCGAGTGTTTGGATTTACCCGAAACAACGGAAATCATCAGAAAAGTTGAACTTGAGCCGTATGCGATGAATACTTATAAACATCTTGTCAGAGACAGTTTTGCGGAACTACAAAACAGCGAGGTCACGGTGACTAATGTGCTTACTAAAATTTTGAGATTGTCTCAGCTTACGGGTGGTTTCCTCGGTGACGACGAGGGCAAAAAGGTACATCAAATCAGCAAAGCAAAATTAAATGCACTTGAGGATATTATCGATGACGTGACTTCAAGTGGAAAGAAGCTCGTAATCATGGCTAGGTTTATTCCTGAAATTGCAGCAATTAAAAAGTTGCTCATTGATAAAGGCTTACGATTTTCTATCATCACGGGCGAAATCAAAAACAGAGCGGATGAAATATCCAGGTTTCAATATGATGCGGATGTGCTGGTGTTTGTCGGGCAGATAGCGACTGCCGGACTTGGCATAACGCTTACTGCTTCAAGCACGATGGTGTTTTATTCTCTGGATTACTCAATGAGTAATTTCGAGCAGGCGAAGGCGAGAATTCACAGAACAGGGCAGAAAGAAAACTGTACTTACATTTATTTGATTGCATCAAACACGGTGGATGAAAAGATAATGAAGGCTCTAAAAAACAAAGTGAATCTGGCGAAGAGTCTGATTGACGATTATAAAAACGGACTTAACCCGTATGCAAATGAAGGAGGATTCTAAAATGGATGATAGCGTAATGTTTGAGCTTGCGGAGAGGCTAAAAGTCCTTAAAGATGAAAAGAAACAAAAAGAACTTGAACTTAGGAACATAAACGATATGCTTACCGAGATTGAGGCGGCACTTGCTGAATTTATGACACTCAATGAAACACCGAATTTCACACATGGGGGAACAAGTTTTTCACTTAGGACAAGCCTCAAAGCCTCGGCGGTTTCCGGCAAAAAAGACGAATTGTATGCCTTACTGAAAAGCTTTGGATACGGCGATTTGGTAGTTGAAACTGTCAATCCGAGTTCTCTCTCGGCGTTTGTCAAAGAGCAGATTTCTGAGAATGAAAACGAGCTACCCGATTGGCTTAACGGTTTAATAAACATATTTGAAAAAAACACGGTCAGCACAAGAAAATATACGAAATAAGGAGTAAATTAAAATGTCAAAAAATGAATTAACAGTAAACACAAACCAAGGTTATATGAACCTTGCTAACGGGGGCATAAACGGCGACTTTTTGGAAGAACTCAGCGGACTTGATAACGAGTTTGAAAGGATAAAAATCCCCGCAGGTGGCGGCACCATGTTCGAGTTTCCGAGCAGTAATCCCGATGAACCCGATATGATTAAGGAGTTCTCAGCGGTAATTCTTTACCACCACCCAATGTACGTCTTTTATAGTTCAAAGTTTAACGGATCGAATAATCCTCCCGATTGTCTAAGTATTGACGGAATAACTGGTGCCGGCGTACCTGGAGGCAAGTGTATGAATTGCTCCAATAATAAGTTCGGAAGTGGTGAGAATGGATCAAAAGCGTGTAAGAACAAGCACCAAATGTATCTTTTAAGAGAAGGCGAGATATTTCCTGTGATTCTTTCGCTCCCCACAAGCTCAAACAAAGAGTTTTCAAGATACATCAAACGCCTACTTTCAAGGGGCAAAAAGTCTGATAGCGTAGTAACAAAATTTTCGCTCAAAAAGGCTGTAAACAAGACAGGCATTTCATATTCTCAGGTTCAATTTAGCGTTGCAAGAGAACTGGATATAAAAGAAATCGAGCTAATAAAAAACTATTCCGAGCAAGTAAAATCCTACGCTCATAACAAATCAAATCTTCAGAAAGTTGACATGACAACGGGTGAAATCATAGATTCGGAGGAATCTGTATGAGCTACAAATTGGCTTTAAATATCAAAGAAATGCGAGAGTACATCGGAACGTATAAACTTTTAGCTTTGGACATCGAAACCTCTCCACTCTCATCGTTTCGTGATGACGAAAAAGCCTCGCTCGATGCTCACAAATCGGGTATCACGGGGATTAGTTTTTCGGTAGAAAAAGGTACGGGAATTTATGTCCCGTTTAATCACAAGGTCGGCAGAAATGCTGACTTTGTGGGAACGTTTGAGTTGATAAAAAATAACATTTTGCTAAACGAAAATATGACCGTGGTAATTCATAACGCTGCCTTTGAAACGATGTTCTTTTATGCGTTGGATTTTATCCCGAAATGCAAAATTTATGATACGTTGTCCGCTGCACAAATGACACTTAAAACGCACACGGAATTCAGGAAACTAAATGACTGCGGACTTAAAAAGTTGGTTCCCGAACTTCTGAAAGTGGAGCTTCCGACATTCGAAAGTGTAACCGAAGGACGATTTTTTGATGAGCTTAATTCTGAAGATGCCGAGACTATCAGATATGCTTGTGCCGA
>CAMZEH010000010.1 GCA_947305745.1 uncultured Clostridia bacterium | reverse complement strand
GCACAAATTCAACAAAAAACAAACAAAAAACTCGGTTTTGTATAATTAACCATAACCCTTTTTACTCGATTGATTTAATTGTCATAATTGCATAGTTTGGCGCTATTTTTTCAAATTTATTATTTTATTCGTTATGCCTTCGTAGAACGTGGATTCGTGCGAAACGAGTATCAAATTTCCTTCCCATTTAAGAAGCTGATCTTTTAAGACTGATTTTGTTTCTGCGTCAAGATGATTTGTCGGTTCGTCGAGTATTAAAAAGTTTGATTTTGTATTTGCAAGTATGCAAAGTTTGACTTTCGACTGTTCTCCACCACTTAATGTGCTAATTTTTTGAGTAACGTTTTTCGCCATGACCGCGCATGCTGCAAGTTTTTTGCGGATTTCGGTTTGCGAGAGTTTCGGGAATTTTTCCGCTACGATTTCCAGAGAAGTCATGTTCGGGTTTTGCCAAGATAATTCTTGGTCGAAATATGCTGTTTTTACGTAGTCTGCAAATTTAAATGTGCCGGATATCGCCGGTATTTTTTTCATGAGAGTTTTTATGAGAGTGGATTTTCCAATTCCGTTAAACCCTGTAATTACTACCTTTTCGCCCATTTTAACTTCAAACGATATTTTAGGCAACAGCACTTTGTCATATCCTATCTCCAGGCTGTATACTTTTAATGCTTTTTGGTGAGAAATCGGTAAAGAAATAAGTTTAAATGTAGGTTTTGGCGGCGATTGCGGCGGCGGTATTTTATCCATTTTTTCAAGTTTTTTGATTCTTGCTTGGGCTTGCTTTGCCGTCGATGCCCTAACTCTGTTTTTTGCTATAAATTCCTCTTGTTTCTTGATTTCCTTCTGCTGAGCATGAAATTCACGAATATAGTTTTCGCGCCTAAAGCCTTTAACTTCCAAAAATTTAGAAAAATTGCCATTGTATTTAGTTACCTTCTGAAATTCTATATCAAGTATGCAGTTTGTTACTTTATCCAAGAAATTGAAATCGTGTGAGATAAGCATAAATGTACCTTTGAACGACTTAAGAAAATCGGCAAGCCATTCAATATGTTCCTTGTCGAGAAAGTTTGTCGGTTCGTCCAAGAGCAGCACCTCGGGATTCTCAAGAAGCAATTTGGCGAGAATCACTTTTGCGCGTTGACCTCCGCTGAGATTTTTTAGAGGTGTATTCATGCCCAGAGCGTTAATGCCTAGACCTGCCGAAACTTTCAAAATGGTGCTTTCGATTTCATAAAATCCCCTGTTGACGAGTAAATTCTGGTAGTCCGAAGCTTTTTCATATAGAGCTTCGTCTACAGATGCCGCCATGTTTTCGTATATTTCGTTTAGTTCTTTTTCAACTGCGTATAATTCATCAAAAGCGGTCTTTAGATATTCGAAAATTTTTAACTCTTGGTTTATTTTTGCATGTTGGTCGAGGTATCCTATTTTAATGCCCTTTTGCCAGCGTATGTCACCTGAGTCGGGCGTTAAATCGCCTATGACAGAGCGTAAAAGCGTAGTTTTGCCCGTTCCGTTTTGACCCGTTATGCCCATGTGTTCGCCTTTGAAAAGTTCAAAAGTTGCGTTTTTGTATAGAATTTTATCGCCAAAAGAATGTGTTAAATTTTTAACTTCCAATATTCCCATTTTAATTTCCTCCAAAATAATAAAATAAAAAAAGCTGCTCAGAAACATCTCCGGCAGCTCTTAAAATAAAAAATCGGTCGACAAACGGCACAGAATAATTCTATGCAAACGACCGATGAGATTTTATAGATTAAGCTTTGTATGATGTCTCATCGATATTCAAAACACAAAGCGCATTCAATTGTCATTTTCACTTATATCACCGAATTCATTGTATCATAATGAAGCTGTACTGTCAAATTGTTCGTTTTTCGTAAAACACCAAAAAGCACACCTCAATCACGGATTGAGATGTGCTAATTTTTGTTTGACACTAAGATTAATATTTCTCAAATATCTCTTGTATTTCGTTCAGATTTTTTGTCTTTGTGAGTGCCAAAGAGAGCAGTATTCTTGCTTTTTGAGGCGATAAACTCCCCGCAAATATGCCTTTTTCTGCTATCTTATCTTTCCTATAAGTGACTAACCCATTGCCGACTCTCGAACTTCTTACAACGGGTTTGCCCGAAGCCAAAATTTCTGCAATTTTATTATTCCACTCGGTTTTGCTTCCGCCGCAGCCTGCGCCGCCCAATATAATTCCGTCAGAGCGATTTGCAAAATAATCCAAAATGTCAGTTTCTGCATCTACGCAGAACATAGCAATGTCTACTCTCGGTAATTTTTCGATATTTTTAATATCAAATTCACTTTTGTATGTATGTAACTTTGTCGATTTGTTGAAAAAGTACGCTTTGTCGTCTCTCATGTAGCCCAAACATCCGAAATCTCTTTGATTAAATGCATCTGTCCTGAATGTATTGATTTTTGAAATATCTCTTGCGCCGAAGATAGAATCGGAAAAAACTACCATTATGCCTTTGCCGACCGCTTCATCTTTTGTTGCGAGTGCCACGGCTTGATAGAGATTAAAAGGTCCGTCTGCGCTAATCGCCGTGCTTGGCCTCATGGCGCCGGTAATTACTACAGGTTTTTTTGTTTTAACGGTTAAATTTAGAAAATATGCGGTTTCCTCAAGGGTATCGGTGCCGTGCGTCACGACAAAACCGTCAATTTTATCATCATTCGCTTTTTCGTTTATATATTTTGCAAGCTTCAAAAGTTTATCAAAACTCACATCGCAGCTGTCAACGCTGAAAAGCTCGGCAGAATCCAGATTGGCGAGTTCCGCTAGTTCAGGAATTTCCGCGACTAAATCATCAACTTGTATTTGAGCTGAATCATATGCGGCGGTTTCACCTTTTTTGCCTTTACCTGCGATAGTTCCGCCCGTGCCGATTATAAGTATGTTCTTTTTCATTAAATCAACTCTCCCAGATTTTTATTAGGATAATTTTGCCTACATAATATATTACTCAACTTTTGTAATTAAATCAATGTGTAAACTTGAAATAACTTTTTTGTCGAAAGCGATATATTTTTGTAGCTGTGGACGATAGTAAATAAAAATTTTTTTTAATATAATCATTTTATTGTAAGTGGTGGTATAATATTTGTTGTATTACATAATTTGAAGGTGATTTTATGGATAAAATTAACGTAGGGATAGTGTTCGGTGGGAAGTCGTCCGAATACGAGGTCTCTTTGCAGTCGGCTACGTCGATAATAAAAAATATTTCAAGAGAAAAATATAATGTTCACTTAATCGGAATTACAAAAGAGGGTAAATGGCAGCTTTTTTCAGGGGATATAGATGAAATACCTTCAGGGCAGTGGAAGGATAACAGAGGAAATAAAAATATATTTATTGCTCCGGACCCCGAAATTCATGGTATAATTATAGATGACGGCGGCAAGCTTAAAACTTTGAGTTTAGACGTAGTTATCCCCGTTTTGCACGGTAAAAACGGCGAAGATGGCGTAATTCAAGGGCTTTTTGAGACTGCAGGAATTCCATACGTGGGCTGCGATACGCTCTCATCGGCGATTTGCATGGATAAGATTTGCACGAATACGATGCTTAACTATTTCGGAATTGATAAAGCGAAATTTCACTGGTTTAATAAGTACGATTTTGAAACGGATGCAGAAAAATGTATTGATGACACGGAAAAAATCGTGGGTGGATATCCGATGTTCATCAAACCCGCGAACGCAGGCTCGTCGGTGGGTATATCAAAGGCGAAAAACCGCGAAGAATTGGTCGAAGGCATCAAAAAAGCGATTAAAGAAGATAGTAGAATTCTAATCGAAGAAGGAATAGTCGGTAAAGAAATAGAATGTGCCGTTCTTGGTAATGATGAGCTGATTGCTTCGGTAGTTGGCGAGATAGTCCCGTGCAACGAATTTTATGATTACGACGCAAAATATATTGACGGCGACTCAAAACTTTATATACCCGCGAGAATTCCCGATGATGTAGCGGATAAAGTCCGAGAAATCGCCAAAAAAGCGTATAAAATTCTAGACTGCAAAGGTCTTGCGAGAGTAGATTTCTTTGTAGAAAACGGTACAAATAAAATTTATCTTAACGAACCCAATACTTTTCCGGGATTTACGTCAATAAGTATGTATCCCAAGCTGATGGAAGCAACAGGAATTAGTTTCACGGATTTGATAGACAAATTAATTGAACTTGCAAGAGAAAAATAGTTTTAAAATTTTTTGAAAGGGATAGCTCTTAAAAGGGCGGAAACAAATGGATAACAGAGCGATAGGAATTTTTGATTCGGGCGCAGGCGGATTGACGGCGCTCAGATGCATTAGAGAGATAATGCCAAACGAAGATATAGTATACTTTGGCGATACCATAAATGTGCCTTACGGCGAAAAAAGCCGAGAAGACGTAATTAAATGCGGGCATCATAATATAGAATTTTTGAGAAGCAAGAATGTTAAGATGATTTTAGCGGCATGTGGGACGGTAAGTTCGCAGCTTAGTTATATAAAATCAGATATTCCTGTTTTAGGCATAATAAAGCCTATTTGCAAAAAAGCCGTTTCGGTAACTAAAAACGGCAAAATAGCAGTTCTAGCGACGTCGGCCACGATAAAAAGTGGGATTTACAAAAAAACATGTGCCGAAATTTCTCCCGGAATGGAAGTTTATGAACAAGCCTGCCCGAAGCTCGCGACTCTTATAGAAAACGGCCATATTTCGCCAAGCGACAGCGAATTATCGGATGCTCTTTGCGAATACCTCAAAAAAATAAATACTTTGGATATCGATACATTAATTCTGGGTTGCACACACTATCCTATCGGCGAAAAAGCCATCAAAAATTTGCTTATACATAAAGATATAACCCTTTTGGACGCAGGCAAAGAAGCGGCCGAGTCGCTTAAAAAATTTATCTATGAGAATAATATTCAGTCCGAAAATGCGCATAAATCAGAAAACATTAAATATTTCATAAGCGGCGAGAAAGAGGCTTTTGCAAAGGTCGCGCGTACATTTTTGGGTTACGATATAGAGAATTTAATTTCACCCGAAAAATAAAAAAGGAGTGAGGAAGATAGAGAAAGATTTTTTAATAGAGATTAGTTCCGTGCAGAAGAGCGGCGAAGATAAAGACGAAATAAACGTCAAAACTCGTGGCACGATGAAGAAAATCAATGATAAAATTTATATTGCGTATCAAGAATACGAAGGTAAACATTCGTGCAGCTGCGTGATAAAAACCGAAAGTGACGAAAAATTAAGTATAATAAAAAACGGGAGTATTCACTCGAGACTGATTTTGGAGAAAGGCAAAAAACATTACTGCCCATACAGCACCAAAGAAGGCACTTTCACTTTTGGGGTTTTCGCCGATGATATGAAAGTGGAATACACCGAAAAAAGCTGTAAGATAAAGTTAAAATACGCGCTTGATATTAATTTGCAATTAATCACCAGAAATGAGATTTCGATAACGGCCAAGAGAATAGAGGAAGAAGGGGAGAAAAGGATGTACGTTTTGGATAAAACAATATCAGAGATAAGAAAAACTATTTCTGAGAAAATTTTTGATTTGTATAAGGATAAAATTGAAAATTCAGAGGATATTCCGAATTTCGAGATAGAAATACCTGCCGATACAAATCACGGGAATCTCTCGTCAAACGTTGCTATGGTAAGCGCAAAGGTATTAAAAGAATCTCCGAGAAGTATTGCGGAAAAATTAGTTTCTGAGCTGGAAACAGCGGCGATTAAGTATGCCGAAAAAATAGAAGTTGCGGGGCCCGGATTTATAAATTTCTTTTTGAATTCTGAATTTTTTGCCGACTCGCTCGAAGAAATAAAAGAATGCGGAGAAATCTACGGTAATCTGGATTACGGTCAAAACAAAAAAATAATGGTTGAATTTGTCTCAGCGAACCCTACCGGTCCGATGCACCTCGGAAACGCCAGGGGTGGAGCTTTGGGCGACTGCCTTGCGGCGATACTTTCAAAGGCAGGGTATCAGGCATACAAAGAGTTTTACGTAAATGACGCGGGTAATCAAATTGAAAAATTCGGCAAGTCTTTGGACGTGCGTTATCGTCAGATATGTAGTCCCGATGAAGATATCGAAATGCCCGAAGACTGCTACCAGGGCCAAGATATAACCGATTTGGCGAAAGAGTTTTTCGATATCAACGGCGATAAGTATCTGAGCGAGGATTTTGAAGTTCGTAAAAAAGCGCTTGTTGATTTTGCGCTTCCGAAGAATATCGCGCGTATGAAAACGGATATGGAAAAATATAAAATATTCTATGATAAGTGGTTTTACGAAAGCGAACTTCACAATTCGGGTGAGGTTACGAGGATAATCAATTTGCTCAAAGAAAAAGGCCATACCTATGAAAAAGACGGCTGCGTTTGGTATAAGGCAACGGATTTCGGAAGCGAAAAAGACGAAGTTTTAGTCCGCACAAACGGCATCCCTACTTATTTTGCGGCCGATATCGCATATCACTACAATAAATTTATAACTCGTGGATTCGATACGTGTATCGACGTTTGGGGCGCGGATCATCACGGGCATGTTGAGCGCATGAAAGGCGCAATGCAGGCGCTCGGAATTGATAGAAATCGTCTTGAGGTTATACTTATACAGCTTGTCAGACTCATGAAAAACGGCGAAATCGTTCGTATGAGCAAAAGGACGGGGAAAGCTATCCAGCTTTCGGATTTAATTGAAGAAGTCGGCGCAGAGCCCGCAAGATTTATATTTAATACTCAAGAAGCGAATTCCGGCATGGATTTTGATTTGGATTTAGCGGTAAAACAAGACGCGCAAAACCCGGTTTATTATGTTCAGTACGCTCATGCGCGGATTTGCAACGTATTCAAACAGCTTTCAAAAGAAAAATTTGCTTACTATGAAAATAAAGAAGCAAATCTTAAAGTTTTGAATTCGGAGCATGAAAAGAATCTGATTTATTTTATGGCGAACTACCCTTCTGAAATTCTCAGAGCCGCGCAGAAGTACGACCCGACTAAAATCACTCGCTACGTCATAACTTTAGCGACGCTCTTTCATAAATTTTATTCTTCGTCGAAGATTATTTCGGAAGATGAAGACTTGACGTGCGCAAGATTGTACCTTTGCAAATGTGTAAAAATTATAATAAAAAATGTTCTGGATATGTTCAAAGTAAGCGCGCCCGAAAATATGGCTCAGCAGGTAAGCTAAAATTTAATAGAATATCATATAATACAAACAATACAAAAATAGCCGGGTTTATACTCGGTATTTTGCTTTTATTTATAAAGATTAACTGAGTTTAAAATGGTGCTGTAAATTATATTTGAGTTAAAATATCATTGTTTTCTATATTTTTTTCAAAAAACATTTGACAGCGCACATATATATATGTATAATTGACATAACACAAGCTTTCTCGCTGTGTTTAATACTATTTAAAGAGAGGGATTAATTATGGTACTTTTCAAACATGTTAATGCACAAAAACTTGGGGATGCACTTACTACACCATTTATGACTATTTCAAGCAGGAAACTGATTAAAGCGGCATGGTCAGATGGACAATTGGGTAATTTTGCTAAGTATTTGGCAAAGTACAGATGGCAAGGAACTCGTGACTATACGATGGCACTGATAATGCTTTCTATTATAGTTGCGGCGGGGAAAGATCCTAAGCTGCAAAATCAACGTAACGAGATATTAAGTTCAGACTTATTGAGACTGTTCGGAATGATTGGCTCCGGAAATGGGGTGAATTTGAAAATATTTTTAGCTGGAGATAAGGGTAAGTGGTTTAAATCACTTTTTGAAGGGTTGTTAGATAACCTACCAAACGGCGAAAAGGTAAATAAAAAAATATTGTGGGGAAAATTTATAACTCAAGTGTCCAAGATGACACCATGGAAATTAAATAAAAGCTATATTGAAGGGAGTTTTTGCGAGGCACTTTCAAAGGCACTCGGAGAGCAGTATAAGAAAAAGGTTGAAGACAAGCTTTCAAAATTACCGAATCAGAATGAATTAGAACTCAAGCTAGAACCCGAGCCAAAACCCGAGCCAAAACCCGAGCCAAAACCCGAGCTAAAACCGCAAAATGTTTCTGTTCCAACTCCGATTCATGTTGATAAATCGGCTGAAAACAATTGGACTATGTTTTTTAATTTAGAAGAAGCAAACAAAAAAATTGACGAAGATGGTATTAAAAACGCAAAAACAGAAAAAAATAAATATACACTTAAAGCGTTTCGACTTACTCCTAATGACGATGATGTTTTAAATACCTTGGTACACCAAAATTATTACTGTTTTGTAGGATATAAAAAAATTGACGATAAGTCGTTCGATATTTTGATATTGCCAACAAAACAGAGCATTAACGAGAGTAATAAACAATTTCGATTTGGCGGTACAAGTAAAACGGTAACCTGGACTCATACGGACGAAGATATTATTAAGATAAAAAATAGGCTTTTAAATTCTCAGTGTCTTGGTTTTGAAAGCGATGAGCTTACCGGCGTAGGAATAAACCCCGGCTGGCTATTTCGGTCTGTAAAAACTATTCCGGATTATATCAAAGATCTAGGAAGTTGCGTTAAAAATAATCCAAGCAAAGAACGTATAAACGGCGTTAAAGCTGATCCACAAAAGGTACAAGAAGCTTACGATGAATTTATGAAGGCAGGCAGTGCTGAGGCATTTATGAAAGCGTTTGATAAAATTTTTAGCGATGATAAAATAAGTAGCATGCAGGACTTAATGTCTTATTCCGAATCACTTTTAAAGTCTATTTATGATCAGTCCGTAAAACATGGTGTTGATCCGTATAATGCCCGAATAGGTTTAAAAAAGCTTGACAACGACCTTAAATATATACATGGTGAATTCATTGTAAGCAATTATGTGGCACTATTTAGGTCCCGTGTAAATCAATATATTGGAGATGTGTTTCAGATTTCTGAAAGTGAAGCCAGAGGGGATGAAGCAGCAACTTTTGCACCAATAGATGAGAAAATCAGGAGCCGTGCTCTTAAAAAGTATTACGGTAAGACTATAAAGTATGGCGAAGAACTAACGCTTTATTTTAATGGTGAAAAAAGAGTATGGATACCCGAAGGAGATAAATCCGCAACAAAAACGGGTTTGAAGCCTTTAAATAATAAAGAAAAATTGCAGCTGGCTCTGAATGGAGCAAGAGGGGAGGACAGAAATACAATCATTTACCTGATGAAACGATGCTTGGATGAAAATTATAAAGTACCGGAAGATGAAGAACAGTTTATAAATGATTTAATTGCGGAATCCAAAACTAAAGCTATAGCTATAGATAGTTTGATAAAAGATATAGAGCGCATGTATATATTTAATGGAAGGCCTAATGAATATAAAAAAGCACCGGTTGAGATGGATGCTGGAACCCATGGGATTGCGCACGCAACGAGATTAGTCAGTTATATTGATGATATAGCAAAGTTTATTAGAAAGCATTGTGCCGAACTTAAACTCAAATCTCCAACCAAGGATGAGATTATACTTGCCAAATACGCTGCGCTTTTCCATGATTCCGGAAGGGCAAATGAGATGGTAGATGTTTTTGATGAAACGAGTGCGCATATAGCGGCTGAGGAGTTAAAAGATAAATTATCTGAGCAGGATATCAAAAGAGTGCAGGACGCAATCAAGAATAAAGATGTGTTCGTGGCAGGAAAAGATATAGTAGCTGTAATGCTTCATGAGGCGGATGTTTTTGATATTATCAGAATTCATGGCATGAAAAAGTTTAATGTCAGATATTTGGACGTTGTTCAAAGTTATTTTGGGAAAAAACAATCGGAAATTAACGACGACGAACTAAAAGAGTTCCCTCCAGAAGCTAATGAAGGCCTTGCCGCTTTGACGGAACACTGCTTCAAATGTATCCAAAAACTTAAAACACTCAGTAAATCGGATATTTTAGATGATGAGGATTAAAAATAATATCAGAATTTTCAAGGAGCTTAAGAGCTCCTTGTTTTTTTACGCAAATTTTTAAAAAAATCCGAAAGCAAATTTCTGCATTTTTCTTCCATAACTCCCGAAATGACTTCGGGCCGATGATTGTATCCGAGTTCGAATAAATTTATCACCGAGCCGCATGAGCCGGCCTTTGCATCTTTGGCGCCGAATATAATTCGCCCGATTCTTGAGTTTATAATTGCCCCCGCACACATCGCGCAAGGCTCAAGAGTAACATAGAGGTCGCAATCGGTAAGTCTCCAGCTTTTAAGCTTCTTGCAAGCATTACTTATGGCCTCAATTTCGGCGTGCAAAAGCGCATTTTTAAGAGTTTCTCGTTTATTGTATCCCGTGGCTATAATTTCTCCGCCTTTTACAACGACCGCTCCTATCGGCACTTCACCGATTTTTTTTGCTTTTTCTGCTTCTTCGATAGCTTTTTGCATAAATATTTTATGTTCATCTATATACATTTTTCCTCCATTTTAAACCTGCGAATCAAAATAAACTCTGTCGATGTTTATTATGCATTCGTAACCGGGTTCGATTGAATCTATGCTGGTTTTAATGGATTTTTTAAGTTCTTTGTCGGTCTCTTTCAAATCATAAGGTATCGAAACATGGAATATTAATGTTTTTGATTTGCCCGGCACTATTCGCAAATCGTAAATTTGGGCGGATTTGTCTATCAGCTTTATGAGTGCGGAAATTTTTTCCTTCATGTCGGTAACTTGTTCGTCATCCGTCACAATCGGATCCATGTGAATCGTTGCTTGACATTTGAATTTATTTTTCATTTTGTTTTCGACCTCTTCTATCGAATCGTGTAAATCCATAATGTTCTTGTTGGCCGGTACTTCGGCGTGCATCGAGATAACGAGTTTGCCGGGTCCGTAATTATGAACTGTAAGGTCGTGTATTCCCAAAATATCGGGGCATTTCATGACTAAATTGTTGATTGATTTAACGAGTTCGGGGTCGGGCGCTTGCCCAAGAAGCGGATCGGTTGATTCTTTAATCATTTTAAGCCCCGTTAATATTACAAAACATGCGACCAGTATACCCGCATAGGCATCTACGTAGAGCCCTGTAAAATAAGTTATAGCCATACCGGCAAGTATGGTTACTGTTACTACCGAATCGCTGATGCTGTCGAATGCAGCGGCTTTTATCGCAGTTGAGTTTATCACGCTACCGATTTTATTGTTAAAATAACTCATCCATAGTTTTACGATAAGCGAAACAACGAGTATAATAACCGCAATCATATTTGTGGTTACAGGCTCGGGATTAAATATTTTTTCTATCGACGATTTTATGAATTCTATTCCCATGAATATTATTGCAATCGAAACTATAAGACCCGAAATATATTCGATTCTGCCATGTCCAAAAGGGTGTTCACGGTCTGCGGGGCTGTCCGAAGTCCTAAAGCATATCAAGGTTACTATTGAAGATATGGCATCGGATAAGTTATTAAAGGCATCCGCGCTTATTGCAATTGATCCCGTTACTATTCCGGCAGCAAATTTACCGATCGAAAGAATTAAATTACAAACTATACCGACGGTTCCGCTGAGAATTCCGAATTGTTTTCTTGATTCCAGACTCCCCAAATCGGATTTTTTTGCGTATTTATTTATAAGGAAGTTTGTAAGCATCCCGATTCCCCCTAGACAAAAATTTTATCGTTTGGGGTTTATTATACTATTTTTTGGGAATTTTGTTAACATCTTTTTTGATTTTTATCTGCTTTTTCTTTTTTATTATCCAATAAGCGGCACATAAACACAAAAATAACGATAAAATTATTATAGAATATAATTTCCCTTTGCTTTTTCTCTCATTTTCTTTTCGGTTTATTTCCATTTCCTTAAACATTTTGGAATTTGAAGAGTCGCCATCTTCGCAAGAATAATCTTCATCAGTATCGTATTTTTTGGATTTACGGATTCCGTTTTTGGAAGATCTGTTATGTGGCAACATACCGTTTAGAATATTTCGAGGATCTGTGATTTTTGAGCTACGTCTTGATTTTGAATTTTCGCCTTCCGGTTTTTCGTTGCGTTCTACTGTAATGTGGTAAATATTTTTATCTCCTCTTTTGTGGCCTTTAACGGTAATAAATATATCGGTTTGAGAACCCGCTGCCTTTAACTTGTGACGATTTACACTAATTCCTGAAGAATTCTCAGAGTCAACGTCGAATTCAATGTCTTTTGTTTCGTAAGGAACATTTATGCTGTATTCATTAATATTTGGGTTAAATTTTGGCGTCAGTATCCCCTGATTCGGTATAAGTTTTGTCAATAGAGCCGAGGGATTGACCGAGTTTTCTTTTTGTATTCCGACGAGAATGCTCTGAGCTTCACTTTCAAAATTCCCTTCTGAAATTATTTTAAAATTTGTCTCAGATTTTTGGATGGATTTTTTGGTTTCGACTGTAAGTAAGAATAGTTCTTGGTTTTCTGCTATATCGGGGGATGTTTTGGAAGCTTTCAAAGAGCATTTTACAGAAATTACGTTTCCAAGTAGATTTTTGCTGTGTTTATAGTTTTTGCTTATTTCGTCGCTGTAGTTTATTTTTGCGCTTTTCTTGAATACTTCATTATCAAACTCTATTTTAATTTCAAAATTTTCGGGTAACCTTCCGTTTTTTCCGTGCATAACCGAAAGATAAACGGGTTCTCCACTGTTGTTTTCTCTTATTGTATCGGGATTGCAAACGGTTTCGAATACTTTGCAAAGTGCTCCCGAAACGAGCGAAAGTATCAGAATAATCGATAATACGATGTTTTTTGATAATTTGAAATGATTCGTAAAATTCATAAAATCTCCTCATAAAATAAAAATTGTTATTGTGTTTAAAAGGTGCTATAATCTATTATTAAGGAAGGTGATAGTATATGGAATTTATAAAAAGTATTAGTGAACATTTTGGGTCGTCGTTGCAGGAGATGCTCTTTAGCGTTATCAAGGCTGCGGCGATTTTTGCGATAGGTTGGTGGGTTATAAATGCCCTTTGTAAGGTTGTACTCTTGTTTTTTCAGAAGTCATTTAAAGATGTCGGTGTTGCTTCGCTTTTGGAATCAATTCTGAGAGTTTCTTTGCGCATAATACTGATGGTGGCTGTGCTTCAATGCTTGGGCTTTGAGGTAACGGCAATCTTGGCGGCTATCGGCGCATCGCTTTTTGCCGTAGGTATTTCCCTCAAAGATAGCATTTCTAACCTTGCCAGTGGAATTATTTTGGTAATCAATAAACCGATTCACGTCGGAGATTACATCGAATGTGATAAATCCAAAGGAACTGTCGTCAAAATTGAAATGATGTTTACGTTTTTGCAGTCATCGGAAGGAAATCAGGTTGTGGTTATCCCAAATTCAAAATTAATCTCTTCAAGTATAAATAGGGTCAGCGAATATAACATGGTCAGGGTCGAGTGCGAGCGCAAAATTCCGTTTGCTCCCAAAATGTCCGATTTAAAAAAACATATGGAAAAAGAATTTTTGCTAAATAAAAATATCTTTACGGTTCCTGCTCCGGATGTAAAACTGCAGGGCATAGAGGACGGCGTTTCAACTATCGTTCTGAGTGTCTGGTGCCAGAAGAATAAAGCGGAGTCGGTAAATAAAAGTTTGGAAGCAATGGCGGAAAAATTTGAGCATAAGCATTCGCTAAAGAAAAAACAATGATTATTTATTGATATTATAACATTTTTTAAATAACAAATCAATACAGGAGAAACAAAATGGAGCATAAAGCATTTTCAGCGGGAGTTTTGCCCGGCGGACTGCGCGATAGGCAAGAAATAAAAATTTTAATTTGCTATATTTTTAATCACTTTTCTTGCCCGATTGCCAAGTCATTCATAACCGATATTCTCCAGAACTATGGCCTCGCGAATTACTTTGAAACGAGTCAGGCGTTCGAAGAAATGGTTGAGGCAAAAAACATAATAAAAGATGATGAGGATAATTACGTCATCAGCAAGAGCGGCCGAATGATTGCCGAGGAGCTTTCAAGAAATCTTCCTTTGACTGTGCGGGAAAAATCAATAAAAGCGGGCGAAGAATATTTCAAAAGGCTTAAATCCGAAAAAGAAAATAAAGCTACGATTCGTAAATGCGAAAAAGGCTATGAAGTAACGTGCAGCGTGCTGGACGGAAATTTTGAGATGATGAAATTAAAGCTTTATGCCCCCGATATGCTTGCGGCGACGATGATAAAAAATAATTTTTATAAAAACCCAAGCGAAATTTATAGCGAGATACTGAGAAATTTGACATCACCTGAATAGAGCTCTGCCAAATCTTGACAGAGTTTTTTATTGGTATATAATTATCTTATCAGTAGCGCACTATGTGTTTCGGGAGGAGGACAGCAGAATTTTGGAGTTTATCGATATAAAATCAATGACTCTCGGTGAGATAGAGAGCGATTTTAAAAGCTCTGGAATCGAGCCTTACCGAGCTAAGCAGGTTTATAAATGGATTGTGGAAGGCGCCGAAAGTTTTGATGCTATGACTAATATCTCGAAATCTATGCGAGCGAGTCTGAGGGAGGAATATTTTATACCCACTATTGCCATAGAAAGAAAGAGCATTTCAAAAGACGGGACAATTAAATATCTTTACAAGATGTTTGACGGTAATTTAATTGAATCCGTTTTGATGAAATATAAGCACGGCTATTCTATGTGTATATCTACGCAAGTGGGCTGCAAAATGGGCTGTTCGTTCTGCGTGACGGGTAAAAGCGGTTTTACGAGAAATCTTAACGCTTCCGAGATGCTTTTGCAGATAGAAAAAGCGCAAAAGGATAACAATATAAGGATTTCAAATATAGTCCTCATGGGAATGGGCGAACCGCTCGATAATTATGAAAATGTTATTAGATTTTTGGAGCTTGTTTCAGATAAAAACGGTCTTGGTATAGGAATGAGGCATATTTCACTTTCAACTTGTGGAATTGTTGATAAAATCTACGATTTGGCAGATAAAAAATTACAGCTTACGCTTTCGGTTTCGTTACATGCGCCAAATGATAAGCTCAGAAATTCGATGATGAAAATAAATAAGCGCTGGAACATAAAAGATTTAATAAGCGCGTGCAAATACTATATTTTGAAGACGAACAGGCGGATATCATTCGAATATACAATGGTAGAAAAAGTAAACGATACGAAAGAATGCGCACTCGAGCTTGCAGAGCTTTTAAAGGGGATGCTTTGCCACGTTAATCTGATACCACTTAATGAATCTGATGAAAGCGGAATGATAAAAAGTAATATAAATAGGGTATACGCATTCAAAAACATACTTGAGAAGAAGGGAATAAACGCAACAATAAGGCGAACACTCGGAGAAGACATCGAAGCGGCATGCGGACTACTTAAAAGCAGAGCTCAGAAAGAAACGGAGGATTTACCTTGAAAATATTCAGTAAGAGCGATATAGGCAAAAAGAGGGCAACTAATCAAGATAGTTTTGCAGATAAAGTTTTAGCGGAAAATATGTCATGGTCTATCGTTTGTGACGGTATGGGAGGCCTGAGTGCCGGCGAGATTGCAAGCAGCAGGGCTGTTGGTTCGATATCAGATTTTTTTCAAAGTAATTTAAGCGAAAGCAGCAGCAGAGAGGATATAAAAAAATATATGTTCGAAGCTGCAAGACTTGCAAATGAAGAAATTTACAAAGCAACAAAAGAAAATCCCGAGCTGGGCAAAATGGGTACGACGCTTGTGATGTGCGTTGTAAAAGATGATTTCGCGGGAATTGCTTATCTGGGCGATAGCAGGGCATATCTTTTAACGGATGATTCAATAAGTCAGATAAGTGTTGACCATTCGATAGTTCAGCAGATGCTCGAAAGCGGCGAGATAACTCCCGAACAAGCTAAAAACCACCCTCAGAAAAATATAATAACTCGTGCGCTTGGGATTGACCCAACAATTTCGCTTGATTATAAAGAAGTGAGCATTCCGCCGAAGGGCAAAATACTTCTTTGCACCGATGGGCTTACGAATTATTTGGATTCTCTTGAGATGCTGGATATTTTAAAGGGTAATAGCGGTGAAGATGCTACGGAAAGGCTGATTGCCGAGAGCAACGAACGAGGCGGTAAAGATAATATAACAGTGTCGATTATAGAAACATAATTTTTGAAATATTTCCGGCAAATCAAAACCATTTTTTAGATAGGAGATAAAAGCATGGATAAATATACAGGGAAACGTTTGGACGCAAGATATGAAATTCAAGAACTCATCGGAGTCGGAGGCATGGCGGTAGTGTACCGTGCTTACGATATAATAGAAGATAAAATAGTTGCGATAAAAATTCTCAAAGACGAATTTTTGGGCAATAAAGAATTCATAAGAAGATTTAAAAACGAATCTAAGGCAATCTCAGTTTTGTCGCACCCAAATATCGTTAAGGTTTATGACGTGAGCTTCGGTACTAAAATTCAGTATATCGTTATGGAATATATCAACGGCATCACGATGAAAGAGTTTATCTCTCAGCAGAAGAAAATTTCCTGCAAAGATGCTGTTTATTTTACAAAACAAATTCTCTCAGCGCTGCAGCATGCTCATAAAAAAGGCGTTGTGCACCGTGATATCAAGCCGCAAAATATTATGCTTTTAAAAGACGGCACGATAAAAGTCACGGATTTCGGTATAGCACGTTTCTCAAGGAACGAAACCCAGACCATGACGGATAGGGCGATTGGTTCGGTTCACTATATTTCGCCGGAGCAAGCCAAAGGCAGCATAATAGACGAAAAAGCCGATATTTATTCCGTAGGCGTGGTTCTTTATGAGATGCTTACGGGACAGCTGCCGTTTGAGGCCGATAACGCTGTTTCGGTTGCGATTATGCAGATGCAATCGCACCCCAAAGATCTTCGCGAAATCAACCCTGATATTCCCGAAGGCCTAGAAGAAATCACGCTCCACGCAATGCAAAAGCTTCCCGAAAACCGCTATGCTTCTGCGGAAGAAATGCTCGAAGACTTAGAAAAATTTGAAAAAAAACCTGATATACGCTTCAACTACGCTAAATTCACCGACGACGACCCCACCAGGTTTATTGGTGACGAAAAAGATAAAAAATCAAATTATGGTGATAAGTTTAACCGCAAAGATGAGAAGAAAAAGAAGTCCAAATTTGAAGTTATAGCGGGCGGTATTGCCGCGGCGGTCGGGCTGTTTGCGCTGATATTCGTGTTCATGACCGTATTTCACGCGTGCGGCGGCGGCGCGAAAGACGTAGATGTGCCCGATTTCAGAGGCATGAAATTTTCGGACGTTCAAAATAATTATAATTTTGTGTGGAAAGTAGAGCCTGTGTATGACCCGTCAAAGCCCGAAGGTATAATCATCGACCAAGACCCATTACCAGGTTCAAAGAAAGTTAAAGAGGGCGCTTCGATCATGCTCAAAGTAAACAGTTCAGGAGTTTTGGTAACTGTCCCGATCGTAAAAGGCCTTTCCGAGGACGTCGCAAAAGCGAAGCTTACCAACGCGGGTCTTAAGTGCGAAGTTTTAATGATAGTCGATAACGATACCCCCGAAGGAATAGTTTGCGGCTCTGATCCCCAAGAAGGCTCAAAAGCTACTGCAGATTCGACAGTTAAACTTTACGTTAGTAAAGGCCCTTCGGATGAGAAAGTAGTGGTCCCCGATGTTCTCAATAAATCTCTTTCGGTGGCGAAGAACGAACTTGCTTCGGCGGGACTAAAAGTTTCCGATAATATAATTCGTGAAGAAAGCAGTATGCCGAAAGATACTGTAATCTCAACAAACCCGCTTCCAGGCAGTTCCGTCGATAAAGATTCTACTGTTACAATTACCGTCAGTAGCGGAACAAAGAGAGAAAAAAATTTAGAAGTATCCGTAGACTTGCCTTCGAACGTCAATCAAGATGTCACAGTGAAAGTTTATGTTGACAATCAGCTTGACAGCACAAAAAAAGTAAACCCGTCTTATGGGGGAACATATTCAGTAAGTCTGAAGGGTAGCAGTGGCAAAAAGAAAGTAACCGTTAATCTAGATGACCAAAAGTACAGAGTTTATGAAGTCGATTTTGACGCAAGTAATGTCAGAACAACAGAATCCTACAACTACGTTCCTAAATCTGATAAAAAAAATAGTGCCACGGACGAATCTAAAGTATATTAAAAGGCATAAAAATTGCTTATTGTAAAACACTTGCCTTTCTGTATATAATAATAAATGTGTGTGAATTTTTGCAAAATAAGTAATTTTAAAATAAAAGCAGTGTAAAAGAAGAGGGGTATGCCTTGTGGATAAGTTGGTAATATCCGGAGGTAAAAAGTTAAAAGGAAGAGTGGTTATAAGTGGCGCGAAGAATGCCGCGGTGGCGATTTTACCTGCTGCCGCTCTTTGCGACGAAGTTTGTAGGATAGAGAACGTTCCTAATATAAGCGATATAAATCTGATGTGCCGAATACTGAGTGATATGGGCGCAAACGTCAAAATGATAAACGATAACACGATTGAAATCGATCCAACTCGTATGATGTCGACATCGGCTCCGCACGATCTGATGAAAAATATGCGCGCGTCATCGTATCTTTTGGGAGTACTACTTGGAAAATTTGGTGAGGCGAATGTTTGTCTTCCGGGTGGATGCGATTTTGGTGTACGTCCAATTGATCAGCATTTGAAGGGTTTTAGTGCGCTCGGTGCAGAGTGTAATCTTAATGGCGGAATCATAAATGTTAAGGCCGAAAAGCTCGTCGGTGCTCATATCTATCTTGATGTGGTTTCTGTCGGAGCAACGATAAATATAATGCTCGCGGCGGTTAAGGCCGAGGGGCTGACCGTGCTTGAAAACGCAGCAAAAGAGCCGCATATAGTTGATTTGGCCAACTTCTTAAACTGTATGGGTGCAGATATTTCAGGTGCAGGAACAGACGTTATAAAGATTCGTGGCGTAAAGGGGCTTAAAGGAGTAATTTACTCTATAATCCCGGATCAAATTGAGGCAGGAACGTATATGGCGATCGCGGCTGCGACAAGGGGAGACGTAATAGTAGAGAACGTAATTCCAAAGCATTTGGAATCGATAACGGCCAAGCTTGAAGAAATGGGCATAGATCTCAACATTGACGACGACTCGATAAGAGTCTCCTGCGATGATAGGGTGAAAAGATGCAATATTAAAACCATGCCACATCCGGGCTTCCCGACGGATATGCAGCCGCAAATCACAGCACTTTTGTCTACTGCGGATGGCACGAGTATGGTAAATGAAGCTGTTTGGGATAATAGGTTCAGATATATAGATGAACTTCGTAGAATGGGAGCAAATATCTCGGTTGATGGCCGTGTTGCGGTTATTGAGGGTGTAGAAAAGCTCAAAGGTGCTCCGGTAAAAGCGGTGGATCTCAGAGCCGGTGCGGCTTTGGTGCTGGCGGGGTTATGCGCTGAAGGCACGACGACTGTTGAATCTATACATCATATCGAACGTGGATATGAAAATATAATCGAAAAACTTCAAAATATCGGTGCAGATATTAAAAAAATTAGCTGTGAGGATAAAAAATCGAGCGCTTCAGTGGGCTAAAAGGTGGTAAATTTAGTTAAATGATAAAGTTATGCCCATTGTGTAGTGGCAGTAGCGGAAATTCTGTTTATGTGGGTGTATCCGAAGATAGCGGGTTGCTTGTCGATGTAGGTTTGGCCACAAAAAGAATCGAATTTTTGCTTGGTGAAAATAATATAAATGTTGATAATATAAAAGCTGTACTTATAACTCATGAGCATGTGGACCATGTAGCGGGGCTTAGAGTTTTTGCCAAAAAATACGGAATTAAAATTTACGCTTCTGAGGGTACTATATCATCACTTTGTGAAAAAGGTATTATAACAGATAAGCACGAGTTTGAGATTTTGTCTGTGAAGGAGAAAAATATAGGTTTTGCAGGCATTCGCCCTTTCTTTACCTCGCACGACTGTAGTCAAGGAACGGGCTATGTCATCAGTGGCGAGAGCGGTGAAAGCGTAGCGGTTTGCACTGATTTGGGGTACATTTCCGATGATATAAAGCAGGCTCTCACAGGCTGTAAATCTGTTGTGATTGAATCTAATCACGATGTTATGATGCTTCAAAACGGGCCGTACCCGTATTATTTAAAACGTAGGATACTGTCGAATATTGGGCATCTTTCAAACGATACTTGTGCAGAACTTTTGCCGTATTTGGTTAGTACAGGTACTAAAAACATTATACTTTCGCACCTTAGCGAGAAAAATAATATTCCAGAACTCGCTCGCCAGACGGCTCTTTATAGTTTTGAGAGGAACTGCATGAAAGAAAAAATCGATTTTAATCTTTTCGTTTCGCCGAAAGTCAATCATAGAATTATTGGTTTTGTTGGCTAGTTTTTTCGCGCTTTTTGCTCCAAAAATAGACTGTGGCACCTACTATTATATTGAAATAGAATGTGATGATTCTGTGAAGAATCATCGCAATTATAATTTCATTTTCTAAAAAGAAATTGCTAAATAAGTCTAAAAATATTTTTTCAGAGGTTCCTGTGTTTCCGGGTAGCGGAGTGAATGCACAGGCTGTATTTACTACGCACTGAGTTTGTACAATTTCCAGCGCGGGCGAATTGCTGTGGTGGAAGGCTTTAAATATAAAAAATGGAACTAAAAATATAAGTGAAATTTGAATAAAACTGTAGAAGAATAATTTTGTAATTAACCATTTCTTTCGCCAAATACTTTTTAATGCGTCTGCAAAAAGATTAATTGAGCATTTTGTTTTTCTAAGAATTTTTTTGTATTTTACAACTATTGGTATGCGTCTGAAAACGTTTTCGATTTTTATAAAAAATTTTTTGTTTGCCAGAAATATCAGCACAAAAAGTACCATAAATGATTGAAACCCTAACCCGATTAGTAAGTAAATTAATATAATTTGATTTTTTAGTCGGAAAAATATGCAGTACAGTGTTGCGCATGATAATGAATAGGCGATTAAACTTATTTGATATATCATGAATTTTGTCCCGATTATGATTGAGGCATTATTTTTTTCTACGTTCATTTTTATCAGTTCCGAAGTTTGCGCAGGGGGCGAGCCGATTCCCATCGGTGTGATCGATGTGAAATATTGCCCGAGTATAGTTACTTTGTATATTTTGATTTTTTTAACATTAATATTTCCCATGAAGTTTATTATTCCAAAAATAGTTAAGCTGTCAAAATACCAAGACAACAAAATCGCAAAAACAGCTAGCAAAATCCAGGTTAAATTAAGTCTTGGTACGCTACCGATCATCTTATCCCAGTTATTATTTTCGATGCAAAAGTATATCAAAATCGCAAAAGAAATGATTAGAAGTACGATATTTGAAAGTTTTTTGACAATTTTCTTGTGTTTTTTTAATTTGTTTTTGAGACTTAAAAAAAGCTTTTCCATAACTGTTATTGTTTGCGGAAAAGCCCGAAATATTACATTAAACCTTATCTTTTTTGGATTTTTTTATTTTAGATTTTTTGATAGGTTGTTTTACGGGGAATTGTAGTTGGGGCAGTTCGCCGTCAGGTATACATTTAAAATTTTTACCCGCAAAATAATCTATTGATTTACTGGCGTTATTTATATTTTCCATCATTCCCGAAAAATTCATAGATTTGGCATGTAACATCAAAATGTAGTAATAGCTTACAAGCTTAACTTTTTGTGCGTAAACCCAAACATGATTGTTATAATCTTTAAATGCCTTTTCTCTTTCCAGAAAATTTCTTATCACGCCGAGTGAACGAATGAAATCGTTAATTTTATTCACGTTCATCGAATGGAGAATGCTGGTATCGCGACTCGTGTAGTTGTAAAGCGACTTCCCAATTAAAACAATTTTGTTTGCATAGTAAAAAATTTTGGGCGATGTGGCTATATCTTCAAAATACATATCATCAAATTCTAAGTTATTCTCAAAAAATATCTTGCGTTTCGAAAGTTTATTCCAGACGAAATAATGTATGCCCATATCCAAAATAAGTTTTCGAAGTGCTTTTGTTTTTGAGTAGACTCCAGGTAAAGAATTGAACGGCATATAGATTTTTAGGTTTCTTTCCGGATAATACATATTAAAATTACAACAGGCAATGTCGGCGCCAGATTCAACCGCGGCGTTATACAGGCACTCTAAAAACTCAGGCTCAAGATAATCGTCGCTGTCCATAAATGCTATATATTCGCCTCTGCTAATTTTTATTGCGGCATTTCTTGCGGCACAAAGAAGTTAAGACCTTGCAGCGAGCCGACATTGTTTTCAGTCAGCATATTTAAAATGTCACTCCCGAGCACTTTTTCATCATAAGCCAATTCTTCAAGATGTTCTGCGTCGAAGAACCAATACAGCGTTTCAATGTCCGTAGCCACAACTTTCATGGCAGCATCTCCCGTATCTATCAGAAACAGGTCTGTATTTGCCATTTCATCGTTGAATACTCCAAGGGTAGCCAAGATGAAAAGATTATTATTGAGC
>CAMZEH010000009.1 GCA_947305745.1 uncultured Clostridia bacterium | reverse complement strand
TTTCGGTCTGATTAATTTGAAATTTTCGTTTTCGCTGGAGTATTTTTCACTTATTTCTAAACTTTTGTCAGTAGATCCGTCATCTACCATAATGACCTCAAAATCCTGAAATGTTTGATTTTTGACCGATTCAAGTGCTCTTACCAAAAATTTTTCTACGTTGTATATAGGTATAATTAAACTGATAGCAGGACTTGACATTTTATACCTCCTATAATTACTGAATACTTTCCAATGCTTTTTGTGTTTCATATTTGTTCCCGATTCTCGAGAACGGAGCGAATATGACTATATTTAAGAAATATGTTATTATTCTCCAGATTAATATTGCGGATTTGATCGTATCTTCTGTGAAGAACATGCTGAAGAATACATAAAAGCTACCTTCAGCGGCGCCAGAACCTCCAGGCAAAGGCATAAACGAAGAAACCATAACTACGAATGCCTGACCTGTTATCATGTCGAACGGATCTGCACCTTGGAAATTGAAAGCTTTATAAATTGCGTACGGTATCACAAAAATTAAAGTAAGCTGTGTTATTGTTAATACGCAAGTGGTGAGCAGCATTTTTTTGTTTTTGTATAGATTTGTGTTGCTCTTGTGAAAGAAATCTAATTGATTTGCGATATTATCTGATTTTTCCTCGGGGTTTTTAATTATTTTCATTTTTGATAAAAACTTGAATATGATTCCGATAACAGATTCCGTCCATTTGCGGTTAAATGAGAACATATAAAGTACAACAATGATGACAGCGTGAGAAAAGAAACCAAATATTGCCAGGATTAGCATAATACCTATGAGATTGCCTTTGAATAAATCGAAGTTGCAAAGTAGCGCAAACAAGCTATAAAGGGTGATAGTTGTCTGATAAACCAAAAATTTTTGCATCAGTGATGACGAAGCGATCCCCATGTCGACATTCTGTTTTCGCATGCAATAAATTTGCATGGGCTGCCCTCCGACGGCGCCCGGAGTGATAACGCTATAAAATTGTCCGACTGCAGTGGCTTTTATAGCTTTTGCGAGTGTATAATTTTTATCATAATTGCTTGTAAATCTATAAAGAATATATGCGTCAATGCCGATATTACCGAACTGGCATAGCACGGCTATCAAAACCCATATCCAATTGAAGTCCGTGGCTTCGTTAAATAGGTCTATGAGTCCGTTTTCGGACGTGAAAAAATATATTACAAGTCCGATTGGGACGGTTAATGAAATTATATTAAATAAAGCTTTTCCGCTTATTTTTTTTGCCAATTTTATCCTCCGAAATCATATACAAAATGTGTTATTTTTGATTAAAATTCCCTTTAACTATAGCATACCTATATCTGCAATAAAGTCAAGTCAAAAAAGCATATATGTATTCTCCAAATTGTCAAAAAATTCCCCCGATGAATAATATATCAAATATAAATTGAATTTTATTTGGTTAGGGCGTGAACTTTAAATGTCAAAACTCATTATAGAAGGGGCAAGACGTCTTAAAGGCGAAATAAATATTCAAGGAGCAAAAAACAGCATACTTCCCATTCTGGCAGCATCTTTAGTTACTCGGGCGGAGTGTGTGATACACAATTGCCCGATTATTTCGGACGTCAAAAACACGCTTAAAATACTTGAGCATCTGGGGTGCGTTGTAAAATTTCAAGAAAACACAGTGATTGTAAATTCTGAAAATATTACAAAAAATAGTATTCCAAATGTATTGATGCGCGAGATGAGATCATCTATAATATTTTTGGGAGCATTAATTTCATCAGTCGGAAGTGCGGAAATTTCATTACCCGGTGGCTGTGAATTAGGTCCCAGACCTATAGATATGCACATAGAAGGGTTGAGACAGCTTGGTCTTAGGATTGATGAAAGCCATGGGATTCTTGAGTGCGGTAACGAAGACGGTCTTGAGGGATGTAATATCTCGCTTTCATTTCCAAGCGTCGGAGCTACGGAAAATTTGATAATTGCTTCGGTGAAAGCTCGGGGGACGACTGTTATCAATAATATTGCCAAAGAGCCGGAAATAATGGATTTGATTGCATTTTTGAACAGCTCTGGTGCTAAAATTGAATCTCAAGGCGAAGGCACGCTGGTCATCGAGGGTGTAAAAGCACTTCATGGCACAGAGTACACGATTATCCCCGATAGAATCGCCGCAGTGACGTATATGTCGGCGGCAGCGGTTACGGTCGGTGATTTGCTTTTAAAAAATGTTGTAAAAGAGCATATCGGGGCGGTTATACCCGTTTTTGAGGAGGCGGGCTGTACTATTGAAAGCGATACCGAAAATTCACTCAGAATAATCGCTCCTACACGTCCGTATTTTAATCGTATCGTAAGAACAATGCCGTATCCGGGATTCCCTACGGACGCCCAGGCGCCCGTTATGGCGATGTCGTGCTTGGCGGACGGAACGAGCGTTTTTGTGGAAAACATTTTTACAAATCGTTATAAACATGTCGGCGAACTTTTGAGGTTCGGTGCAGACATAAAGGTAGAAGGCAGAGTAGCGATTGTAGAAGGCGTGAAAAGGCTTTTCGGAGCCGAAGTTACTGCGATGGATTTGCGTGGAGCGGCGGCTTTGGTCGTTGCGGGGCTCGGTGCAGAGGGTACGACTAAAATATCCGGTCTTAGTCATATTGACAGGGGATACGAAAATTTGGAAAATAATTTAGAATCAGTAGGTGCATCAATAAAAAGGGTGTAGGTGAGGAAATGGAAAACAAAAAATCAAGATCAAGAAGAAGAAAAATAGTAGGTCCGGTGGCAAGAAAAAAGAAATTTCAAAAAAGGCAAAAACAAAAACTATTTTTCAAACGATGCTTTATTAGTTTGACGTTTTTGGCGATTTTAGGAGCAGTAATTTATGGTTTGATATTTCTCATAGGAAACATTTTTTGCGTTAAAGAAATAGTTGTTGAAGGCAATAGTTTATATAGCGATACCGAGATTTTAAATGCTTCAGGCGTGCATCAAGGCGAAGCGCTGCTGTTTTTAAACACTTCAAAATCAGAAAAACAGCTGTATAGATCATTTCCGTACATAGATGGTTGTAGTGTGCAGAAACAGTTTCCAAGCACCGTTAACATAAAAATTGAAACGGCTGAGCGTACTTTTAGTATATCTAGAGATGATAGTTACTATGTTTTCAGCGCAAAGGGTAAGCTACTCGATAAAGTCTCTGAACTCCCTTCTGAAACGATCGAACTGAGAGTACCGGAATTTGACATAGATGAAAACAACAAAATTAATTATAAAGATGAGGATCTGGGAAAACTTGTAAACGAAATAAGAAACGAATTTTTAGTTAGCGGGATAGGGAATATAAAAATAATAGATCTTACAAACAAATGGAATATTGTAGTAAATTATGACGGCAGAATTAGCATTATTATCGGCAACAAAGAAGATCTGCATTATAAAGTTGTTACCGCGAAAGAGATAATTTCAAATAAAATTAACCAGCTTGAAAAGGGAGAGCTTGACCTAAGAGATCTTAGCAAAGAAAACAAATCTTACTTTACTCCCGAAATTCGCTGAAATAATAATAAATAAAAACAGCCCTATGAATAAATTCATAGGGGAGAGATGTTTTTATTAGCGAGTAGATCGATAAGCCGAATTCTGTCGTGAGTAATCATCTGTCTGGACTAAGCGTTGCCGCAGTAGTTCGGTGCCACCTTTATCAAACGCCGAGCAAGCGTATATTATTACCAAACGGTGTTGCTCCAACTAGGGTTTGCATGGCTGCATAGTCTCCTATGCACCGGTGAGCTCTTACCTCGCCTTTCCACCCTTACTCGGTTGCCCGAGCGGTATATCTCTGTTGCACTTTCCCTGAGGTCACCCTCGGCGGTCGTTAACCGTTAGTTTGCTCTGTGGAGCTCGGACTTTCCTCATACAAAATAAATTTGTATGCGATTACTTAATCTACTCTAGCTCTATTCTAGCATATTCTGGAGTTAAAATCAATCTACAATACACTTTTAAATCCGGTTTTATCCGGAATAGCTACCAAATTCAGGTTTAGTGGGGAAAATTAACGCATCTATTATTGGGAATAATCCACTGATGGCTGCGCTTACAGCACCAAATGCCATAAATACTGCAAGTAAAGCTGTTCGTTTCTTTTTCTCGTTTTGCTGTTTTTGCCACTCGCCGTATTTAGTATCCAATTCGGTCAGGGAGGCATTGAATTTTTCTATCTGAGCGTCAAATTCCGACTTTTTCGTGGCGATCAGTTCGTCTAGTTCCCTTATTATTTTGGTTATCTTATTTTGCGATTTTTGGGACTTGCTGTGTGGGCTCAAAAATTCTTTTAAATAATTATTTGAAGCTTTTAGGTTTGCCAGTATCTTAGCATATGTTTCATTCAAGTTTTTAAAATTGTAGGTGTTGTTTGTTACGATATTACTAAACTTGTTCATTCCATTCGAGCACTGTTGTAAACTCTTTGATACGTTTCTTTCATAGTGTTCCAACTCAAATTCATGAAGAAAAGTAGCTCTTGCATTTATAGATTTGATATTTTGGAGACAATTGCTCATACGTTGACGACAAGAATTATAGGTATCTATTAGTTCGGTTTTTTTTCTAACAAATTCTTCATCAGTATCTTTACTATATTTTTCGTCGATTATTTTTTTAATATTAGAATATTTTTCTTTATAAGTTTTAAATTTTTCATTTGTTTCGTTAGAGATATCTTCAATGTTCTCAGTGTAATCTGTTTTGCTGTTTTTGGCTTCTTCAAGCAGTTTTTTAAATTCGTTATCTTTATCATCTAATGCTGCATAAAACGCTTTATATAGATGCTCATATATATGCACAATCTGTGTAGAATATGGCTCATTTGCGTATTTAGTGGGTAAAGAGTAGTTATTTGTGACAAAGCTCTCATACTCACTATATTTATTATTATTTAGATATCCTTTGTAAGTTAATTCTTTAAAGTCTTGATATATTTCTTTTTCCATTTCTTGTATTTTTTTGTTGTCTTGGCATCGCCAGAAATACAACTTTGCACCGTTTATCCACTTCTTGGTTTCTTTGAAAATATCCGTTAGGTTTTTTCGTCTATCTTTTTCTTTATCACTTAAATCGCCTGTTTTTAAAGTGCTTTTTACTTTATCGCGTACACCTGAATGACGATTTTCTTTAATTACTTTGCGGTATGTCTCCATTTTGTTATTAATTTCATCCCAAGCTTCCTTTGGAATATGAATTTTGGTTTGTTTTATTGTGTTTGTTGAAACATCAACTCCGAAAAATTTAGAGATATCCAAATCATTAATGTTATTTGCCATAAATACCTCTCCTCACTACGTAAAAAATATATAATTGTGATGATATGCTTTTTGCGAAAAAATGTCAACGCTTTTTAATCATTGGCGCAAATTTGGCATACCTGTTTTTACTTTTGCAATCGCTTCTGACAAAGTTTTGAATATACTTGCCAACGGGCCTGCCACATTCCACCAAATTGACGCAGCTGATAAGCTTGTCGAGACGGCTGTGGGGACAAACGCTTTTACAAAGGATTTTGCGGCTTTTTTATATTGTTCTTTAAAATCCTCTTCATATCGTTTAATATTTGTTATGGTTTTATTAGCTGCATCTACAAGTTGTTCTGCTGATTTTTCATAATTTTGCAGTTTGTCGTCTAAAATTTGCATATCTTTAAGTGTAATTGTTCGAAAATATTTTATTGTGTTGGGCAGGGTATTTTGTAACATGTCTAAAGCTTTCTGGTAGGTGTTTTTGAATGCCGTATAGTCACCTCCTGAAATAGAGGTAGCTATATTGTTAATATCATTGTTTAAAGCCTTTAATGTATTTATCAATTCATGATATTTACGGTAACCCTCCTTGTTACCAATATTTATGAAATCCGCATTTAAAAGTAGCTCCTTGGCTTCTTTAACTAAATTTTGGAGTTCGTATCTTTTGTCATCAATGGTCCGATTCAATTTTTTTACTTCTTCTGAATCCACAATATGCTTGAAATAAAAGCTATGATTTTTCATTTCGTTGGCTATATTTACCGCAAAGTGCTCGTATGCAGGCATAACTTTATCCATTTCTTCTCTGCATTGCGTAAATAGTCGTTTGGTGCCACTTTGCGTGTATTCTATTCCTTTGTATTTATCCGTGTAAAATTTATTTATTACGCTTAGATACGTAGAAAAAACAACTCGGAGGTTTGTGAATGCTTGCAAACATCCAATTCTGTATTTTTCTGATATAGGACTAGGTATATTCAAATCTGGTAAATCCTCAAATATCGTTTTGAGATTCATATCCGGCACGAAATTTAGCGTGTATTCAGATTTGTCAAAATGATCAAAATTGATTTCGTTTAGTTGTTTTACGTAGCCTTTGTTGCGTAGTTTTTGATAATCTCTCTTTAGTTCCTGGTTGTACTTTTGTATGGTACCGATGTTGATGCAGTTTTCAAAATAATCTTCAACTTTCTTCATCCATACGTATACGGGGATAAATGTATTTTCAAGGTTGGATCTTCGTTCCGTTTCCGCTTCGAAAGTTTCGTGAGATTTTGCTTTGTCGCTGATTTTTGCCAGCGACGATATTATTTTACCACCAACCGTCGCATGAGCATATTGTTTATAATTACGCCTATATGCACTCATTTTATTCTCAGCTTTTTCTATAATTTTTTTAGGAACGGCAACATCTCTCAGAATTTTGTAACGTAGTCCCAAATCCCTCTTTATACTCATGTTTATATCTGCAGCGGGTGGCTGGTTTCCTGAAGAGTTGGGAGTCTGTTTTTGTCTTCTTTGTTTAACCCTATTTTTTTTACCCATACTTTTTCACAACCTTTTAAATGGATTATAGTACAGATTATATAATATAACCTATACTATGTCAAATATATTTATTCTTTTTGATTAGTAGTGATTTGTCGCATTTTTTGTAGACTTCTCTAAAATCGATATTTTTAAACCTCATATTTTCGCATATGTCTGCCAGCGGTACTAAAACAAAAGCTCGTTCCATAGCTCTCGGGTGGGGGAGAATGAGATTTTTTTCGTTAATTACTTCGTTTTCATAAAATATCAAATCGATATCTATAATTCGTTCGCAAAATCTGAACTTTCGTTCTCGCCCCATTGCCGCTTCAACGCCAAGTAAAGCTCCAAGGAGTATTTGAGGGCTTAGCTCTGTAAAGATTTTTGCGCAGCAGTTTAAGTAATTCGGTTGCTCATTCGGTACGCCCAAAGGCTTTGTTTCATATAAATTTGAAATTTTTGAAAGTTTGGTTTCGGGTATTAAATTTATAGAATTCAGCGCAAAACCTATGTTTTTTTCTTTTTCTCCCAGATTGCTTCCGAGCGATATAATAGCTTCAGGCAATATAATCACTTCTTTTTCTCGATATTTTAATTGCAACGTAGTCAAAGTCTGCTGATATAGGTGCTTCAGGTTTTTTTACCGTTAGATTTATTTCGTTTATTTGCGGGAAATTTTGTATCAAACGTCTTGCTGTTTCCTCCGCGGCTTTTTCTATCAAGTCATAAGATTCTTTTTTAAAAAAAGCGGAAATTTCTTTTACTAATTTTGAGTAATTTAAAACATTTTCGAGCTTATCATCTTCATATCCGACGAGCTTATCGGTAAATATTTCCGCATCGATTAAAAAATTTTGGCCATTTATTTTTTCTTCTTCATTAACTCCGTGATAGGCGAAAATTTTAAGATTCTTTATTATCAAAGTATTTGTCATGTTTTAGTTTCCTTTTCCAATCAGTTTATCTACACATTTTGAAGTTTCTACCGCTTCTTTAACGTCATGCACTCTCAGAATATTCGCGCCGCTGATTTGTGCATATAAATCTAAAGCAATCGTTCCTAGTGTGCGATTTGAAATATCTTTGTTTTCCGATAGATAGCCGACTATCCTTTTTTTAGAGGTCCCGATAAGCAAGGCGTTATTTTCAAGTTTAATATTTTTTATATTTTGCAAAACCCATAAATCTTGTTCTCGGCTTTTACCAAAGCCTATTCCGGGGTCAAAGCATATATTTTCAGCATTTACGCCGTACCGAACCGCTTCGCTCAGCTTTAAATTAAAGAATTCTTTTATATTATTAATCTTTTCGCCATTGTGCATAATGACCGCGCCGCAAGAATATTCCGCCGCTAATTTAAACATATCGTCGGATTCAAAACCCGACACGTCGTTTATAATTTCCGCGCCTAAATCGATCGCTTTTTTTGCGATTTCTGGATAAAAAGTGTCTATTGAAACAGGGATTTTTACTGATTTGCATATCTCAGATATAACAGGGGAGAGCCTGTCCCATTCTTCTTTTGGCGATATTTTTTTATATCCCGGCCTTGTAGACTGCGCTCCGATATCTATTATATCTGCGCCTAAATTTTCTATTTGCAAAGCTCTTTCCAATGCTTTTTCCGCCACAATATATTTTCCGCCGTCGGAGAAGGAATCGGGAGTTATGTTCAGGATGCCCATTATGTAGGTTTTTTTTGATAAATCGAAACTCGTTTTATTCGTTTTAAATACGCTCAAATTTTAAATATCTCCTCGCTTTGAAGTTGTTTTTGTTGTAGAGTTCTCAGCTTTTACTCCTCTTATGGTCATGCAAGTATGAGCGCATTCCAAACTTACTTCTAAACCTACGGGTGATAACGCCTTCCATAAATAATCCGCTATCTCAGACGTAAGATTTTCTTGAACTTGAGGTTTTCTTGCAAGAAAGTCAACAATTCTGGCAAATTTTGACAGACCTAAAATCTTACCATTTTTCGGTATATATTTTATGTCGGCAAATCCAAAAAACGGAAGTAAATGATGCTCACAAACGGAACGCACAGGTATTTTATTTATTTCGACTATGCTACCACTACTTTTGGGCTCCGAAAATGTAGCTATAAGATTATCTTTGGGATTTTCAAGTCCGGAAAATATTTCTCCGCACATATTTGCGACTCTTTGGGGTGTATCTTTAAGCCCGTTACGATCGGGATTTTCGCCTATTGCTATTAAAAATTCACGAGTAAGATTTTTTATTTTTTCTTTGTCTAACATTAAAATTCCTCTGCCAATTTTTATTTTAAAATAATTTTACCGCGATAACGTTTTGCGGTTTGCATTCCGTGTATTCGATTTGAGATGTGTTTAGCGGATTTCCGGCTTTTGTGGCCTTGTTGGCATTTTTTATATGATTGAAAAATACATTCGAATTATTCGAAAACAGAATATTTTTGGCTTTTTCCAATCCGATATTTTCCGAGATTTTTATATAAACAACATTTTGGCGATTCGCTTTGACTTGGGCTAATTTATTAACTATTGTATCGTCGTTTAAGCTGTCGGTTTTTTCAATTTTCACGGCATTTTTTTCAAAGTAGTTCTCTTTTAATGAGGTACAAGTCGGAAGCGCAAAATTATAATATTGGTTTTTAAAATAATCTTGCGGTTTTTCCGTAGCTGAAACTGCAATTTGGTGATCTTTTTTGATAATATCATCGCTGACGTTGAAATAGTTGTACCTTCCTATTTTCTCTTTCGCGTCCCAAGTGACGTCAACATGATACCAATCGCTGCCGAGTCTGACTAAATTCCACATGTGAGTTTCGTTGCCTCTGGAACCTTGTACCGTGCGGCACTCAATTCCCGCTGCACACATGAGTAGCTGCATGGCTTTCGAATAGCCCTCGCAAACCGATTGGCCTTGTACTAAACATCCGTAAGAAGTGAAAACTTTTGGATCGCCTGCTTGTCTGTTGGAATAATTACAGTTTTCAACTATATAATCATGAATAAATATTTCTTTTTCGTAATTGTTGTATCCCGAAGGTATTTTAGAGAGAATATTAAAAACCTTTTTATTAAGTTCGTTTACGGCGGATTGCCAGTCGCTTTTTGAAAGTGTAGAACTTAATTTTAGCGTAGTTGAATTTTGGTCAGTATAGTATGTGAATGCGCTGGAAATCCAGAATATTTCAGGATGGTCGTGCTGGACCGCGTATAGGGCTTTTTTCATCTGATAAGACTCCATAATCTGGTTTTTGACTACTATAGGCTCAATGTCATAAAGTCCAGAATTGTTTTTGCTATCGGATATATTTTCAGCTTTCTGAATGATGTATTTATAGCACGTTCTTTCCGCTTGATTGCTTAGAGATCTATATCCCGCAGTTATTCTTACGCTACCGCTTTTTTGGTATTTTGATGAAGTGCTGTTTTCGATAGTTATATCGTTGTCATAAGTATCATTTTTGTCGCTTGTAAAATTCATAATTACATCACCTACCGAATATCCGTTTTCGTTTAATTTATCGTAGCAGTAAATCGCAACGGCAGAAATCATAATTCCTATTATCGGTATTATAAGTAGATTTTCTTTTTTCTTCAGACAAAACACCTGCCTCTACTAAAAAATTATTGATCTTCGACTTTCACGGGGAATACAAACCTGTTGACTAGCATCGCGACCATTATTCCGAGTAGGGTATCGCAAATTCTTTGAAGAACGTATGTTAAAGTGCTGCTGGTGATCGAGCCTGAGCGCGAAAGGATTACTATTATAACAACGCACCCGATAGAAACCGCGGATTTGTGATTTATAATGTTGCAAAGATAAACCACCATCAAAATGCAGAGTGGCAAAACTAAAACTCTGATCCATTCATAGTAGGGTAGCGAACAGATCGATTCGAGCGCGACATAACCAACAGTACCGCCGATCATCGTCCCGATGAATCTGTTGATGCCGGTATCGAGAGTTTGTTCGCAGGTCTGTTCCATGCATATTACCGAGGCGATGCACGCGCAAAAAATGTCTTCATGGTTGAAAAACATAGATATCATTGCGCAAATTCCCACCGCAATTGCTGTTTTTAAGGCTCTTAATCCTAATCTGTATTCTTTGTTGAAAATTACCACAATTCAAACACAAATATTCTTGCGTTTTTCCCTGCCTTTCAAAAACTAAAATAGATATACAGATTAATTATATCATAATTTTTTGAATTAATAAAGCCATGAATGTTAAAATCACCTTAAAATAGGCTGAATTTGTTTGTTTTTGAGCGCGAGTTCTATTGTCTGCGGTATCATTTCAAAGTGAGCGACGAGAGAATTTGGTTTTTTTTCTGGGTCGTCTTGACTCATCGGTACGAAAAATATGTTTTTGTTGGCCAGGGCTTTTCCGAGATTTTGTGCGGAAATCCCCAGGGCGTCATTCGAAGCGAGAGCTATAACCACGGGGCGTTTTATGCGGAGTTGTGATTTTATCGCCATTGTTACGGGCGTGTCGGTTATGCCCGAGGAAAATTTTGCTAGAGTATTCCCACTGCACGGTGCCACAAGCATAATGTCGGCGAGTTCTTTCGGACCTATCGGCTCGGCACCGACTATATTATGAATGATAGATTTTTTGCTTATTTGTTCGACTCTTTCGATAAAATCATTAGCTTTTCCGAATTTTGTATCAAGATTATATACGTTAAAAGACATTACAGGTAAAATTTCGTAACCCATATCTTTTAATTTTTGCATTTCATCAATAGCGCGCGATAAAGTGCAGAAAGAGCCGCACATCGCAAATCCTACGGTGATTTTTTTCATAAATTTTCCTCCTCGATTATTTTTTGGATAGAATTATAAATAATTTTCGCCGCCGACCTCGCAAACATTTTCCCCGGTATCCCCAGCACATGAACGTACTTGATTTTTAGCTTTTCGGCCGCATTTTTGTCTATTCCGCCCGGATTTGACGCTATATCGATTATAAAAACATTTTTTTGGCACTTGGATAAAATATCTTTCGTGAAAATCACGCTCGGAATAGTATTAAAAATGATATGGTAATCATTAATTTCATGGGCTAAATTTTTTAGATGTAAGCATTTGCACCCCAGAGCTTTTGCCCAAGCAAGTTCGTCAGAATTTCTGGAAGCCGCCGCTATATCCACCCCAAAAGCGCTTAAACGATTTGCAAGGATTTTGCCGATCCTTCCAAAACCTGTTATAAGGCAGTTTTTACCTAGTAAAGTTTCGCTTTTTTCGTCCATGGCAATTTTGATGGCGCCTTCAGCAGTCGGTACGGCGTTCATTATCTGAAATTCTTCTGCTTTTGCGTAGTCGTAAAATTTTATTTTTTCAGTGCATTCTGTGAACTTTTTCGGGTTTCCAAACACGACTTTTTCTTTTAGAAAATTGAAAATCTTTTGATTAAACTCTGTACCTATACTTGAAAGCGGGCAGTTTAAATGAATTCCGTCGCGAGTTTCGGGCAGGGGTAAAATTATATATTCAGATTTTTCGATGACTTCATATATATTGTCAAGAACTGGAAATGGCAAATCATTATTTAATTTGTCGAAACCGAATAAAAACACTTCATTATTATTTCTGAAAATTTTTTCTGCGAGATGAATTTGACGAAAATCTCCGCCGATTATGCCGAATTTTCTTTTTGTTACCATAAATAAACACTCCTTTTTTATACAAATTTGTAGTATTATATAATGTATGTTTGTAATTTTTAAATCACTGTAATTTTTATTACACAAAATCGAAAGGTAGGACTAATTTTGGAAAATTATTTAAGCGCATCCGAAAGCAGACTAAAAGAAATTTATTTCGATTTGCTCAAGGAATATCAAAAGTTCAAAGATATGAATTTAAAACTCAATATGGCCAGAGGGAAACCCTCATCCGAGCAGCTTGATTTATCTCTCGAAATGCTGGATATTTTGAACAGCACTTCAAATTTAAAATCAAGAGATGGCGTTGACCTAAGAAATTACGGTATTTGCGATGGAATTCCCGAAATAAAAGAATTTATATCGGAACTTAGCGGAATATCTCCCGAAAATTTTATCGTAGGCGGGAACTCGAGTCTTAGCATGATGTTTGATACCATATCTCATTTTATGATTAAAGGCGGTGAAGGGTGCAAGCCGTGGGCGAGTCAGGGAAAAATAAAGTTTTTGTGTCCTGCGCCGGGCTATGATAGGCATTTTGCAATCTCGGAATATTTCGGAATGGAAATGATAACAATTCCGATGACAAAAACGGGCCCCGATATGGACTTGGTGGAAAAGCTGGTTCAAAACGATGAAAAAATAAAAGGTATTTGGTGCGTTCCGAAGTATTCAAACCCGCAAGGCATAACGTATAGCGATAAAACCGTAAAGCGTTTGGCAAATCTCAAAACAGCTGCCAAAGACTTTAAAATTATTTGGGATAATGCATATTTTATCCACGACCTAAAGGATAATGGAGATAATTTGCTGAATATTATGGAAGAATGCAAAAAATCAGGTACCGAAAATCTTCCGATAATCTTTTTCTCAACATCAAAAATCACTTTCCCCGGTGCGGGAGTTGCGTTTATGGCGTGTGCGGGAGAGAATTTGACAGCGCTTAAGAAAATGTATGCTACAAAAACCGTAGGATTTGATAAACTTAATCAGCTTAGACATCTAAGGTTTTTAAAAGATAAAGAAACAATTCTAAATCATATGAAAAAGCACCAAGCGATATTAAAACCGAAATTTGATTTGATAATTAATACGTTGGAAAGCGAATTTTCGGGCAACCCGATTATAAAATGGGAAAATCCGAACGGCGGATATTTCGTAAGCGTTGAGACTTATCCACACTGCGCCAAAAAAGTTGTTGAACTTTGTAAAGATGCGGGTGTTGTTTTAACGAGTGCAGGTGCTACATATCCATATAAAAACGACCCCAATGATTCCAATATACGTCTTGCACCGACGTATCCGAGCAAAGATGAATTGAAACTCGCAATGCAGCTTTTTTGCATTTGCGTAAAGATTGCAGTTATAGAAAAGAGGCTCAATAATAATAAATAGGATGTGAAATTAGATGGAAATTAAAAAAATCCACGGCAAAATGTTTTTTTCAGTAGCAAGCGGAATTTTACTTTCTTTTTTGTCGGCAATACCCGTATACGCTTTGGGGATATTCCCAAAATCTCACTATACCGTTCCGGAAGGAAAGGATATTTTGCTTTCAGGCTCGTCAAGGGTTTGTTATGATAAAAAATGGCATTCATCAAATCCAAAGGTCGCGACGGTCGACGGCAGAGGAATTGTGCATTCGATTTCAAAAGGGAAAGCAAAGATAAAGGCCGTGGATAAGGATAACAACTCGGAATCAATTTGTACGGTCGAAGTAACTGCCCCTGAGCTTTTGAAAAATTGTTATAGTTCGAGAGGCATGGTGGGAAAAAATGAAAGCTTTGAAATCTGTGCGATAACAAATAAAAACGTTTCAAGAGTGAAATTCAAGGTTAGTGGCGATAGTTATTATAGGGATAATGAATGCTGGTCATGTTCCGAAGAAAAAAATAGCAAGATCTGGAAACAAAATATTTCTATCCCAAATAATGGAAAATTCAGTGTACATATTGATTGTTTAAAGGACGGAAAGTGGATAAACTGCAGCAATAAATCTATAAATGATATAATCGTAGATAACGCATGTGAAGAATTCTCGGCTAACTTGAAAGAGAAGCGTGTGAGTGCGAAATGCGCGCAGTTTATATATTCTTGCGAAGGTGACAGAGCTAAAGCTTATGCAGATAGCGCAGGATATTTGACAATCGGATGCGGAAAGCGGATCTACCCTTACGAGCCGTTTTATAATAATCTCAGCAAAGATGAGATACTTGGCTATTTTATGGAAACGCTCAATCAAGGCGGTTATTCACGAGCGGTAAATAGTTTTCTTATAAATAATAAAATTAAATATAATCAGCCGCAGTTTGATGCGCTTGTGAGTTTCTCATTCAATCTCGGTGCAGGCTGGATTTATAATGGTAGCTATTTAAAAACGCTGATGCTCAGCGCAGGGAGCGGAAAAGGTGGAAAACTTAAAGCGAGCGTTAATGTCGACGATTGCCTGAGAATACGTGATAAGCCTGACGCAAAATCCAAAAAAATAGGTGTTTTGCACGCAGGTGACCAAGTCAGCGTTCTGAGTGATAAAAAATATAATGATAAGTGGTATAAAATAAAAACTGAAGATGGGGTAGAGGGCTACTGCCACGGCGATTATCTTAATTTATATAGGGAATCAAATTCGGGTAAGAGCCTAAGTAATATAGATAAAAATGAGTTTATAAATGAAGTGTTGGAATATCATCATGCAGGCGGCAAATGCTATAGCGCGCTTCTTTCCAGGAGAGCGCAGGAGCTCGATATGTTTTTGAAAGGCAAATATTCACGCTATGACTATTTATATTACAAAAAAATGCGCTATAAAAGGCCAAAATGCACTGAAGGAAAATTTTAATAAAAAAGCTCTTATATAAAATATAAGAGCTTTTGTTTGTATATTATATAAATTATTTTATGTGTGATTTCATATCTTTGAGATATTGTCTTGCTGCCGCATAATCGTACAAAACATAACTACCATCATGAATTTCAATTTCGGGAAGCTCTTCCTCTGCGGAAACATATTTATATTTTTTGGTAGGAATATTTTTCTCGATTATAGGAATAGTGTTTGATCGGTATATATAAACCAAATGACAATCTTTTCCGTGTGCCCTCTCTGTCAAAAAATTACCCACTGCACCGTGGCTTTCCGTATCTGTGATCTTTATATTCTTTGACCTAACATATTCGTCAAAATACATAAGCTCTGCAAAAGTTACGCTATTAATGGGATTTAGCCCGCCTGTGACTAAATATGTTCCTATTTCTACAGATGTAGCCACTGCTACTGTGGTTAATATTGTGGTTATCGCTGCCGCGACTTTTCCTGCTTTACTCATAAAATGTACCCTTTCTCAGCTTATTAAATTGGTAACCGATCCATATTATCGCTTATTAATTATAAATCCCCAACGACTTATGTCGTTAGGGTAACATAGTGCTATGATTTTAGATTATTTATTGTCTTTGGAGTCTGTACCACTAGGTGTCGTGTTAGCACTAGATTCTTCAGCAGGGTCGGCATCTTTGGGTGATGCATTATCATTGAGATATTGGGCAACTGCTTTCCAGCCTTTGAGAATATTGCTACCTTTACTTTCATCCTGACTGTTTTCTACTTCAGACGCTGCCACTGGGTTTTCGTCATATGTATAAGACCATGGACTGTTTTCGTCTTCTCTTGTGGCGGTTAACGTTCCTTTGCCTTTACCATCTACAAACTTCTTAACCGACTCATCTAACGCCTCACCTTTTTGTTTAGCTACATAATACAGCTTCAAATTGTACGGATTTGCGCTGTGCGTAAGTCCAAATGTTGTTCCTTCCAAAGATGTGCCTCCCGCAAATAATACCGCGGCGACGCTTATTGCTGCTACTGCTGCTTTGTTCATGATTCATTTCTCCTTAAAGATTTAAATTTTGTTCAGCTTAACTCACTATTAAACATTTATTAAGCTAACTGTTTTAGATTGTATCATGCTTTAAGTTAGCTGTCAACCAATTTAAAGAGAATCTGCGAAATAAATTATATCTATTTAAAAATAAATTTGAAAATATAAATAATAAACAAATTTTAAATTTTCTAAATTTCGCTCCGCCCTTGAATTGCTCGTGAAAGAGTTACTTCATCGGCGTACTCGAGCGAGGCCCCTACCGGAATTCCGTAAGCAAGGCGCGTGATTTTTATACCCAACGGCTTTAAAAGCTTGGATATATACATCGCGGTTGCTTCGCCTTCAACAGTTGGATTTGTTGCAATTATCACTTCTTTTATGTTCTCTTTAGGGACTCTTGTGACGAGCTCTTTTATGTGGATATCATCAGGCCCTACGCCATTTAATGGCGATATGCTTCCGTGCAGGACGTGGTATTTACCCGAATATTCCCCCGTGCGCTCGATTGCGCCTACGTCTCTTGGGTCTTCGACTACACAGACAGTTGAAACGTCGCGCATTTTGTCTTCGCAAATATTACAAATTTTTTTGTCGGTAAAATTGCAACACTTCTCGCAGTAATGGATATTTTTTTTCGCTTCCAATATGGCTTTTGCAAAAAGTTCAGCTTTTTCGTCGGGCATTTTAAGCACGTGATAAGCGAGTCTTCCTGCACTTTTACGACCAATTCCCGGTAGACTCGCAAAAGAATCTTCAAGCTGCGTAAGAGCTAAAAAATCATTTTTTGACATCAGAATAACCCCGGTAAATTCATTCCGCCTGTTATAGAGTTCAGTGCGGTATCTTTTTCGTTTGCCGCTTTTTTTATTGCTTCGTTTGTGGCGGCGACTATCATGTCGCAAAGTAAATCCAAGTCTTCTGTGACGTCCACAAGTTCTGAATTTACTTCAATTTTTTTGACTTCGGGTTTACCTATAATCGTTACTTTTACGGCTTCTCCACCTGCTGTGGCAGTATATTCTTTTTCGTCGAGTTCAGCCGAAACTTTTTCCACCTCTTGTTGAGCTTGTTGCGCCTGCTGAGCGAGTTTTTGTATGTTCATTCCGCCCATTCCTTGGTTTGGTAATCTTACTTTCATTAATATTTTCCTCCTAATTTAGAGTTACATCTATGCCGTTTTTTCGCGCCTTATCTACAAGCGCCTCAAGTGGATCATCTTTTGTTTTTTCTTTGTTTTCGGGCTTGTACGGTCCAAGACTGTATTGACGTCCCGTTATGTTTTTAATTATATTTTTTATCGCAATTCTGTATTCGCTGTTGTTGCGCAGAAGTTCAAAAGCCAGCGAATTTTTCGAATCGATTAAAATATAATTTCCACTTTTATATGCATTTGAATCTCGCAGGGATATATAAAGCGATTTCAAAGTTTTAGTGTTTTTGAGTTCTTCGAGTATCTTGCCCCAAGGCTCAAATGTGCCGTCTTCGGTTTTGATTTCCATTTTTTTCACGGGCGGATTTACTGTTTTAGGCGATTGTGGGGGAGTGATTTCTTTTTTGGTGTTATTTATTTCAGTATCGGTTACGCTCTTAGAGCCTTGCGTACTCACATTTTCGCATAGTTTAACCGCGGCTATTTCCATCTCGAGTTTTGCGTTCGCGCCCGAGGATATATTTTGATAAGAAACTTGCAAAACGTCCAGAATCTCAAGAATTCTTTTGAGCGAAATGTCTTTCCGAGATTTATTCACCGTTTCTATCATAACGTTCCTGAAATATTCCATAACGCTTTCGCAGAATTTCAAAATATTTACGGATTCTTGGTGTATTTCATCAATTATTTCGATGCAACCCGAAGAATTATTTTCCAGGATGTTTTCCGCAAATTTTTCGGTTTGGTCACCCGAAGAAATTCCGAGAATTTTTTTTGCGTTTTCGAATGTTACGTTATTTTCGCAAGAGTTTGCGCACTGATCCAAAATCGAAAGCGCATCGCGCATTCCGCCGTCTGCGCATTTTGCGATGAGCTTGGCAGCTTTCGGTTCTATCTTAATCTTTTCTTTTTTGCAGACGAGTTTCAATCTTTCGATTATGTCTGCGGAGGAAATTCTTTTAAAATTGAACCTCTGGCACCTTGAAATTATGGTTGCCGGAATTTTATGCAGCTCCGTCGTTGCGAGTATAAATATAACATGTTCGGGGGGCTCTTCCAATATCTTTAAGAATGCATTGAAAGCTCCCGCCGAGAGCATGTGAACTTCATCGACGATATAAACCCTATACTTGCACTTCGTTGGCGAAAATACAACTTCTTCACGCATGGAACGTATATTTTCAACTCCGTTGTTGCTGGCGGCGTCTATTTCCACGATATCAAGTGCGCTTTCGCTTTGTATCTCCTTGCAAATATCACATTCACCGCAAGGATTACCGCCTTTTGGAGCTAAGCAATTCACGGCTTTTGCAAAAATCTTGGCGCAGCTCGTTTTACCCGTACCTCTTGAGCCGATAAATAGATATGCATGAGAAATTTTCCCCGACTCGATTTCATTTTTCAAAGTTTTGGTAATATGTTCCTGCCCGACCACGTCATCAAAAGTTTGTGGGCGCCATTTTCTGTATAGTGCTTGGTACAAATCTCATTACCTCGCTTACAAAAATTATCGTGTAATTGAACATACAGCCGAACGAATTGACTAAATCGCACGAAACGTATTGCTTAATGCTGCTCGGTTCCCCGCCTGACATGGTTCACAACCATTCGCCGCATAGCACCCATCCAACTGTATGTTGAATTACACGCATTTAAATTATAAAATTATATCACGTTTATTTTATTATATAATAATGAAATCAAAAAAACAACAATAAATTTTTGGAATTTGCAGGTGAATATTTTGAAATTAAAAATAGCTCATTGCGGAGATTTGCATATAGGAGCAAAAATTTTAGGTGTCGGCGACGAAAAAAGTAGAATCTTGGAAAATGAAGTAAAAGAAACGTTTTTTGGAATTTTAGAGGTCTGCCGGGAAGAAAAAGTAGACGCTTTGCTCATAGCGGGAGATTTTTTTGATGATACGAGCGTAAGCTCTGCAGATGTGCGTGAAATTATTTCCAGAATGAGTGAATGCCCGTATAAAATTTTCATTTCTCCGGGCAATCACGACCCTTTTACGGCCGATTCACCGTATGTGAAGTTTGAATGGCCGAAAAATGTTTATATTTTTAAGAGTAGGAAGCCCGAAAAAATTTTAATTGAAGAAAAAAGTGCAGTTATTTGGGGCAGTGCGTTTGAGGGGCGTTACGAGTGGGATAGCATGATGAAAGGCGTTAAAGCCGATGATGAAACGATGCTCAATATTTGTTTAATGCACGGCGAATTAAATTCTGCGGACGAAAGCAGGTATAATCCGATAAGTCTTTCGGACATTAAATCAAGCGGTATGGATTACGTTGCTTTGGGGCATATTCATAAGCAAGCTGAAATAGAAAAGCTGGCAAGCACAAGCTATGCATATTCGGGCAATTTGCAAGGTACGGGGTTTGATGAGCTCGGAGAAAAAGGTTTTTATATAGGCACGATTTCAAAGGAGATTCGCGATTTAAAATTTCGCAGAGCTTGTAAAAGGCGTTTTGAGATAGTACATATTGATGTTTCGGATTGTACATTTTTAGACGATTTCGTGAATAAGACTTTACAGTATTTAATGGAAAAATACGGCGAAAGTTGCGATAGAAACTTATATAAAATCGTTTTCGAGGGAGATATTTCCGAAAATGCTTCGTTTGATACGGTTTTAATAGCTTCGAAGCTGTGCGAAAAAGTTTTTTATGCGCAAGTTATCGATAATACGCAGCCGAGGATAGATACCGAAAAACTGAAATTTAAAACGGATTTTAAAAGCTTGTTTATCAAAAAAATGATTAAAAAAATAGAAGAATCTACGTCCGAGCGCGAAAAAGAAATGAACGAAAAAGCGCTTAAAATAGGTCTTAAAGCATTTGAAGGAGATGTAAAATACATTGAAAATTAGAAATATAACGATAAATTCATTTGGAAAACTGAATAATTATTCGCTTGAACTCAGTGGTGGCGTGGATGTTGTTTATGGCCCGAACGAATATGGCAAGACAACTATTATGGAATTCATAAAAATTATGTTTTACGGCAAAAACGAAAAGAGCGCCATAGATAAATTTATTCGCGAAAAGTATAAGCCTTGGAGCGGCTCTGCGATGAGCGGTTCGATAGAATTTGAGCAAGGTGGTCAAATTTATAAAATCCAAAAAGAAATCAGCGAAAAATCCCCGAAGAGCGATAAAACGATAGTTCGAAATGTGTCCGCGGGGGAAGTAATCAAACTCGGTAAAGATGAAGAAGTGGGAGAGCATTTTTTTGGCATAGACGTGAAAAGTTTTGAGCGCAGTTCATACATAAAAAATCTCGGTTCGATTGATTTTGAAAGTTCCAAATCTTCAAGAAACGCAAAAGATACACTTGCCGATAAAATGTTTTCGAATCTTGCGCAGGTCGGAGAAGAAGATGTTTCTCAAAGCGGCGTGATTGCCAAAATAAAAGATGCGATGAAAGATCTTAAAACCCCGACCGGCAGAAGTGGGAAAATCCGCAAATCAGAGAGCGAAATTTCTGCTTTGAAATTAAAAATAAATGATATAGATAATTTTGAAAAAGGTCAGGAAGATATAAAAAAAGAGCTTGAGGGTTTATCGGCGCTCATAAATGAGCAAAAGGTGCTCGAAGCAAAGATAAAAAAATTCGATGAGTATAAACGCATAAAAGAAATCAAAAAGATACTTGAAATGGCTGACGAAAAAGAAAAATTGCGCGAAAAAGCCGCTGAGTTCGGAGTTAATTTTGATGTCGCGAAACAAGTTTTCGATAAGCTTGAGCAATATAAAAAAGATTTGGAAGAAATAAGCACTAAAATTGAAAATATCAGAAATTTTTCAGAAAATCGAGGTAAAAAATCTCCGAAAATTTCCGAAGAAGAAAAAAATTGCTTTGAAACCATGCTCAGGCGTTTTGAGCGCGAAAGGGAAAAGGGCGAGACTTTGAAATATCTTACGCCGGATAGTTTTTCGGTTTATGGTACGGATAATTTTGAACTGCCCGAAAATTTAAAAAATATTGCCTTGAAACTGAAAAATTCAGAGCGTTTTAAAGCACTGAAAGGCATCGAACTCGAACAAATGAAATCAAAATCAAAAAGAATAAACAGCAATTTCTTGACTGCGGACGGAGTTTTATTGGCGTTTTCAATTATATGTTTAATATGTGGATTTTTGGGTTTCTTTCCGTTTGCATTTGGCTTATTTATTTTCAGCTCGGCAGCTCATTTGGTTTGTTTTTATAAAACCACAAAATCATTGCAAAGATTGGAAAATGAAATGTCCGAAGCAAGCGCCGAAAACGAGAATTTGAGGTCTGATTTCAAGTCTGAAAGCGGAAAAATGAGGCTGGAAGCAGAAAATAATCTCAAAAATACCGAAAAAGAAATCAAAAATTTTCTTTCCAAAAAAGAGTGTTCTAACCGAAATGAATTCTATCAGAATTATGCCAAATCTCAGGAATCGGAAGATTTTTCAGCTGTGCTGAGAGATAGTGAAAACAGACGCGGTAAAATTCTTGAAAATTTGAAAAAATTTCTTGATTTAAAGAGCATAAAAATAAATATGGATAGCTTTTTTGAAACATTTGATTTTTTGAAGGAACTTAATGTCAAATATTCTAATGTGAATGACCAAATTCGCTACCATGCGAGCGTTATAAATATTCACAAGACGGATTTACAAAGCTTAAAACGAATTTTAGAAGAAACCTCCTGCCCCGAACTTGACTTTGAATTTGGCGATATAGATGTCGTTCGTTCGAGATTCGCCGAACTTGAAAAAATGAGTTTGCACTCTGCTTATATAGAAACTCAGAAAAAAATTATAAACGCATCGGAAGACCCCGAAAAGCTTAAACTTTGCGCCACAAAGCTAAGCTTAGATAAAGAAAAAATGGAAAGATACTACGAGTGTTTAAAAATAGCTTTGGATGCTCTTGAAGAAGTTTCGGATGAACTCCGCAGAAATTTCAACCCGAAACTTAATAATAGGGCGTCGGAGATTTTCAAAGATTTGACAGGCGAAAAATATGATAATTTGTATATTCAAAGAGATTACGATTTTATAGTCGGTGGCGAGACACTCGATAGAGCTTCGCGTTACTTTAGCAGCGGCACAATAGATCAAGCTTACCTTGCGTCCAGGATCGCGATTTCGGAGCTTATTTCGAGTGCCAAAACCCCGCTGATTTTTGACGATACACTTATGCAGTACGACGACGAAAGACTGAAAAATGCGATTGCTTTTTTGAAGAAGTATGCCGAAACGAGCGGGGTACAAAGTGTTATTTTTACGTGCCATGACTATTTAAAAAATTTAATGGTAGTGAGTAAGTAGATTATATTATGTTAAAAGTTTTCAAAGCGATTTTCGGCATGATGTCATTTTTTACCTCCGTTCTTCGATTTTGATCTTCCGTAGTTCTTCCGCTGTAGAGTGGTTTGTGATTTATTGTGTTGTCAGAAATATTAAAAACAGCAGCAGCTCTGATATTTGCAATTTTGGAGGTTTAAAATAGGGCCGCGGTTTCCATTTCTATTTCTATTGTATTACAACTCATATTTATAAATTCGTCCAAGTGGGCAAATTGTGCAAATATTGTATCGGTACTGAAATTTTTACCTACGTGTACATTTATATCGGTGTTTTTTATAATTTCGTTTATTGATTCTCACAATTTTTCCGAAAGACTTCTGTCGGGATATAATATCTTTCTCCGTAACGATCCTCTTGCTTTAGACTCTGTTTTGTCAAATATCTGCCTACTCCGACTCCGCATATAGAGTATTCAGAAATAACAATATCTCCTATTTGCATTGTTTTATCTAAAGCACCTGCGGAGCCAAAAAAAATTTCTTTGCAAGGGGTGCATTTTAGAGCCAATACGGTATCGAAAACACGGCATGCTCCGATATTTGTGATTATAAGTGTTATTTTATTAATGCCCAAAGTTATTTCGCTTACTACGTTGTTGTGTTTTTATTGCCTGCGATAGGTTTAATGTTATTCGCGTGCTTAGAAAAAATATCCACTTCCCAAGTAGGGGCAATTATCACTTTTTTGTTTACATCTGAAGTCTTACATTTAAAATTTGATTGGAATATCTATTCTTTGCCGGAACCGTATATTTCACTTCTTTTAATTAAATAGCCATACATCCATGAACTGTTCTAATTAAAAATTTCATTTTGTAAATTTAAACTTTTTGATATCTTACCGTTTTTATATTATAGAAAAAGTATAAAATTTTTTCTTGAAAATACTGCAAATGAATTATAAGAACTGCTTGCGTGCAGTTTTAAAATATGTTAAGATTGAAATATAAACCGGTTTAAAATTATTTAAAGCAGAGAGGAGTTTCAAGGTGGATCATGAGCACGGAG
>CAMZEH010000008.1 GCA_947305745.1 uncultured Clostridia bacterium | reverse complement strand
TTTGATTTAATCGATAAATCCATTAGATCTGATAAGTGTTTTTATCTTTCCGAAAACACACCTAAATACGAAAAAATAATAAATGCCATTAAAGATGACAACCAAATATATCGTTTTTCAGACTACGGCATTCAATCGGGTAAAGACGGAATATCATTTACCTTAAAAGCAAATATGGGCACATGGAATGACCGAGTACCCATAATAAAAGATAACTACGGAATTCGAAAAATAACTCCAAACGAGTGTTTGTCTTTAATGGGATTTTCGAAAAATTTTAAGATTGCAGATGTTCTAATACAAAACGCATATAAACAGATCGGTAACTCGGTTTGTGTACCGATTATTAAAATGATAGCAAAAAGGGTGAAAGCCGCTTTATGAAAAAACATCAAACATTAACCATTTTTCTAATCAAAGATAACGTTAAAAATTTAAAAGAATGCTTAAAAAACCCGTACGAGGGTTTTATCACTCCGCTTAATCCCATATGGAATATGGAGGGTTTAGTACAATATGGCAGCACCCACAGTCGGGAGCCTATGTGGAAAAACTTTCTTGGATTTTTTTCAAAGGATAGTATTAATATTCCAAACAACACTTCAAATAAAGCCATCATGCTTATTAAAGTACAAGGCAGAATAATGGCTATGGTTTTCGGGTATGGACGTTCTTTTTTAAAAGAGGAATCTATCGAAAAAAATTTTGGTCTTAAAGTTGCTCTAAACATCATTAATCCGGATAAAATGAGGAGCATAAATGTGGCAATGATCGAAAATACGGTTATTACAACACAACGACAAACAAGTTATGGAACATCTCAAGATGACTTTGGTATAAGCGTTACCAGTGATATTCTGAAAGGTATTACTGGTAAACCATCTGACAAAATATATGGCAGAAGCGTAAGTGGAAAAGATGCTCTCAGGATATCTGTATGTATTTCACCAGACGAATTGAATAGCAAGCTCAAGCTATACCTATCGGCATACAAAATGGATAGATATAAAGAGATTGGCTTTGAATGGGTTGATAATATATCGGAGATAAAAGATCCTATTTTGGTTAAAAATTTAACTGATGATCTTATATATGCAATTAAAAACAAAAAAATAGAGCACTTAAACATTGCTCCACCGGAAACAATAAATTGGGATTCCATTGTGGGATTCTGTTACTCAGGAATAGGCAAAAAAACGGATGATCAAGACAATTATAAATTCGACTTAGACATTATTGAATACATAGATAAAATAAAACCGGAAGCAAATATATATAAAAAGTTAAAGCGTGACCACCTACATGCCATAGATTCTGACGGAAACCATTGTCAAATATGCAACATTTATTCAGCTTTAACTTTTCAAACAAGATACGATAACAATCACTATATTCTTTATTCAGACAATTGGTACAGAATTCAAAGTAATTTTTTTGAAAAGGTGAATACATATATTACTGATAACGTTCCGATATCCGCTATAAGCTTTCCAGACTGCCCCCAAGGTATAGCAGAAGAAGAATATAACAAAATGGTTGCAAATAGCAACCCCTCATATTCTCTGTTGGATCGTAAATTGGTTTCAGTATCCGGAGGCCCCAAAAAAATAGAAGCTTGTGATATATTTACTTCAAATAAACAATTTATCCATGTTAAGAATAAAAAACACTCCGCTCAAATAAGCCATTTATTTGCTCAGGGGAGAGTATCTGCAGAATGTTTTGTTAGCGATGAATCTTTCAGAAAACAGATACACGATATTATTTCAAAAGACTTAGGAATGCAAGTTTTTGATTATAAAATAAAACCATCCCCTCATGAATACGAAGTTGTATTTGCCATTATAGATGATAAAAAATCCAATTTAATAGATAAATTACCGTTTTTTAGTAAAGTAACTTTAATGGTAACGGCACAAAGCTTAAGTAGAATGAATTATAAATATTCTGTATTGCTCATTAATAAAAACTAACTAAATGAAAAATAAAAGCATAGATTCTCTTTATTAACTTGTTTTAGATCCCACTTTCTATTTTACTTCTTATATTTTTACAATCCAAACCATGAATTGAAATACTATCATTCCAAACAGTAGCACCTTTACAAGCTCTTTTTACATCGCTCAGAATATCCAACCCCATACTCTCATAAGTTGCTACAATTCTCATGAACTTACCCATAAATCCATATTTTTTAATGCTATTTCAATTTCGAGTGCGTAAGTAGACCAGTAGGTGAGTATGCATAAACATATTTGTATATACGCACAAAAATCAAAAATAATTTCGTACAAATTCACCGTGCGGAAGTATGAAACCGGTTTCACTTGCAAAAATGCTATACCCTGCAATTTATGAAAAAATCTTCAAAAATAAGCCTATAAAAATATACTCAGACATGACGAGAGCCCAGCATTACTGGGCTCTGGGATTGTATCAATATCTTCGTACTTATTTGTGTAATCACTAGGATATTGATACAAACGCACGGATAATTTTAATTTTTCAAAACCGTGCGAAAGTATAGAATAACCTTCTAAAAGCGTGCGAAAGTATGAAACCTTATTTTTGAAATTGCGTTTTTTGTCGTAGAAAATCATTTGATGTCTAATCCCTCAAAAACGAGTTCCACTTTTCCACTCCTATTTCCACTTTAGTGGATTTTTCCGCTTTCGTCAAGTGGAATTAAAAAAATGGGGTCTACCAAACAGTAGACCCCATACCAATAACATCTTCTACCAACATAAACATTACGCTTGGTTTTTGAATTGAAATTCTTTCTCTCCGTTCTCATGAATTATAACCTTTTCTACCATCATATACCAAAGTCTATCATCAAATTCCTGTATGACTCCATCAACGTTTTTCAAATTATCAATAAACACTGTTATTTTATCTTTCCTAACTTTTAATTCTTGCTTCTTCATTTCAAGTGCTGACAATTCATTTTTTATCTTTTTATATTTTTCGGTATAAGAATTATATTTTTTATTGTATTCCTCTTGGTCGATGGCTTTTCGTGAATTCTCATATATCAACCGCCTCGTCAAGCCAACAACCACATCCAGTTCGTCTTGAAGTTGCGTTATTTGATTTTCTAAATTCTGAGTATTTGCGAGACTTAAAATGATATCTTCGCAATCCTTTATAACTTCCTCCTTGTTTTTGACAAGGTTATTAAATGCTTTTATAAATGACGACTTTATCTGTTCTTCGTTTAAGTGTGGAGTTCTGCATTTTTCTTTGTTCTTAAACTTGCGATTGCATTGCCATACAACTCTCCTATATTTATCATTTGAATGCCACACTTTTGCCCCATAAAAGCTACCGCACTCCCCACAAACCATCTTACTCGAAAAAAAGCTTGTGCAACTATAATTAAACCTCTCTTGCGCTCTTTTTTTAATCTCTTCCTGAACCAAATCATAAACTTCAGGAGAAATAATCGCCTCATGGCTGTTCCTGACATAGTATTGCGGAACTTCGCCTTCGTTTTTCTTTGTCTTTTTCGTAAGAAAATCCACGGTATAGCACTTTTGAAGCAGAGCATCACCTTTGTATTTTTCGTTGGTTAAGATGCTTCTTACCGTAGTTATAGACCATTTTGTTTTTCCTCCCGGAGGGGGTATGTTTTTGGTTGTCAGGTATTTTGAAATTGCAGATATCGTTTTTCCTTCAAGAAACATCCTATATATCAGCCTTACAATTTTAGCCTCTTTTTCTATAAGTTTCGGGGAACCGTTTTCGCCTTTTTCGTATCCTAAAAAATGCTTATATGGCATACTTACTTTTCCATCAGCGAACCTCTTACGTTGACCCCACGTTACGTTTTCGCTTATTGACCTTGATTCTTCCTGAGCAAGTGAACTCATAAGAGTAATTAGCAACTCTCCCTTAGAATCAAGCGTATAAATGTTTTCTTTCTCGAAGTAAACTTCTACTCCTTTTTCTTTAAGCTTTCGTATGGTGGTCAAAGTATCTACGGTATTTCTTGCAAACCTTGACACCGACTTTGTAATTATCAAATCTATCTTTTTGTCGAGTGCGTCTTTAATCATTCTTTTAAATCCGTCTCTACGCTTTGTGTTCGTTGCACTTATACCTTCATCGGTATAAACTTCTACAAATTCCCAGTTGCTTTTTGATTGTATATATCTCGTATAGTAATCGACTTGTGCCTCGTAACTTGAAAGTTGCTCTTCACTATCTGTCGACACCCTCGCATAAGCCGCCACCTTTCTTTTGATTGGCTCGGAATCGGAAGTATCTGTAAATAAATTAATGGTTGCCGGAATTACTCTTACTACACGTGTTGACTCCACATTTTTTCACCCTTTCTTGACGCTTTATTTCATTTTTGCTTGCCATCTTCTTCATCTCTTCCGTCCAAGATTCACTCCTTGATGGATAATCCCATATTTTTATAATTTCTGTTCCGTCATTAAAGATAAACTTAAGTTCACCCTTGCATGGAACTGTTATCTTTTTAATTTTTTTACTAAATACTTCTTCGTCAAACTTCGGTATGTTTAAAACTTCGGCACTTAGATTTTCAAGTATCTCTTCGGGGATTCTGCTTGAAGAGCAATACTTTTTTCCGTAATTATCCCATGTGGAACATATCCACACCACTTTTTCGTACTTGGTACCGCTTCTGGTGGTTTTGCGTTTATAGTTTTTACCGCAAAGCTCACACTGTATTTTCTTTGTAAACGGATATGTTTTTTGCTTACCGCATATTTTGTATTTCTTAGCTCTACGCACAATCTCATTTTGCACTTCTTGAAACGTATCTGAATCAATAATCGCCTCATGGTTACCTTCTACATAGTACATCGGTAATTCACCCTTGTTCATGCGTTGTTTCTTACTAATATGATCAGCAACAAAACTTTTTTGCAGAAGCAAGTCCCCGGCGTATTTTTCGTTCCGAAGAACTCGTTTTATAGTGTTACCCTGCCATATACCCCCGGTTTTGGTAGATATCCCTCTTTCACGAAGCTGACGAGCAATAGCGTTTATTCCCATACCATTTAAATAATAATCAAAAATTGTTTTTATTATCTTCGCTTCGTTGGGGATGATTTTTATTTTATTGTTTTCAAGCTCATACCCATGCATTGTAAAACTGGTTGTAATCCCTTGTTTGAACTTATCTCTGATTCGCCACTTGCAGTTTTCACTAACCGACAAACTCTCTTCCTGTGCAAAAGAAGAGATGAGGGTGATTACCATCTCACCCTCCTCCGACAAACTATGAATATTCTCTTCTTCAAAATACACATCTATACCCAGCTCCTTAAGACTTCTGACTGTTTCAAGTATAATCAGAGTATTTCGCGCAAATCTAGAAACGGATTTCGTTATCACCATATCGATTTTGCCTTGTTTACAGTCCTCCAAAAGCCTTTGAAATTCAGGTCTTTCGCCTTTGGTCCCCGTCCGGGCTTCGTCCGCATAAACTCCGATATACTGCCAGTTCGGATTATTTTGAATTAGCTCACTATAGTAGCTTATTTGAGCCGACAGGGAATGGAGCATAGAGTCCTTTCCACTTGATACTCTTGCGTATGCAGCCACTTTTTTTCTGATAGGGAGTACGTTTTGATACGAACGCACTCTCAAAATTTCTTTTTGCATTTTCTGCTCTCCTTTATAATGGTTTTTGCAGTCTACATATTACCCTTTACAAACCCCAGTATCAAGCCATTTCAACGATATAAATCGCCGAATATGGGCGAGAACTTTTTAAGAAATTTTGTATCAATTTTATCGTACTCACTTTTTGTTATAAGCCCCTGCTTAAGCATGGTTCTCATGATACTCATTCGAACCTCATATTGCATTTGCGATTCAAATTGCTCATTGGTCATAATTTTGATTTCCTTTCCGAATTTTAAATCTATCTGCTATGTAGCACGCATGACTACAGTATTTTCGGTCTTTGTTGTCGTAGCATTTAAAATCTTTATTACAATTCTTGCATCTATTAACCTTTGTACATTCTCTATTATCCTTTGAATTTTTGTGCCACCATGTATATCGGCATACGTCCGAACAGAACTTTTTGTTACCTAACCTTTTGGTCAGAGGAGTCCCACAATATTTACATACCGAATAAAATTCTTCTGCTCTCAGTTTTTCACGTCTGAAAAAGGACTTGATTGCACCTTCGGAAATAAAGAGGGCAGAAGCCATCTCTTTATAGCTCCTGCCTTCGTTTTTAAGATTTATTAACTCTTCTTTTTGAATTTCATTCAATGCTTAACACACCTCGAAATCACATAATATTAAGCGTTTTCAAAATATCATGTATATAATTCGAGCCTCTCGAAAAAAGAATACCCGTTAAAACGCACCCGATATACGGTATTTCACTTTCTATGCTGACAAGTTTTAAAAGATCGATTTTATATGCTACGGCGATAAATATCCCAAAAACAAGACTTAAAATCATCTGATAATGTGGCTCACCGATAACAAAAAAGTTATTTATATACGTTATAATCCCCTCTAAAACCACACAGACCATCAGCATTTTTGAAATTTCTTTATTCATAAACAATTCTCCTTTGCCTTTAAAAAATTACAAAACAAAAACGCCTCACAGTAAGGCGTTTATTTTCATTTAACTAATAAATATTTATTTACATAAAATCTCGAACCAATTATCCGGGAATCCTATGTACTTCAAATCTATGTATCTATCATAACAGTCAATGATTTTCTTTAACTTGTGGACAAACATCTTATTAAATCTGTTCTTGTTATGAAAGACAAATTTTAGCGCTAATATTTGCTCAAACAATTTATATCTTAATCCAATATTGATGTCTTGAAAAAACTTGGGTGAATTCGGAAAGTTAAAAAAGTATAGTCTAGAATAATGAGCGCATCTGTTTCTAACATCAGTTATACATTTAAGCCAACTATCAAAATATTTAAAGCTATTGGGCAAATCGATATAATCTCTCAGAAAAGCTTTCCTATCGGCAGTTTTCATATCTTTGTAGAAATGCACCAGTTCGCCTATGGTGAAAAAATTAATCATGACCCAAATGGGGACATTCCCATCATAATTTTTGTTATGATGCTTAATAATATCATTCTTACAGTTTTTAACCTTATGCTTAGCTATCATATTAATAAACTTTTCGTGGTCATGATATTTTTTACTAAAATTTTCTTTCTGCAAATAGCCAAGTGCTCCGTACTTTTCAGCGTGGAAATATGAAATTTGAGTTTTTAACGAGTGTTCGATTTCTTCTATTATATAAAAGATTAAATTCCGCACTTTACTATCGAATTCACAGATTTTCATTATACTTTCAAAATCCAAATCACTCTCTGATTTTAACTCAAAATAATGAAAATATGCCGAACAACTGTAATAGCTATTCCTCTTTAAAAAGCTCATACATTTTCTGGGATCTGAAATTCTAAATCCTTTTTTTCTTATGTTTTCCAGTTGCTCATCAAACGTGCAAAACTTTTTTACTTCCATGTTATTTATCATCTCAACATATAAAAATGTCCTCCATTGGGACACATAGAACATAAAGTTCCAGAGGTGCAGGAGGCCCTAACACTTATATTATATGCTTAAATTTTAGAAAAATCAACTACTTTTTTAAAATAATTTTTTATTTCGGAACTTTTAAAGTTTGCCCGGCATATATCATATCAGAATTCAACGCATTTAATTCTCTGATTTCCCTATATTTATAGCCACTGCCAAGATACCTCTGAGCAATCACCCATAAAGTATCACCTTTCTGAACCGTATACTCAAAATAGTTTTTATTTGCACTCGAAGGGGCAAATCCATTTAAACCTTTACTTTTCATAATGCTTGCGTAGTCCTTATATGCCACGTTCAAATCAACATTTCCGCTTATGCCGTCTATATGACCTTTGTCGGATTTCTGCCAAATACCACACGCAACGTACGGGACATCTACATCCCACTGTGCGAGCCATAAATCATACTTTGACAGCAATTCATCTTTATAAAGATAATTTCTCAGCCAATTGGCATTACAGTAAAACATAGCGTAGTAGCCATTTTTCTCGATTTCTCCGCAAAAAGCCTTGACAATATCTGTACGCTGCCGATTATCGAGTTTTAATTGTTCTTTATCCTCAATATCGAAAACAATAGGATACTCAAGTTTCAAGCCTTGTATATTTTCCAAACAAAAATGAGCTTCATTTACCGCATCTTCCACCGAATCGGCATAGCTGTAATGGTAAACTCCTGTGGGAATGCCTACGCTTTTAGCACCATTGATGTTGTCCTTAAACTTTTTATCGATTTGCTTAGGGTCTTTCTTTCCGTAGCCTTCACGAACTATCGCAAAGCTGATGCCCGCATTTTTGACTTTTTCCCAATTAATGTTTCCGTTCCATTTCGAAACGTCTATTCCTCTAAATTCCATGATTTTTTCCTCCTAAATTTTATTTTTTTCTTACCCACTTAAACTCACCGTTCCCACTTGATACAGAATTCCAAGTGGTCCCTGAAAACATCTCGCCGGGATTAGTTTCATTGTTACTGAAGTAAATAGTTCCAACGGGATAAATCAGGTCATATAAGGTCTTACCATTTATCTCAAACGACTTATTTTTTGACGGAAAACAGTTAACTCCGACCGATAATTTTTTCGTATCAAAATACATAATCGGTATGCCTTTCGGAACCACCAAACTTTTCCCCGATGAACCGAATTTGTCAATAGCTCTAATTTCCAAATCCCAAGCAAAAAGGTTATCCAAGCTGATTATGGTGTTTACTTTATTCTCAAAGCTTACCCATGAACCCCACTCTGTGGTATCTACTTTTTTGGCTCGGTACTGAAGCGATGTGATTGCGTTGATGTTATTTACGCTTGAGATTTCGGTGTTGGACTTCAGCTTTATCTCATTCTCAAAATTGTTAATTCTTGCTGCGGACACATTGACAATCGGTTCTATCCAATCAAAAATCGTAACGGTCTTTGAGAGCGTGGTCGCATTGCCTCTTGAGTCAATCGCACTAACTTTTAAAGTTAAACTCTGAGACGAATTCACAATACCAATCGTGTGATTACCCGATGATGTGACCTCTCTCATACTTCCCGCAAAATCAATCAGATATTTAGATATACTTGCGTACTTTTTTGCCGTAGCCGAACTGAAATGTATCTGAAGGCTTGATTTGTTTCTGACAATCCATTGGTCGTTCCCGGTAACCGAAACAACCGCAGTTTTTGTATCTTTATAGGAAAGTCCCGAAAAACTCGGTTTTGCATTTACGATTGTCATAGTTCTATCGACAAAGCTCCAGTTATTTGGGCTCGATTGTCCGGGCATATATGTTGCGACCGTAAATCTGACACCAAGTGTGTTTGAATTCGGGCATAGTTGCCGCAGTCTGTTTCTTTCGTCTTCCGAAAGTTTAAACGTGTACGAGCCGTTGCCCCGAATATTATCTCGTACTATTAGTTGGTCGTTACCGCCTGCTTCAATCTTCATCTGAAGTTTAAAATTCTTTGAATTATTGAAGTATATTTTCGGATTTTCCGTATCTTTAAAGTCATCCGCCCCTGTACATATTGCCATTCTCGGAATAGTCGGAAGTGAAGCATTAAAACCCTGGTCGGATGAGGACAACGGAGTATTCAAACTTATCCGAGCGCTTACCCATACCGACTTACTGCCGTCATTATCATGACCGATGTCGAGAGTTTTGCTAAAAAGAATTACACCTGAGCTTGTTATCTTTTGACTCGGTGACACACTTTGAGAATAGCTTTCCCCGTTAATACCGCAACTGCAAGTACCACTCCCGTATGTGCTATACCCTTGGTTAGTCCTATAAAAAAACACGTTTACGGTAATATTTGACGTGTTATTCTCAATGCTTTGGCTATTGACAATGACATTGATTTTATACTTAACATACGAGTTTGAAGTTCCAAAAACCTGTGATTCCGGCATCTAATCATCTCCTTTTAAGCCATTGCAACTATCCCGATCCCTTGATTTGTGTCCGTGTTTATGGGAATGAATCTCAGTCCGTTTGCAATTGTTATCTCATCTTCGACAACAGACCGTTTCATGTGAAATTCTTTCTGACTGACCCAGTAAATTTTAGTTCCGTCCGATGCATAGCCGACAAAACCTTCATCAGCATTGATTTTTATGGTTCGTCCGTCCTTACAGAACATCGTGATACCGTCCATATCCACTTGACAAATCAGCGTGTTTGCTTGGTCATAAAGTTCAATTACTCCCGACTGATTTAAGTTACTGCCAAGCTTTAAAACCCCGCCTTTAATCATGTCGCACACCAAATTTATGACGTTTACTTGCTGCATATCGAGTGTACCGTCAATACTCCATGCTGAGTTAAATATGCCGTTAATTCCCGTTTGCGAAAAGCCGATACCACCGCTATTTATCATGATGACGTTAACTGCTTCTTCTTTCGGAAGTTTATCAACTACCAAAATCCTATCGCCGTCATAAATCACATAACTTTCTCCAAGCTTATCTCTTATGGCGTTCGTTGCTTCTGTAAGCTCTCTCCTCAAACTAGCTATATTTGTGTCGATACTTTGCACGACTTTCTCATCAATCTTTGAATCGATGGACTTTACCAAATCTTTAAGACCGCCACTTTGAAAATTACCAAACTCAATTCTCGTAATTCGCCCTAAAATAACGTCATAGTCGAGAGAAACCACGTTTGTTGTAAACTGCAGTTTGCATTTCGGGTGATTAACGTAAATCGTATCTCCGACATCGGATACATCTTTTATATATGCCTCAAGCGTGTACTCCACCTTCGGCACACAGTTTTCGTTGAGATAGTTCTTCGCCTGTATTCTGAGGTTGTTAATCAGCGCCTCTTTATATGCTGCTTCATCAACCTTTTGGTCTTTGTCCTCATAGTCCTCAGACTTAATATCGCCTTGAGCAAAAGACACAATCTTTGTGTAGGGAATGTCGTAGAGTTCTTCGCCATAGCTGACCCAAACCTCAGGGAGAAGCAGCCCGTCTTTTCCCACAGGCAAGACTTTAGTACAAACCTTATCCCAGTTTTCTGAGGCTTTTAAATGGATTATGTTTTTTCCATAGTTCAGGCTCACACCTCTGTCTTGACCGATTGTTGAGCGAATCTCAATCTTCCAGTTATCTCGCACAAGATGTCCGCCCCAACGCTTAACAACTCCCGAAATCGCCTGACCCAGCGTTTTTCTTACACATCTGTAACTATGGATTGTGGGTACATCGGATATTGTCTTAAACGGTGTAGGAGTATCGGCCGCCATATTTAAATGGTCAAGTGCATCATTGCAGTTTCTCTCCACAACATACGAGTCTTCAATTACATAATTCTGCGTATCGTAAAATAGGTGATTGGCTTTTATGGATATTTCTTTGTTTTTGATAGCAATTTTGGAAATTCTGAACCCTTGTTTGCCCCAAGGGGACGGCACCCTTATGATATTTCCGCTTTGATAATATTCTCGGTTTTCGATTTTGTCTTTAAGCTCCAAATAATAATCGCCGTTATCGACTTTGTGGACAATGGCTTTTGTGGGTTTTAATATTTTAAGTCCGTTGTCGGCAAATTCTCGTTCATTCGGTGGATATACACTAATCATCAAAGCCACCTACTCATCGGTTTAATTTCAATTTTTATGAGATTTCCCGTCCATGTGATGACGTTTTTTCCTGCGCTCAAAATCGGAAACTCTCCGCCCATAGCTCTGTTTTTAAGCGTTAAAGTAGTGTCTTTGTAGCATTCCTCAAGCATAGAATCTACCGTTAAATACCCCTCGTCACCGATATCAACTTGAAATTTACCGAGTGCATTTATCTTGACTTCAACGATTCCGGTTCCATAAAGTGTGATTGTTGGCTTTGAGGGTTCAAGCCCCACATTATTTACCTCAACTTGAGTCACACCTTCGGAAATATCGAAACTCGAAGGCTCCTCATTCACAAGATACTTATACGGTTGAGTATGAAATTTCACGGTTGCGGTTTTGAAGTTCACGAGCCTCTCAAAATCAATCTCTTCAAATATCTCGGCACAGTAATATTTGTCCGGCTCGTTACAAAACGTGATTTGACCAGATCCCGAAAAATAATTAGAAATTTCATCTATATCATAATCGCCAAACAAACCGATTTTTAAATCTTTATCGTATGCCGAGTAGCCCATATTATCGACTATATCGCCATCTTTACCTTCAATTTCAATTATTGACGTCTTGATTTTCGGTCTGCTGATTACAGGAAGTTCCGAAATCAAAAGTCCGTTTATCTCGGCCGAGTTTTTACCTTTCCAAATTATATAGTTCATATATCTCTACTCCTTAAGAAAACACCACGTTTTCTACTTTGTTTATGACAAGTTCTCCAAGTTTTTCATCATCGACTTTAAACGCCATACCTGCCAGTGCGTTTTGAAATGCAGTAACCATAAAGTCCATGACGTCCATTTTGCCAACACCCGAAACATTAGAATTTTCAAAATGATTTGTATTTTCTTTCATGTCATACTCAAAGTCGACATCGGTGGGAATTCTTGCAATCATGTCTTTAGATACTTTCCGCATCTCATCATCGAAGCCAAGCGCAATACCGAGTGCGAGGTTTTTTCCTATCGTGTCTTTGAACACTCTTGACGGCGAGTTTATACCGAGCGCTTTCTTAAAACCACCCAAAAAACCGCCACAAAATCCTTTGATTTTATTTGAAATCCAGCCACCCATATCGGATATACCGTTCCAAATGCCCTCGATGATGTTTTTTCCGATGTTATAAACATTTCCGGGTAACTCTCGAATGGATTTTAAAATATTCTCACACATATTTGAGCCCATCTCTTTGCCTTTTTGGATCATGTCGGAAACCCAGTTTTTGACCTTGTCAAGTGTATCTCTGAGCCACTTTGCAATATTGCTCGGTAAATTTTTAAAGAAATCAATTACATTTTCAAAAAAGGATTTCCCTGTTTTAATTGCCTGAAGTCCGACATCTTTACCCCAAGACTGTATTTTTGAAATAATATCGGTCAGAAAGTTCCATATCCGTTCGGGGAGTTTTCCGAACCAATCTATCATCTCGGTTATGAATCTCGGAACATCGACTGTTACGAAACTCCATGCGTTTTTCCCGAAACTTGCAAACGCATCCCATGTATCCTTGAAAAATTTTAAGATGCTCCCGATAGCAAATCCAAGTGCGTATCCGATTTTGGTCGGAAGTTCGGACATAAACTTTAAAAATCCGTTCCAGACGTTGCCCGACCATTCGGTGACGTTTTTCCATAAATCAAAAAACCAGTTCTGTATGCTCTGCCAAATGTCTCCAAGCCACGCTTTTACGCTATCTAACACCCCGGTGTCGTTTAGTGTCTTTATGATTGCCAAAGGCATATTCGTAATCCAAAGAAGTACATCTTGCCAATGCTCACCGAAAAACTCAACGACTCCGTTCCAAACGTCACCCAGCCATTGACCTATTTTTTCAAGCATTCCCGTATCGTTCAGCGTTTTGATAATTGCCAATGGCATATTTGTAATCCAGAGAAGGACATCTTGCCAGTGGTTAGAAAAGAAATCAGTTATTCCGCTCCACATATTTGCGAGCCATTCCTGAATTTGCGGCCAAAACGCAACCGCCAAACCAGCCAGTGCAAGTGCGAGAGTGACAGGCCATGCGGCAATGGCTGCCGAGATGAGTGCCGACCACAAGGCAAATCCTGCGGCAACAAGTCCGCCCCAAATCGCAATTTGAGGAAGTATCGGAGCGAATGCAGTTGTTAGTCCTTCCCACAAAGCTCCGAGTATTTTGCCTCCGACTTCAATAAATATCGGGATTTGCTTTTGGATTGTTTCCGCAAGTTTCACGACCGATTCCTTAAACGCCTCAAATTTTTTATTTATGGTTTCTTGGTCATCGCCTTTGGCAATGGACATAAACAAACTTCTGAGCTTTCCTCCGGCATCGGCTGCGGCATCAGCTATTTCCTTGACAACGGGTGCAAAAGCCACGCCGATTGAACGCTTGATGTTTTCCATAACTCCGCCAAATTTCTGCATGGAGATTTCAAGACCTCTGAGGCTTTCAATCGTCTCGTCATCAAAGGTTGCCATGTTTTGCGTTAAATCATTAAAGCCCTCGCTACCTTGCTCAATTATCGGATTCAAATCCATCGCAGATTTACCGAATATCTGCATAGCGAGAGCATTTCGTTCGGTTTCGTTATCCATTTGTTTTAGGCTATCGATTGTTTCCCAAAAGACCTCTTTTGAGTCTCTCAAATTGCCCGCAGAGTCCACCACGTTAATACCTAATTGCTGATAAGCCTTAGTAACACCGCCCGTTTTATCCATTTGCTCTTCAAGTGCGTCATCAAACGAAAGAATCTCCTCCGTCATCGCTTTGCTGCCGTCAACCATGGCTTGTTTGGCACCTTTGGCGGACTCTGAAGATTTTGCTGCCGCCTTGGCCATTTTTGCGTGTGCTTTTTCGACTTGTTCGGCGGCTTTTGCCTCCGCTTTTCCGAGCGTAGCAGATGCCGAACTCATTGACTTTATCGACCGAGCATACGCTTTTGTGAAAGTCTCAACGTCCACATCTGTCATTTTCGATGCGGCTTTGAATTTCTGAATGGTGTCGGCGGAGATACCTGTTTTTCTGGAAAGTTTGCTTATTTCCTTGCCGAAACTTGCGGCACTTTTAACGCCATCGGTGATATAGTTTTTAAGACCTTTCAGGCTTTCACCGATTTTCCTAAGACCCGAAACAATCGCCTCTGACGTGAGGTTTGCCTTTAGCATCTCGCTAAAAGTTTTCGATTCTTTTCCTGCACCTACCATGGCGTTTTTGACATTTCCGAGTTCTCGCTCGGTGCTTTTAAGTTCGCCTTCGGCATCGCTTAGGGCTTTTTCAAGCCGTTTGGTTTCAGCGCTATTTTTCCCGTAAGCATTTTTTGAGTTTTCAAGAGCAGTCTTCAAAGTTTCAACTTTATCGGATTGCTTGCCCATAAGTTCCGAGAGTATTCGGTGCTTTTCATTAAGTGCCTCAACGGAATTTTTATTTTTCTTGTATTTGCTGTCAACACCGTCAAGCTCACTCTTTAAGCCACTCATCTCGTCATCGAGTTTTCCGATGGTTGTGGCGGTCTGCATACTTATTTCTTTATATGACTGCATTTGAGTGTTATTGCTCTTTAACTCGTTATTCAGTTTATTAAGTTCCGCCTCGGCAAGATTTAATTTTGTTGCCCATTCTTTGGTACGCTTATCGTTCTCGCCATACATCTCTTTTGACTTTTCAAGCGTGCCTCGGAGCATCTCGACTTTTTGCTTTTGAGTTTCAATCTGCTTTGAAAGAACCTTATTTTTCTCGCCGTATGCTTCGATAGATTTGTTGTTGTCGAGAAACCTACTTGAAACCTCCTTCATTTCACTTCCCAGAAGTTTCAAGCTTGAATTTATGTTTTTTAGCGACTCATTAAACGACTTTTCGCCGTCAACACCTATTTTTAGTCCTATATCCGGCATCTATTTCACCCCTAACTTACCGACTTCTTCATCAAACTTTCGTTTCATCGCCTCCACACAAGCTTTTTTGCTTTTGGATTTGGAGGGCTTTAAAAAAGGTCTTGGATGTTGGCCTGATTTGCCATACTCCAAAACCCCCGCAATTAGTGCGTTTGTGATTAAATTGTAACTTCGCTTTTTCTTGGCTCTGTACTGTTTTCTTCTCGGTTCGTTAAACCCGATTTTGATGTTGTGAATTCCTTTACTGTTAATTCTGACTTTGGTCATACCTAAAGAATCGACAAGCTCACCAGTCATTCTTTTTGATGAATTTGTGACGGATTTTCTGAGGTTACCTTTAGTAATATCAAGTGCGACTTTACCGCCTTCTTCAAGTGTGGATTTTATTACTTCATCGGTCTTATCGGACAGTTTTTCAATGGCTTTGTATATCTCATCGGGCAAATTAATCTTACATATCGCCATACTAAAACGGTATCCACCCATTCGGAGCGGCATTTGACGTCTTTGGCTTGAAACCGCCGCCAAAACCACCCGTGTTATATACTTTCTTTAGTTCTTTAAACAGCAAAAGCCACTTCCGAATTGTAAAATGTCCGACTTCTCGTTCCGTAAATCCCATAAGTTTCACTCCCACAAATAAAACCCATGCAAAGTTTATTTTTTCGTCCTCTGCATGGGTATCTTGTTTTTTACTTGCTTTGCCTCAGGTAGTGCAGTTTTTATGAGTTCAAAAATCTCGGAACCGACTTTTTCCATACCGATTCGGCTGATGAGTCTTCCGATTTCTTTTGAGCTGAGTTTATCGCTATTTTGATTTAATATGTCTTGCCCCTCTTCAATGGTTGCTTGCACCATGAATTTTATCGCTTTGTAGCTTGGCTCATCGGAGTCGATAAGCGAAACCCATTTTTTTAGCCCGCCATACTCGTCCTCCAAAGCCTCCATTACATTCAAAGTAAACGCTATCGGATATTTATTCTTGCCGTCATCAAGGTATCTGATTTTATCTATCATAAATGGTTATCCTCTTTCGTTCTAAAATTTTATCTTTACGGTGTTACGGGTGTGGTTGCCATCGGATCAGAAAGCGGAACCGTGAAGTATTTATCGAGTTCATCTTTCGCCTCAGCCAAAGTATCCACATCGCAATGCGACTCCCAATCCCCATATTTATTCGGCATGGTTACACCTTCAACCGTAATTGTTTTAAATTCCAAGTTTTCGCCTTTTGTCGAGGCTTCGGGGATAAATACCTTAAACTTCATCTTCGGAAAAAACTGAGCCCTAAATTTCGTTTTACCGCCGATAATTTTGCTGACAATGTATCCAAACCCTACATACGGCACAATATCATTGATATTTGACCTATATCTGCCTGTTGAAAGCTCCTTCTGTCTTCCAAGCAAATCGCTAAAAACATCATCGTTATCATCTGCAACGCTCAGCGACACGGTTGCGTTTTGAAAGCTCGATGCGTATTCCATGAGCTTATCATCGCCGTAAAGACTCGCCTCCGCCGAATTCGGCGTAATACTGGCACTTATCGCACCCGCAAAACTTTTCGCAGGTTTATACGATTCCGTACCGTCATTTGCAATTTCAAGTAAGGCGTATTTCATGCCTTGCATTCCTATGTTTGCCATTATTATTCCTCCTAAATTCTTTACCTTCGTATCTCATATTTGACTTTTACAGATTTTCTCGGAACGCTTGAATAAGCGTAAAACTTAACATATCCGTCATAAGTGACCGCTTTATAAATGCAATCCCATACCTCTTGCGAACCCGATTCGAGAATAATATCCAAAATCACAGTATCGCTTTCAAGTAAGTTTTCGATATATACGTTTTGTGTACATACATCCTCCGAGTCAAGCTCCCATTCATCTGTAAGCGTTACGATTCCCGTTCTTGCGTTTTGAGAGCTGTATATTTCATTTATCGCTCCCACTATCGTCTTATCTTCGGTCATCAAATGGTCATCTTCGATATTTTGTTTGTTTTCTGCATCAAAGTTTGTGGCTATCTTCTTCCAGTTAGATTTCTCACCCCGTCTACGGTTTGGTTCGGTGTTATCCGAATACACATACGTTGAATCCGTGTCGGTTCGAATGCACATATCACCGCTTTGAACATTCAGGCTCTCCATATCATCGTTATTTCCGACCGTATACACTTCAGTTGTTGCAATTTTCGGAATAACTGAATTGGGGAGTTTTCCGTTTTCAATCAGAACAGCAATTTGCCCCTCGTTTATACCGACATCGTATCTGCTCGCAGTCCCAAGACCAAGCTGAATACCTCTGATTTCATCCAAAATCTCTCTTGCTTCTTCTGCGTATTTATTGGTGGTAACTATCGCTTGTTCGAATATACTCGGCGGTATGATTGCACCTTGAGAATCCGCAGATTCAATACTGTTTTTGACCGTAAAAGCGCCAATATATGAGTTAAGTTGTCGACCTTCTTCATCTAAAACATTAAGCTGAACTTTCAGTTTTCCCGAATCGGTCAAATCGTGTTTTCTTATCTCCCAAGTAAGCAAAATCGTGTCATCGGATACGGCTTTTTGAAGTTCATTGTAGTAGGAGAGTTTCCGTACGTTTATCGGCTGAACCTTGAGGACAAAAGAGAAGTTTCTGATATCGACTCCTTTATACTTGGAGGATATGAGAAACTGCCGTCTTTCTATTAAGTTATCGCCCTGACATCCGATTATTTTCTCACATTCGGGTATTTGCATTTCTCGTCCGTTTTCAGTAAGTGTTATCATCTCGGCACCTTCTTTCTTTTTCCACGTCTATCGCATAGTGGTGGTATCTTGTGTCGTTTTCGAATTCTATATATCTTCGTTCTGTAATGGTAAAATCGGACTGCAAAAGCTTATGTGCAATCCGATTTTTTAGTTTTATATAGTTTTCTCTCGTAAATAGTGAAATCCTCACTTCTTCCACGTCTATTTCGGGTCTGTCGTCCGCAAAAAGTTCAAATCTGTCGGTCATCGGTGTGAGTACAACGTAAGTGTCGGGCGGTCTGCCTGTCATTATCCCTGATTCTATGGGAATACCGAGTTTATCAAACAGTCGGTGCAATTCTTCAAGTATCATTACTATCCACCATTTTGTCAGCCAAAACCTCAATATACATACCTCTGCCTGCCACATCCTCGGTTGAAGTTATTTTGTATCTTCCAGTATCACAGACGATTATATGGTAAGTGTCCACGTTTACTCCGGGTATCTTCCGAAACCGAAAAAGTGTAGACGATTCCGAGAAAGATGCCATGTTTACCCAACGTGTACTTCCGTGTCTGTCTTCTTTATATGCTCTCACGCTCGCTATTATTTTATCGGTTTCTCTCGAAAAGCCGTCTTTATCCTTTTCGATGACGGGCTCGATTATATCAATAAATACATTCATTCTTCCCAAACTACTCATACTTTCCAATCCTTGTCCATACTAAGCAGCAAATTTACCGTTTGCCACACTTGTTCGGCTCCTTGTGTACTTCCATCGAAAAATCCCGCAGAACTTCCGTCACGGCTTTCGTAAAAGTGAGTGACAAGCATTATCACGGCTTGTGATGTACTTTCGGGCATGACGTTATTTAAATAGTATCCTCTCGGAATTTTTTGATATCTTTCAGCGTAGTCAACGGCAGCCAAAATAAACGATTGCAAAAGCGAATCATCTTCATCGTGGTCGATAATGAGATTTTCCTTTACTCTTGACAATAAATCTACCATAAAATCAGCTCTTTCACGCAGTTTCCACCGTTACCGTCACGACATTCGTAGTCACATCATCTACATCTTCGGCACTCAGCACACAGTAATAATAGTATATACCCTCTGTCAAATTCGTAGGTACTTCAAATTTACCTGTGGTGTTCGTAAGCAAATACGTTCCGCCGGTTGCGGATTTACGAGTGTTTGAAAACCACTTATAACTCACGGATCTGCCGTCACTTCCGTTTGCCACAACCGTGATATTTTCGTGTATTTGTCCCTCTGTAACAGTTACATCTTGAGGCTGAGTAATAATGTTTATGTGTGGCTTTTCGGTTTCCATAAGACCTGCGATTTTCATGGCTTCGATTAAATCATTGAAATCATGACGTATGCCTTCGACATTTGTTGACGTGCTTGCCGCCTGATATGACACTTTTTGAGTCAGCCCTGCGGGAGAAAGCTCTTGACCGTTTAAAATTATTTTACCACCATTGGATATTTCGAGTGTGCCTTCGATGACCGTTTTATCTCCACCTTGCTCGGTGTAATTTTTTATATTTGTTGTCATCACAAAATCACCTCTACGCTTTTTGTTTTAAACATTTCACCGCTTCGGGAAGAATAAGTTTGGCATCTACTCTTTGATATGTCATAAAGCCTACCAAGTTCTTTGTTGCGTATAGCTCATTTAAGCGTTTAAAGACTCTTCCTTGTCTGTCGGCAATCCAAAAATATGAAAAATCTCCGAAGAGTACAGTTTTATTGCCTGCACCAAGTGTCGGCATATATGACGATGTATACACAGGTCTGTTCAAAATCATGTCGGGAGTTCCGGCGGTTACCGATGGTTGCCACAAATATTGACCGTTTCCGTCTTTGAGTTTGCGTATGTTTTTTACCGTTGCATCGTTCATTATGAAAACTGCTTTATTTCTGTATGGTGACCTTAAACTATAGAATAAATCCATGAGGTCATCAAAATTAAGTGAATTCGTACTGTTAGTCGTGACCCCAACCTCAGCTCCTGCAGTATCCGAGAGAATTCCCGTCGGGCGGTCGGTTCCCGTTCCCGTGAAAAATGTCTCTTCTTCCTTCGCACCCATGCGTCTGCCGAATTCTTTTGAAATGTATGCCTCCATATTAAAGGCGCTATCATTTAAAAGCTCTTCGCTGATTTTCACAAGTGTTGCAAGTTTAAATGCTCCGATTGACACTTGTCCGAAGGTATTATCGCTTTCGGGGATTTCCTGACCCTCATCAATCCACGATGCCGTGCCTTTGGTTGCTACCACGGGTATTTTTCTGTCACCGCTTGAGGTTGTGATAATGGTTGCAAGTTTCCTAAATATATTCTCTTCTTCGAGCGATTCCACGAGCTGCCTTTCGAACTCGTCCGGCACCAAATATCCGCCGTTTACGTCTTGTCCGATTTGCAAAATATCTCGTATTTCATATCCGTTTCTGTTCCGCATTGCTTTCCAAAATGCATCTTTGTATTCGTCACTTGCGATACCTGTTTTTACCTTTTCATGCGTTTGTATGCTTTCTCTGATCGGCTTGTTTACCGCCTTTGAAAGTTCTAAATCAATAACCGCTTGCCTTTCAAGTCTCTCGATTTCTTTTCCCAAATTTACAACTTCGGATTCCATTTTCTCGTAGGTTTTTGAGTCCTCTTCGGAAATCAGTCCGTCTGAAGTTCTTTTGGAGTCCAAGAAATCTTTTGCGTTGTCCCATATTTTTGCTCGTTTTTCACGAAGCTCCTGTATAGTATTCATATCAATCTATCTCCTTTTCAGTAGTTCGAGCCTTTTTAAAAGTGGCTCTATTTGTGTACGTTTTTCCTTGGGCACTTCTTTATTTGCCTCTTTGAGTTTCATCAAAATTTGCTTATTCATCAGCCGAGTGTGGAACATCAAAGGTTCCGAATTTATCTCTTGTTCGGATTCTTTTTCACCTTTGAACAAAATGTCGTCCGCAAACCCAAGTTCTACGGCTTTGTTGGCATTTATCCACGTCTCTTCGTCCATCATGTGTGAGATTTTCGTTCTCGAAAGATGTGTTTTCAGTTCGTATGCATTGAGAATCGACTCCTTTATCTCATCCAGCATATCTATGACTTTTTCCATCTCTTCCGTGTTGCCGTAAGCCGATGCCACAGGATTATGAATCATCATGGTTGACACGGGCGACATTAAAATTTCATCTCCCGCCATGGCTATCATGGAGGCTGCGGATGCCGCCAAACCGTCAATTTTAACTGTTACTTTGCCTTTATAGTCTTTCAAAAGATTATATATTTGACACGCTGCCACAACATCTCCACCGGCAGAATTTATCCAGAGTGACACATTTCCTTCGCCACTTGTCAGTTCGGATTGAAATTGCTTTGGTGTCACATCGTCATCTATCCAAGACTCTTCGGCTATTATGCCGTCAATTCTTAAAATCCGTTCGCCATCATGTTCCGACCAATTCCAAAATTTATATTTATTTTTCATCTTTCTCATCTCCTTCATCCTTATAGGCCGCTCCTGCTTCCGAGAGTTTAGTCATAGTGCCGTTTACAAGATACTCGTTACCGCCCGAAGAATCGGGGAGTAAGTCCATATTTTCAAAGCTCCTGACATCATTTACCGACAAGAAGCCGTTTTGAATTCCTATCGAGTATCCGTTCATTCTGCTCTGATAGTCCCCCCGAAGCAGTCCGTCTACATTAAACTGTATAAAGTAATCTTTCTTTTCAGATTCGTTTAGAAGTGCCTTCTTTAGCGACTGCTCCCAACGAGAAATCCACGGTGCAAGTGTATATTTTACAAACTCAAGTGACTGCTCTTCAATATTTGAAAACGTAGAGCGTTCCAAGTCTCCGATCATGTGTGGAGGCACACGGAATATCCTCGCTATTTCATTTAATTGAAACTGCCTTGTTTCCAAAAACTGTGCCTCGTTTGGCGAAACGCTTATATTTTTAAACTGAAGTCCCTCTTCTAAGACTGCAATCTTATGCGAGTTTCCGCTCCCCGAAAACATCTCGTTCCAGCTTTTTCTGAGCTTTTCAGGGTCGTTTAAAATACCGGGATGCTCCAAAATACCGCTTGGACTGGCATCGTTAGCAAAAAATTTCGCTCCGTACTCCTCACAAGCTATCGCCATGCCGATTGTGTTTTTGGCAAGTGCTATCGGTGAGTATCCGACAATGCCGTCATATCCGAGTCCGGGTATGTGAAGAACATCGCTTCGTCTTAGGTACACCACATTTGTCTTATTGTTTTTGATTTCGGGGCTGTCTCCGCTACCTAAAATGTATGTGTAGTAAATCTCACCGTTCGAAGCTCTGTCGACTTGCATTTTATTTGGCATAAGCGGGTAAAGACCAATTACATCGCCCCGACCGTTCCTGATTATCTGTGCGTACGCATTGCCGTATAGCAAAAGATGACCCATAAGCGTTTCTCTGAACACAAATGAAGTCATCTCAGGATTCGGTTCGTCATGAAGTATTGAGTATAGCGGATGGGTCTTAGCTTTTTCTTTACCTTCGGACTTAGATTTATACAAATGAAGAGGAAGTCCGGCAATCGCCTCTGCTATGACCCTAATGCAAGTATATACCGCAGTTATTTGAAGTGATGTCCTTTCGTTTACACACTTGCCGCTTGAACTGCCGCCAAAATAGAAGTTATATCCACTTCCGTTTAGTGCGTTTTTTGGTTTATCTCTTGAATGAAAAAGATGTTTAAAAATGTTCATACCGTTTCCTCCTTAATTTTTGCATGAAAAAACCACCTTTTTACAGGTGGCTTACGTAGTTCATAGGGCCATAAAATACTCTCGATATTATAACAAACTTTCTTTCCTCATCTACCAAATAGAGAGCTATATAATTATTTATAACTACTTTTCGATATCCCCTTTGAGAAAGCGCCGCATCTCTTGAAAGCTCATACATATATGGAAAATCCGGGATAGACTTTAACTTTTTGCTTATGCCGGCGATTAAATTTTTCGCTGCTACATCTGATTTGAGATTATTCTTTATATACTTGTAAATCCTCTCCAAATCCTCGGATGCCGCAGGTGTTACTTTAAGTTTATACCTACGATCCATATTTTTCACAGAGATTATCTATAATCTCATCTCCATCAAGCAACTCATCATTTTGAATCTGCTTTTCAGCGACTAAAACTTTACTGTAAATATCAGCTTTAGCCATCTGCTCTTCATAGGTTTCCATACTCATAATAACCATGTTTCCATAACCATTCTTTGTTATAAAAATAGGTTCGTGTGCATCACTACACATGTTGGAAATCTCTATCGTGTCCCTAAGTTTATTTATTGGTATTATACAGGGCATAAAATCACCTCTTAATTTATTATGCCTTAATTATAGCATAACTATGTAGGTTAATCAAGCATAATTTTGCTAAATTATTAAAAGCCCTCTATCATCATATACCGACTTCACATTTCCGAGATTTCGAACTGCTCTGTCAAGAGCCATGATTGTAGCTATCGCACCGTCTATTTTTTCTGTTGATTTTTCTTTGTCTGCCTTAATATTTCCCGCCGGGTCGTTTCTGATGTATATATTATCAATCATCCACCGCAGTATCGGATTGCCGTCATGAGCGATTTTCTGTTCAAGCACCAATTTCATCAATTCTTTGGTCGGGGGTGACATATCCTTAAATCCTTGCCCGAACGGGACTACCGTAAATCCCATACCTTCGAGATTTTGAACCATCTGAACTGCTCCCCAACGGTCAAAAGCAATTTCTCGGATATTATATTTTTTGCCGAGATTCTCTATAAAACTTTCGATAAAACCGTAGTGTACGACATTACCCTCAGTAGTTTTGAGGATTCCTTGTTTTTCCCAAACATCATACGGAACATGGTCTCTCCGAACTCTCAAATCGACAGTTTCCTCAGGTATCCAAAAGTAGGGAAGAACCACATACTTCTCGTCTTCATTTTGCGGTGGAAAGATAAGCACAAATGCCGTTATATCCGTGGTTGAGGACAAGTCAAGACCACCATAACAGACTCTGCCTTTTAATTCTTCGTGCGAAATTATGCTCTTGCAAGCATCCCACTTATCCATAGGCATCCACCTTTTTGCTGAAGGCGTCCATTGACACAAAAAGAATTGCCTAAACTGCATCTCATCTGCAGGATTTTGCTTTGCATTTTCGCACGAAAGCCTTAAAAATTCTTCATCAACAGTCTCACCGAGTGACGGGTTGACTTTCCTCCACACCTCAGGTTTCGTCCAATCTTCGTCCTCTTTGGCGCTATACACCACAGGGTAAAAAGTAGAGTCTTTTTTCCGACCTTCTATGATATCAAGTGCCTTTTGATGTACTTCGTAGCAAATGCTGGTTCTGTCGGTTCCTGCTGTAGTTATCACAAAATTAAGAGGCTGCTTTCTTGCAGCCCCCGAACCTTTTGTCATGACGTCAAACAGTTTTCTGTTCGGTTGCCCCAGAAGCTCATCAAAAATACACGCATGGACGTTATATCCATACTTTGATGCAACTTCCGAGGACAAAACCTGATAAATGCCCCTTGTCGGTAAATACACGATTTTCTTTTGTGATTCTAAAATTTTAACTCGCTTCATCAGCGCCGGGTTCTGAAGTATCATATCTCGTGCCACGTCAAATACAATACTCGCTTGCTTTCTGTCTGTGGCACAGCCGTAAACTTCGGCACCTTCCTCGCCATCGGCACAGAGCATATACAGAGCTATCGCCGCAGCAAGCTCGGATTTACCGTTTTTCTTTCCGATTTCAACAAACGCCGTATTAAACTGCCGATACCCGTTTGGTTTTATGACCCCGAAAATATTTCGTATAATCTCTTCTTGCCAATTTAAAAGTTTGAATCGCTTACCCGACCAAACACCTTTGGTGTGTTTCAGTTGTTCGATAAACAAAACCGCATGGTTAGCTCTCTTTTCATCGTAATGTGAATCCGGCAGCATAAATCTACTTGGTTTAAATTCTTTAGCAGTTATATTTTAATCACTCCCTGTCTTAGTTTTATCTGATGCAAATTAGCTGAATCGGTATCGATACCGTGGGATAGGTGTCATAGCAATAAACCTTGATTTTACCCGTACTCGTGGTTACTCTTGAGATGTTTGCCCACGCATCCATTTGAGCTTTTGCGGTTGTTACGTTATCGCTTAAAACCAAATCTACGGTCGGAGTATCGGTTTCCGAGATGCCTTCGATAGTTACCTCTTGTGTGTAAAGCCCTGTAGATTCTTCCGTCCAAGAAGTGCCGATTGTTGCCGTAAATCGTGCAAGTGCGGCCTTTGTTGCCAATCCGTCTACAAGAGCTTTACTCGTTGCGTAGGTACTACTTGAACTCTGCGTGTAACTATCAGATTTATTGGATTTTGTTTCGTACGTTGCACTGATATCCGGGATGTCCGAAGCGGATAGGTCGGCTCCTGATGTAACCAATCCTTTGGAATCATAGGTAATCTTAGTTTTTGTTGCCCCTGTAATCGCCGTGTTTGCCCCCACAGCCCCGACATCGGAGTAATTCAGGGTAACTACGCCCGTCTTGTTATTAACGCTTTGTACCGCATCTGCAGGCGAAACTATCTCTGCCCAGTTTGCAAGCGTTGAGGCGGGAGTCTGCTTTAAAATGTATGTTTTGCTGAGGTCTGTACGAATACAAACATCACCTTTATCGGCGCTTAGTGCCAGCATTTCCGATTCGTTTGCGGCAGTGAATGTATCTGTTATTGCCAACGCCGGAAGAATCGATGTGTCTATCTTACCGTTTGCGTTGATTACAGGTACGTTACCTTCGCTCGTACCAGTATCGCAGGTCGATGCGGTTCCGAGAGCATCAACCGACGATTTTGCTTCGTTATCATAATCATTTGTAGATAAGCCTTTTCCGGCTACTTTATCAACTTTCGTGTTTAAATTGGTGTCCACGTAACCTTTCGTTACGTTGCCTGATTTTACAAGTATTGCTTCACTCATTTTTTATTCCTCCTAATATTTAAAAACCCTTTTTTGATTATCTTTTTTTTTCAAGATTTATGATGAATCGAAAAAACTCATACGCTAAGTCTCCTTTGCTCTCAAACAAAAAACTCCCTTACCGTCTGCGGTAAAGAAGTCGTGTTAAAAGGGACGGTGTTCGGATACCGTCCCATAAACCAAGTTCGATTGTGGGGGGCGCCTTTTTTTAAAAGACCACTACTCCCACGTTAATTATATTACCTCAAAACGTAAATACATTCAAGCAAATAAAACGTAGATGATATGCCCTTTTCAGGGCTTTTTTATGTCAATCATCGTACAATTTGTTAACCGCCGAATTTAAGATTTCCTCATCGAATTTTGCGGTGATATACCCTTCCAAAATCGTCCTGAAATAGTATTTTGACGGATAATTTTTCTCTCTGCCCTCATTCATTATGTAAACCATCGCTTTTTGTTTTTTGCCATTTAATTCCACATCAAAATATTCTTTTCTGTAAAATATCGGATACCCTTCGTACCTATCGAGGCTCACTTCGTCCGCCGAGGTTATTTGCCAAATCAAAACGGGAACTTTAAAGCCTTGGCATTTTTCGATTGTTGCAACTCCACTTCTGTGTGCTCCCCTAAAAACCATTTTATAATCTTCCAAAACCGCACTCCCGACAACTTTGGCCGTGGGGCATCTGAATCTCATTTGATGTAAATTAAGGTTTGAACCGTAAGCTAAGTATAAATCTGTTTTTTTCATTTGTTATTTCCTTCCATTTTTTAGTTTTATAAATTTAAAGTTCGGGGAGGGGCTTTTCGCCCCTTTGACTATCTTCTGAACCTCCATGCCGCCGAACCGTTTAGGTGTTTGCATAAATGTTCTCTGCAATTCTTGAATTCCTCGCCAATAAATCCGATTCTGTTGAGATAAGTCCTCATCGCAAATTTCTCGTTTTCCTCTTGAACCTTGCGACTGCTTGCGGATTTTTGCGTTAATGCTTGGTGGTTCAGTGCCAAAGCCAAAACTATGTAGCTTCTGATTTTTCCTGCGTGCAATTCGCTGTTAAAGCCTCGAAGTTCGACCGTGTGGTTGTTCCCTGAAAAGAAACTGTGCAAGTTTAAAAAATGGTATCTGCTTTCGTGATAATGGTGGGTTTGCGAGCCGTAATATCCTCTGTACCAAATTGCTTTGATTTGGTCGAGCGTTCTCGGTTTCGCTCGTTTTATTGATTCTACCAATCTCAAATCCATCTTTTTGCAGTAATGCATTCGGTCGGCTTTGACCTGCAGGCTTTTGTAAAGCAAATCGTTTTTTGATGCGATTATGTTGATGAAGTTTTTAATGCTCCGTGCCGTGTGATTCGCTCCGTCAAGGTGGATGTGAATTCCGCAACTGCCGTTTGCAAATGCTCCGCCTTTTCTCAGTTTTCTGATTAGCTCTTGTAAATCTTCGATATCCTTTTCGTATTCGAGTATCGGGCTTACCATTTCCACTCTGTAGGAGTTGTTTGCAGCCCTGATTTGACCATCAACTTTCGTTTGCGGCCTTAGGCTCGCATCACTCACAATCGTCCATTTTCTGCCGTCCGCAACTTCGATTTGGTGCTTGTCGTAATAACCTCCCAGCTTTGTCAACTTTCCACCGAAGTGTTTTTCGATAATCCTTGAAGCTTTCGTCCTTGTTATTCCTGTGAACTCGACTTCAATTCCAAACTTGGTTTTTAACATTATGTTAACCTTCCTTTGTATTTATTCCCTCTCTTGAGGGTATGTACATATTACCTCTGAAAACGCTATATATCCAGTAATTATGCGGTTTTCAGACGTAGAAGTACACCCAAAAACAGCCTTGTATTATACCTAATGTACACAATAGGAACAGGGGTGTATTATTAACAAAATGTTAAACAGAATTTCGGGTTTAATCTATTTGATAAGTGCTTTAAATTGATTTATACTAGCTTACAATGGAAGAGGAATCTCAAAATTTTTGAGTCCCCGGAGTCCTCGAAAAATAAAGCAGTTTAAAAGAGCCTTTCGGCTCTTTTTTGCTTAGTTCACTTTGAAAAGATATGCGGGAATTTTCGTCTTTTTCCCTGTTGTAAAATCTTCAAAACCGTCATACACCTCGGTCAAACCTTCCAGTGTGCATCCGTTTTCTTTGAAAAGCCATGCCGTTTTTACTGCGCTGGTCCAACCCGATGAAAATGTAAATCTTTCAATCCCGTTGTCTCTCAAAGTTTTTACTATACCCTCAACCTCGTTATCCCAAATAACATCATGAAAATCAATGTACTGGTTTCCGTTTTCTTTTGCCTTGTCATACATTGACCAGATTTTGTTGAACTCGGTTTCTTGTTCTTTCAGGGTTTCCTTGATTTTACCGTAGTTTTGTCTTGCCTTTTCCTGCTCGCCTGCTTGGTACAGTTTTCTTGCCTCCTCCATCTTGGTGTAAAGCTCATCGAACTTGTTTTTTTGCATAGTTTTTTACCTCTTTCAAATTTTTATTCCCTCGTTTGAGGGTATGTACATATTACCTCTGAAAACGCTATATATCCAGTAATTATGCGGCTTTAGGACGTAGAAGTACACTCGAAAACAGCTTTGTATTATACCTAATGTACACAATAGAAAGAGGGCGTGTATTACTGACAAAATATCCGAGTAAATATCGCAGTTACTCTATTTGATAAGTGCTTTTATTTGAGGTAAAATCAATTACAATGGAAGAAGAATCTCAAAATTTTTGAGCCCCCGGAGTCTTCACAAAATAAAACAGTTTAAAAGAGCCTTTCGGCTCTTTTCCTTTTTGCCTTGATATTTTTAAAACTGAACTTTACCTCTTAAAATTGTACCAAAATATCCGTCCGGGTTTTCGGTCATATACTTTACCAATTCGGTGAACCCCATCTCTTTGGCAATTCTTTTCACTGTGAAATCCATAAACATATTCGTACGCCCGGTATCCCTGATTACCTTAATCTGCCTCAGTATCTTTTTTGCAAGTTCTTCTTTTCTCATCAAACTTGGCCTCCTATATAATGTGTTTATTTGGCTCACTCAAGCCATGTTCATATTACCTCTAAAACCACCTCGTAGCCAGTATTTATGCGGTTTCAGGGCGTAGGAGTATTACCTTGTTTCAGATCTTTATATGTCGAGTTTACACACTTGTATCAATGCTGACTTGCGCCCAAAACTATATATCCAAATCGTCCTCACCACCTGAATATTCCTCGGTAGTCTTCAGATATGCGTATGCCGAGTTTACGTTCAGTTGAGGGTCATACGGAATGTTCAAATACTGCGTATGAATAAACACGTTCATCGATTCCGCATTTTCTATTGCTTGTTTTTCCTCTTCACGTTTTGCCTTACTCGTGTAACTTGCGACCTCGATTATGCTCGTCACGTTGGTGATGTTATTAACGCTGACGACTCGGTGGTAATTCACTATCACACCGCTATCTAATGTAATATTTTTAATTATTGCCATTTTAAGTTCCTCCTATATTTAATATCGATATCCTATGACTTTATATATTTTAGTTGCTTCCCACTGCGACAGATCGGTAACGGTTACTTGTCCACCGCTGTTTACGGTATTTTTCGGTCTCAAAGTTCCCATTCGTTCAGGTCCAAACATAAGTGAATTGCCCGATATGGTTATATTTGAAGACAGCACCTTTATACGTGGTTCGCTGCTTTCGGTGAACGGGTCCATATATGTCAAGTTAAATCCGACTGCCGATTTTCCATGATGCCACACTCTGCGATTATTTCTGAATATGTTTCCCGTTACCGTTGCAGTAAACAGAAAAAAGACTTCTGCACCAATATAATTTGCTATACTGTCGCTGAGTGTTATCGTTCCGTAAGCACCCGAAGCATTGTGGTATAACTGAATACCGGTCATTACATCTAAATTGGCTCGAGCTTCAGATGCAGTCATGCCGCCCGTACCACCTTTTTCAATCGGTATTACATTTGGCGGATTTACACACCGTGTGAATATTGCCTCTGCCACGAACATCACTCCTTTCAATATTCCTAATAGCCTCTTCCGACAATTCGAGTAACTCGCACGCTGTTGCTGGCTGTTCTGTCTATCGAAGCGTTATCGTCAGTTGTAATTGTAAAAACCGCCTGACGTATAAACGTGGCGGTCTTGCCGGAAAAAGTTAAAAGTGCGGTATGAACATATAGTGATGAAGGTCCCGTGGTTGACGAAACATAGTCGTTTGACAGTTGAACTTGCCCCTTGGAAGTGTGTAATCGCACTACGTTGTTAACGCCATTGTCATTAAAGTACACTTCTATATATGTGTAATTCGAATAGGTGTCTGAAAGAGTAATTGTGCTGATAGTACCACTACTGTTGCTATACAGTACCGTTTCTGTCATGACTGCCAAGTTAGTTCTTGCATTTTTCTTGGTGCTTCCGCCCGTACCACCTTTCGCAATCGGCATGATACTCGGCGGATGTACACACCGGGTGAATATCGCTTCTGACATATTAATCACTCCTTTTATCAGTACTTATAGCCCACGACTTTATATATCTGGTGCGTCCCATAATTCTTAAAATCAATCAAATGTACTTGTCCGTTACTGCTCGATGTGGATTTTGGACGGAATGTTATCATTTTCTCAAGCCCAAAAGTAAGTGACCTTTTTGAAATGGTTATCGCAACCGAAAAAAACTTAATTTGGTTTTCATCGTTGACAACTAGGGGAGCTGAAGTGGTAAATACACAATCGAAAGATTCATTCTTGTTATTCCAAAACTTTAAACTGTCTGCGTTTAGTTTGCCGTAGTCATTTTCGTAGTGAAAAATCTCAATGGCATTGTAGTTTGCCACAGTATCGCTTAAGGTTATGGTTCCGTGCGTTCCGGCAGCGTTATAAAACAGTTGCACACTCGTCATCACATCAAGATTAGTTCTCGCCGCCGTTACGGTAACCGCACCCGTACCGCCTCTTTCAACCGTTAAAACACTCGGAGGATTTACACACCGTGTAAATATCGCTTCTGCCATATCAATCACTCCTTTTCATAAAAATACGCTATCCCCGAAAGCACAAAATATACACATGGAAGCGCCACTCCGTTACCCCAAAGCTTATACTCTGCGGTATCGGAATGCGGATTTTTGAGCCATTTAATTATTTGATTTTCGGTTTTGGACTTTGACTTACCCATTATCTTACTGTGCGTATCAAAAACCTGTTTCCAAAACGTAATCTCATCTTCGCTTGGGTTCTCGGTTTCAAGGTTTTTACACCACCAAGACGGAAATCCTTGTAATTTGGCACACTCGGTCGGCATGAGCCTTCGAACAATGTAATAAGGGGTTTCGGAAATCGTGGGTGGGTCTTTGTAATCGGTTGCCATAAGCGTATCAATCATATTTTTACCAACTCTTACGTGATACGATGATTTACTTGTAGTGTATACCGGGTGCGAAACCGCACCGGGGCCTTTGGCAACAACAGTCGATGCTGATTCTTCTTTGACCGTGATACCAAACTGAGCGTTTTGACCCATGTTAAATGTCGATCGGTCAATGCCATAAGCTACACCATGCATTTCTACAGTATTCAAAGTGTACATGGTATCAGCCTCTTTGTAACCATTCCCGTGGTGCGAAGGGCGAGTGCCACCGCCTTCCAAAACTACCATTCCGCCTTGATTACACGCAGGATTACCGCCGTTTTCGTCAAGTGTTCGGGAAGTGTCCGCTTTATATATTCCGCTGTGAGGGTTAGATGACTTCATCGAATTGCTGTTTTTGGAGCATAATGCATACACAGTCGGCATTTCTAATACAAAAGGTTGATTGTTACCACCGTTTCCAAACGTGGAAAGTACAGTTTGAGCGACATCTATCGGCCCTTTGTACCTTGTGTCTTGAGAATGGTTTTCAAATACCAGTGGGGGATGATGGCTTTCCGCCCGGAGTGTACTCGTTTCATTCTCGGTGATGTCCATTCTTTGACCGCCCTGGTCGTTCAAACAGACTGTGACTGTCTCCTTAGCGCTATTTCCAGAACTTTCGGCAGTTCTTTGCCACGCTCTGAAGCTCTCCGCAGAATACCCTGACAAGCCTTCGGACTCAAATAATATTTTTCTGGCACTATCGCCATCAAAATCTGCGACAAGGTAGATTCGTTTTCTTCTTTGGGGCACTCCGAAATACCTAGCATCAAGCACTCTCCATGCGAGTGAAAAGTTATCTCCCACGATTTTTCCCGCATTTGACCATTTTTCAGGTTTAGGAACAGAAACATCTTCTTTGATTTGGCAGATGCTTTCGAGTACGTTTTTAAAATCCTCGCCTTTGTTGGAGGGCAGTGCTCCCGGCACGTTTTCCCACAAGCAGTATCTTGGATATTTTCCATTTGTTTTTCGCCTCATTTCTTTGATAACTCTGATTGCCTCATAAAAAAGGCCAGAACGACTACCGTCCAAGCCTTCTCGTTTTCCTGCAATGCTCATATCCTGGCACGGAGAACCGAAAGTTATGATATCGACAGGGTCTATTTGTGAACCATTTACCGCATTAATATCGCCTAAATGTTTCATAAAAGGTAGTCTTTTTGTTGTTACCCTTATCGCAAACGGCTCGATTTCACTTGCCCATATCGGCTGTATACCGCACATTAAACCGCCAAGCGGAAATCCTCCCGACCCGTCAAATAGCGACCCTAGTGTAAGTTCATTTTTGGACATTTTCGGTCACCTTTGAGTATGGGATTTTTTCATTTCCTCGCACCAAAAATACATTTTCATCGCCATAAGACTCTACGTACCTTCGAATAATCACAGATGCGTATTTCGGGTCAAGTTCCATGCAATAGCAGATTCTATCCATTTGCTGACAAGCCATAAGTGTACTTCCCGAACCTGCAAAAGTGTCGAGAATGATACTGTTAACCGCAGATGAGTTTTTTATCGGATAGCAAAGGAGCGGAATGGGTTTCATAGTCGGGTGTTCACCGTTTTTCTTGGGTTTATCATAGTGCCAAATTGTCGACTCAGCTCTGCCTGCGTACCATTTGTGTTTGCCCGTTTTAAGCCATCCGTAAAGTATCGGTTCGTGACCCCATTGATACGGAGAACGCCCCATCACGAACGAATTTTTTGCCCAAATGCACACTCCCGATAAATGAAATCCCGAATCAATAAATGCCTTTCGAAAATTAAGGCCTTCGGTGTCTGCGTGAAAAATGTATGCTGAACCGCCATCAGCCAAATGCTCGGCCATATTTTTAAAAGAGGATAACAAGAACTGATAAAATTTCTCGTTATCTTGCTTGTCGTTTTTGATTTTAAGTCCGCTCGCACTTTCGAAATTCACATTATACGGAGGGTCTGTGACTATGAGATTTGCTTTTTCATCACCCATAAGCCGATTTAAATCTTTGGAATTGGTCGCATCACCGCAAAGCATTCGATGTTTTCCGATCTGCCATAAATCACCTTGATTTACAAACGTTGCTTCTTCCAATGCTTTGTTGACATCATAGTCATCGTCTTTGCCTTCTTTTGCATCCGCATCAGAAAACAAGTCTGAAATCTCGTCTTCATCAAAGCCTGTGAGTGACACATCAAAATCATTCACACTTAAATCCCTGAGTAAATCTGTAAGTAGTGGTATGTCAAACTCGCCACTAATCTTGTTTAGTGCCACATTCAATGCTTTTTCATGTGCATCGTCCAAATCGACAACTACGCATTCGGCATCTTGATAGTTTAAATCTTTAAGAATCTTATACCGCTGATGTCCTCCTACAATGTTTCCTGTTCTTTTATTCCAAATAATCGGCTCGACATAGCCAAACTCACTCATACTCCGCTTGAGTTTTTCATACTCTGTATCTCCGGGCTTTAAATCTTTCCGGGGATTATACTTTGCTGGATTAAGTTTTGATATCTTTATTTTTTCTATGTTCATTTTCTCACCCTTCCAAGAGTTTTATTGTCTTTTTTCCACGACACAATTCCGCAAATCGCAAGAATAATCTGAATAAAATCAAGTAAACTTCTGCCATACATTCCTTGCGTAAAATCAAACGTACACCAAAGAATGTCACCAATTAGCCATATATGAAAACACAGTATATTTTTTCGTATATTTAAAAGGGTTCCCGATAGCGAAATCGCCGTCAGAAACCACGTTACATCCATATTCACTTTCTTATTTTTTCCTCCTAGCTGTTAATAATAACTCCATCACATCATCGTGAGGAGTATCGGTAAACTCGGTGGTACAGTTTTGCTTAACTATATCGAAAATCTCATACCACAGTAAATTTGCTTGCTTTCCGAAAGAAACGCTCATCTGTACGAATGGATTTGCTATCGCCGCACCCGTTGTCGGATGCTTGCCTAAAAACCCAAATTTGCTGATTGCTTCTTCGCATTGAACATATCTAGCAAATGCCTGAGAATATGCCTCAACCAATCTCGGATTTACAAAACTTTCACATTTTCGTTTTTTAAGCCATATCCACGTCTCTTTGAAAATTTTATCGGCTTTAAGATGTGTCCCGTCTTTTTGCTCGGCACTTAAATATTCACTTGGTTTCGGGATATTCTCACCTTCCAAGTCACACATATCCATCAAATCATCTGCTTCAAAACTGTCATCTATATCAAAATCAAGTGGTTCAAACACTTTTGCTTCTCTTCCTGACGTTATTTTGTCAGATAAAGCATCAGGTTTTGTGCCTGCTCTTACTCGTCTACCACCTCGATTTGTCCCGTCTTTCGCCACTATTTTTTCCTCCTTTTAATTCTAGGGGGTTAATACCCCGTTTGAATTGAACTTTTTTCGTGCGTCGCCCCACGCCCGTTGTTTTGTGCCCTAGCCATAGAGATTTTGACTCCCCCCACCCAAGAAAACAACTCCTAAGTTTCCTTAGGAGCTTGTGTGTTTAGTCTTGCTATTTTATTATCTCAAACAAATCCGCACCAACAATAAGGGCTAATCTGCTACCGCTGTCCCACTTAACGTGTATCTGACCTATGTCGTCAACATCCTCAACTGTTCCTTCCAAACCCTTAGCCATCTGCGGTTCATCGTACATATGTATCAGCCGAACTCTGACTCCGGCTTTGTATGTGTCTCTTAATTGTTTCAATTTCTCTGAGTTTGTCATTCGTTTTTCTCCTTCTTTTTTAAAGTCTAATTAGTGACGTGTACCGTGCGTAGTCGTAGCCTTCCGAGTTTATCGCCAACGCCTCATCGTTTCTCGTTTCATCACGAAACAAAAAGCATCTTGCGGTTCCGTCTTCTTCCGTGCCACACCAGTTTGTGATTGCTTTTATCAGGTCATTGTCTTCGAGGAGGTGTTCGATTAGGTGTTCGTAGTCCTCATGGTGTAGCACACACATCCCGACAACCTTAAAGTTTAGTTTTGCTGCGAAGTGTCTTCTCTCGTTCTCCAGAAGTTCAGCCCTATCCGCAGCCTTTCTTGAAAAAAGTCCTATCATCTAAAAACTCCTTTGTTTGATTTTGTGCCTTTGCAGTAGTCATATATTACCTCTGATACCGCACACTATCAAGTTAATACTGTACTTTTATAGGTAGAACAACTCCGCATATTCACTGGGCTTTAAGGCACTAATACACAAGAAAGAAGAGAGAAAATTTAAGTTCCATTTTATTGATTAAATTGAATATTTTTCCATAGGTCGCCCCAGTACCGTTCAAAAGCTTTTATCCCCAACGTCCACCTTCGGTTGCGGTAAGCCTTGAGTGACAACTCTTACAAAGGCTCATCAGGTTTTCTTCGTTGTGCGTACCGCCTTTTGAGAGGGGAACGATGTGATGTACTTCCTCCACGGGTTTCAGGATATTCTTTCTTTCACAAAGCTCACACACCGGGTGTTCTTTGATGTAAAGCTGCCGTATCCTTCTCCATCGGTTACTGTATCTTTTGTAGGTATTTGGATCACGCTGGTATTTGTTGTAGCGCTTGGTTACTTCTTTGTTGTGCTTATCGCAGTAAGGGTTCTCCGTAAGTTCCGGGCAACCACTGAATCTACACGGACTCTTTGGTTTCTTTGGCATATTATCTACTCCTTATTTTTTAGCATACAAAAATGCCCTCGGATTTTTCTCCAAGAGCATTTGATTATTTTTCGCTATTATAACACTACCACGTTTCAATAGTGTCTTTCCATGTCTTTTAGTGTCCTACTTTTTATTTTTCGTAAATGTGACGTGATGCCAACTGTATCTCACTGCATATTTCAAGCGCTCGTCTGTGTAATTTGTGTAAATATCTGAGTTCATAATGCATCTCGACTGCAATCTGCTCCCACGTCCGAAAACACAAATACCTAAGCTCTAATAAAGTTTGATATTCGGGGTTCTTAACGTGTTTAATCAGCGACACTATCTCTTGCTTTAAGTCCACCAATCTGTCGATTTCCTCATCGATTTCGTGTTCCAAATCAATTATTTTAACAATGACACTCTCGATTTTTTGTTTGTTGCCATTACCCGAACAGGGAGTATCACTAAGAGTTGACGTAGCTTTTTCTGCCAGTTCCCTCAAACTTCGAACTTGCTCAAGTTTACTATTTATTCTTTGGTCGATTCGGTATGCTTGCGATAAATATTCCTTTATAGTCATAAAGTTATCCTCCGTAAAATTACAAAATTTAAAATATTCTTGATTCTTCCGGCTTTGTAATTTGTACTGTGTAACTTTGTGTTTTGTTCTTTGCACTTTGATGCGTTTTTATTCCGGCATCACTCCTTTCAGTATCTCTTTGACTTCTTCAAGGCTTGTTACCTTAAATGCCATGCCTTTTGCATTTCGTATCTTCTCGATGGTGATTTCCTGCAGTTTTGAGAGTTTCCCTCTCTCGTTCTTTACTTCGAAAGCCATGAATTTTCCTTTGTAGCAAACAATGATATCAGGAATACCAGACGTTCCATACAAACCACCATGTTGCTTAAAACAAAAGCACTCAGGCAGACTTTTTAAATATTTTAATATTTGATTTGTTATTGCTTTTTCCTTCATCTTAACCTCTTTAACCTCCATTAACCTCCGATTTTTTTGAAGAGGTTATACCAACAACACCATACTTCAAGCCATTTATAAAACATATATAACCTCTTTAACCTTTAAAAAAGATATACACTACGCATGGAGTTTTATTTATATTAAAAAAACAAAAAACAATCAGTTGTTTAATATACACTCTATATGTGGGGGGTGTGTGTGCAAAAGTAAGGTCAAGAGGTTAACATCTTACAAATGGCTAATTTAAGGGATTTGTTTGCTCGGAATTTTCCCTTATACAAACCTCTCTTATACAAAAACATTTCTGAATAATACCATTAATTGATTTTGAAATTTGCATTTTACTGTGTCCCTTATTATCTTTTCGTGTTTCAATGAATCCATAATCTTTAAAACCTCTCGTAACTTTCAAGTAGTTAAATCCGTTTTCTTCTAGTGCTTGCCTTAGAACACTCGGAATTATATACACAGCATTAGCCTCAATTTTTCCGTAACAAGGCGTACTGTCCGGCGAAAATCTGTTTTTGTTGCTCGCCACCCAACTTACAACAAAGTCCCACGCTCTCTCGATTGTACTCGACAACTGTAGTTCTTTACTGTTTTCCGAGATTTTTACTCCCATGTTTACCGCCTCTGACCACGATGTTTTTTCGTCTTCCTTGAAAACCGAAATCGAAGAATAATAATCTCCAAGACACACAATCGCAATGTTGTCCAGATGGGAATAGTCATCGGTTTCCGTACATTTTTGCTTGATGTCTTTACACATCTTTTCGAATTGTCTGTCGGCTTGATTCTTGTTTTTTATTACATCATTTATCAAATACTCGACAAACATCCTGCCCGCAAAACCGTAGTTATTCTCACTAATCAAGTGAAACTGATGTGCATACTCGGCATTATCGCAGGGTTTCCCATAGAGTTCCAAAACCCTCGTCATAGCTCCGTCATTACTATTTTCTTTGGTCATTGGCTGCTCACCCGAAGTAATCACATTGTTTCGCCAACTGAGTGTCTCTTGGATTGTCCCGTCTTTACTGCCACGAAGCCTGCCGAAACCATTTGCCAAGCTATAAATGATATTCTCAACAGATAATTTCCGACTGTTTAAAACTTGAAGCTCATCAATTGCAAACGGAATATGCTTTAAAATACACGCCATTCTTTCAAGTCCTACATTCGTGGCATTAAAACTGCCCATGAGCCTTGCCGGATCGCCCCACACACTTATCGCCATTTTTATCGCTGCAGTCTTTCCCGATTTGGAGTCGTTCCATATATGAACGAAAAATACTCTGTGTTTCAGAATTTCAAGCATGGGGGATGCGAACGATGATGCCAATAAAAATCTTCCGAAAAGATTATCCCTCAGTAATTTCGCACTTTTTAACCAAGTTTCAAAGTCGCCTTTAGGTGTCATGCTTTCAGCTATTCGCATCGCTTCTTTGTGTTCGGACTCAAATATAATGTTTTTGTTTTTTATATACGGAAAGAACGAAGAACTATCAAGCCAACCGACCCTTGAAATCGACTTTACGAGGGGGATAACATTCAAATTTGCATTCTCATAATCGCTTAAATATGCCACTATATCCGCAGCATTTTTAGACGACACCGGGAGTCCTGAATCAGCGTATTTAATTATCGAAGTTCTGTTAAATACACTTGAACGAGGAGCTATCAGTTTCTTCCAATGGCCATCTCTAAAAAAGCTAAGTTCTATTTTTTCGGTTCCGTCATCAAAATTTTCAAGTCTTTTTGTAATTACAATAGGGCAAATACACACAACCAGCAATTCGTCAGAGTTTGTACCACGAACAACTTTTTGTATGCCTTGTTTCATCGACACTTTCCACCCTAAAGGAACGACCGCACCATTTAAACTCATGCCTTTGAGGTCAAGTGGTGTTAAATTGCCCTGAGAATCATTTTCATCTTTTTTCTTGCTTTCAAACCGCACCGCTTTTTCAAAATCTCGGAGATTCACTTTGCCCTTAAGTTTTGACTTAAGTCTTGCGTACTCTGACGGTAAATTCAGCTTTGCCCAAGCACATAACTTTAGATTTTCTTTTGACAAAATCTCATCGGCACTAATCTTATCGCTCGAAATTATCTCCGATATTCTCTCCTCAAAACTCGGTAAGCCATACACTATGGGAGCCTTAACAGGACAATTCTTGCCACAATCAAAGTTAAGATTCTCACGAATGTACTCACAAGTATGAGGCTTATTTTCCTGAATTGCTCGCTGAATCTTACGTTCGGTTTCATCAAAACTGTATTTTGGGTAGCTTCTGCTAAACTCATGAATCGCATTTGATGAATTCTTAAGAGGTGCTAAATTCGTTATCATAGCGTGCCACAGAGGTTCGGGAAGATTCTCTGCGTGTTCCTTGCAGTATTTTATAAATTCGCATTTTCCGACAACTTTTTCTATTCCTTGTGCAGTTTTACCAACACTTGAAACCTTATCGTGCGAGTGTATAAACTGCATAAAATCGCTGATACTGTGTCGTTCATCGTGGCTTTCTATGACTTCGCACTTTGCACCCGTGCCGAGTTTGTGGTTTATAGTTCCGGGGACTCGCAGAATCCTCGCTAAGTCATACACACTATCAATCTTCCAACCACGTTTCTTTGCTTCGCCATTTACATATTTTCCGAACCCCTTAAATATTGAAGATATGTGTTTTCTGTCCTCCTCGGTTTCGATAATGAACGGCTTGTCTAATAGCCAATAACCGTGTATTCCGTTACCTGAATTTACAACTATGCTAGGTTTAACCTTTAAACCATGCAAAAAGTCCGTTGCTTCATCGACATTCGCTGGCAAAGATATCTGTGCGTGAGCATTACCTTTTATGTCGATGTCAGCATACAAAGTAGTAACGCACAAGATATCCTTTTCACTACCACGAAAGCCATTTTTGAGGGCTTTTTTCCTAAGTCCAACACCAAAAAATGTGTTTGTTTTCATTCCATACTTTTTTGCAATCTCTGATGCTTTGAACAACTCATCGGGTTTAAACCACAAAGTTTTCCGTTCGGGAAGCATCGTAAGTGTCAGAAATCCGTCATGGCAACCTTTATAAATCTCGCTTAAAAATTCTTCGGTATGCATCAGCACACCCCCTTGACACTGAGTACCGTACCGTTTTTCGTAAAATACTTGATTCTGATCATGTGTTTCTGTGCAAAGTCGAGTTCTTTGAGCATTCCTTCGCTCACCTCATCTCCAAAACACCAAATTTCATCACACCTTGCAAGTATATCCAAGCTCATCCGCATAGCCCGACTTCTCTCATCCTCGTCCGCATCATCCATAAAGCACGGAAACATCAGATGTACTGCCACAGGAATATGCCCTTTTGAAATCACAAATTTGCAATATTCACACGCTTTTTCCTGATTTTTCTGGACGTCGCCTTTAAGCGGCGAACACACATAAATAATATTTTTAGGTTTTACCCTCTCTTCATTACTTACATTTTTTATCGCTTCATAGGCCGTTAAATCGTAGTATCCTTCGGCGTTTTTTAATCCTAAATCCATATTTACCTTACTTCCTTTTCTAAAATTATTTTATCGCCGGAACACAATATGTCTTTAAGTGTTCCGAATGTTTTTCCGACTGCTCCTTCTGCAACTAAAGGCACATCAAAGTCAGGGAATGGTTGTTGTTCCATACAATCTTGAATAAAATTAACTGCTTCATTTATTCGCTCTGTTGGTAATTCGAAAACCAACTCGTCATGTACTTGCAGTATGGGTCTGAGCCACATTCGTTCATTAATCCCTTTCAAAATCTTAGTAATAGCAATCTTTAAAATATCTGCGGCGGTACCTTGAATAGGTGTATTTAACGCACACCGCTGTGCAAAGCTCTTTTTACCCCAATCAGCCGAATTAATGCTTGGTAAATACCGTCTTCTGCCGAGATACGTTTCCGAATAACCACGAATAGAGGCATTTGTTTTGACTTTGCGTTGCCATGTTTCAAGTCCTTTGTATCCGGCTTTCAAATTGTTGATTATCTCTGTGCATTCCTCCAAACTCTTGTCGAGCCCTGCTTTAAACTTCAAAGTTCGTTGTAACCCCCTTGGAAACAGTCCATAAAACACACCAAAATTACAGTTTTTTGCTATTGTTCTTCGTTCTTTGTAATGCGGAGCGTTTTTATCGACAGCTTGATTAAACGGAATATTGAATATAACCGAAGTGGTCTGAGCGTGTATATCTCCGCCACTTCTATATGTTTCAAGCATCTTTTCATCTCGGCAATAAAAAGCACCAACTCTAAGTTCTATTTGAGAAAAGTCAAGTGATAATAACACTTTTCCGTCATCAGCTCGAATAAAATTTCTGACTCCAATCGGGTCATTATCTTTCCGGGGACAATTTTGCAGGTTTGCGTTCCGACTTGCAAAGCGACCTGTTTGCGTTGCAAGTGGCATTAAATCGGGGTGTATGCGGTTTGTACTACTATTTAAAAACTTTAGGTACCCATCAATGTACGTGGATTTCAGCTTATTCCATTTGCGATAATCTTTGACCATATCAAATAGGGGAGCAAGCTCAGGTCTATTCTTTTTGCACCACTCTGAAAGCAGAATCATCGCTTCATCGTCCGCAGCCTCGCTTAGTTTTTCCGTAGTTTTTAGAACGGGAAGTCCTAAAGTTTTGTACAGATAATCCTTAAAATCTTTAGTTCCGGCATTTGCCCCGATGTCGATATTTCCGATTGTAAGATGTATATCTTCTCTAAGCTGATTTATTT
>CAMZEH010000007.1 GCA_947305745.1 uncultured Clostridia bacterium | reverse complement strand
AATATCTAAAATATTATCATCTACCATTATTAAAAGCATTCCATCATCGTTCATAATGGAATTGCCGCCGTACAGAAAACCTCAAATCGGCAAAATACTCGTAAGATCGGTTATGGATAGGACCATTTTCGTATTGGGGAGAGCAATTTTCATCGCCGCTCCAGCCGGGTTTCTGATATGGGTAACGGCCAACATCAAAGTTAGTGATATAAGTATACTTACATACTGCTCTAATTTTTTAGATCCTTTCGGCAAATTTATAGGGCTAGATGGCGTTATATTGATGGCGTTTATACTAGGGTTTCCCGCAAATGAGATTGTATTCCCCATCATCATAATGAGTTATATGTGCAAAGGAAGCATATTGGAACTCGAATCATTCGTGGCGCTGAAAACGTTACTTATCGCAAATGGTTGGACATATAAAACTGCAATATGTGTGATTATTTTTTCTATTATGCACTTTCCGTGTGGAACAACGTGCTTGACCATTAAAAAAGAAACAGGCAGCACCAAATGGACTATTCTCTCATTTTTGATACCCACAACAATTGGAGTAATTGTATGTTTAATGACGTCTAAAACTATAGATTTCGTTTCTTATTTACAGTCTATTATAAAATTCTAAAGATTTAAAATTAGTATCCAAATGGTACTTTACATAATCTTCCGAAAGTTTTGATAGAGATTTTAGCGCATTTTCAGAAAGTTTAAATGAAAAATTTTTTTCAATCGGGGAATATATTATATGCCTCAGAGCATACAGCATCCCCTTTGTAACTCGCGCAAATAGCTCATTACGTAACGAATTTGTTCGACAGTTCTTACAAACAATTTTGCCACTATCTATCAAAAAAAACATATCATCAGTTTCATATCTTCCACATTTATAGCAGCAAATCAAATTTGGCATATATCCACACAGAGACAAAGATTTTATCTCAAAAATTATTTTTATCAACTTTAAATCTTTAATTTTTTTAGAAATATAAAATACAGAATTTAAAAAAAGTTTCAAAAAATCACCGGAAACAGTAGTATCAGGTGACAAACTAATGCAAAGCTCACAAAAATACTGACAAACTGCAAGTGACTTCAAATCATCTTTTATTTGCCAAAAAATATTCAGTATATCAAACTCGTCCACAGTATAATATTCTTTTCTTTTAAATAGTATAAATCTACAGTACATAAGAATATGAATTGATAAAAATTTAACATTTTTACGCGAAGAAGAATTGTTTACGATAGCTGTAATGATACCCAAATCCCTTGTCAGTATATTAAGAAGACGGTTACCATTACTAAGTTCAACCTCTTTGATTACCAGTCCGCTCACTTCTGTTTTCACAAAAACCTCCGCAATTATTTTTAAAAATCGCTTTATCAACGTTATTTTCTACATTACCGACCTTAGATTTATACTCCAAATAGTCATATATGCTACCCGTGGAAATAAAATTTCCCCACGCTGTATCATCCGACTTGAAAAAATTTTCAGACATACCCATTACCTCCAACATTGTTCGATGTTTATAATTGAATATATCCTATTATATATCATCTGAATAAAAAAAGATATATAAATTTAATAAATATATTGTTGACTAACTTTTTTCTAGCATATAGCCCATATCGCGAAGAACGGCGTTACTATTTCGCCAGTTTTCTTTCACCTTTATCCAAAGTTTAAGATTGACCTTACAACCCATCACTTTTTGAAGTTCCTGACGTGCCAAAGTGCCAATTTTTTTGATCATCGCGCCATTTTTGCCTATAATTATCGCTTTATGACTATCTCTTTCGCACTGCACAAGTGCCTGAATATCGACTTCATTATCGCTTCTAAATGTAAATTTTTCTATAAAAACCGCCAAACCGTGTGGTAGCTCTTTGTTTAATAAGTATAACATTTTTTCACGAATGATCTCAGAAACAATCGTTCTCTGAGTTTGATCGGTTATATCATCTTCGTCGTAAAAAAAGACAGACGGCTTCGCTAATTCAAAAATTTCAGACAAAAGTTCAGCTTGTCCGTCACCGGTGGCGGCAGAAACAGGAACTATTGATTCATAATCCATGAGCGCAGAATACTCTTTAATATTCTTCACTATATCGGTTTTTTGTTTAACTGTATCAATTTTATTTATAACCAAAATTGTACGGGTACCTATTTTTTTGAATTTTTTAATAAATTTTATATCATCACTATGAATACTTTGCCCCGCTTCAACAACGTGGATTATCGCCTCTGCGCTAGAAAAATAATTATTACTCTCGCTAAGCATATAATTTCCAAGTTTATTCCTAGGCTTTAACATTCCCGGGGTATCTGTAAAAACTATCTGGGTACTTTCTTTTGTAAGTATGCCCACTATTTTATTTCTGGTTGTCTGTGGTTTTGGCGAAACTATCGAAATTTTTTCTCCGACCAACCTATTAAGAAGTGATGATTTCCCCACATTTGGCCTACCGACAATAGACACAAAAAGTGATTTTTTGTTTTCATTATCCATTAATTATACCATCCGAAACTATATTTTTTTACACACCAATATGTTTTTTTATCAACTTAATCGCCGATATTATTTTATGTTTTATCTCTGCAGGTCCGGATTTTATATATAGTACGCTCGGGAAAACAGAAAGGACGAGCAATACAAACAAAATTTTATGGTAGCGAAAATAAGTCCACATACCAATGTAGACATAAAAATCACCAAAGAACATAATACCAACTGCCACAGCAATAGCTGAAGCTATCATAACCGCACCTGCAGCTATATCTTTTGCGATTTTAGCAACAGCATTATATTCTTTGGAACACATATCGATTATCGCTTCTATCGAAGTGTTGATCATCTCTAAAGTCAAAACGCTGCCAATCGTCAAAAATAATATCGCGTACTTGACAATGCTCAAGTGAAAAAAACACGAGAGTAATAAGATATAAGCGGATATGACTGTGTGTATACGCATATTTTTTTCATTTTTTATCGTGTAAATTGCACCCTTGGCAGCGCATTTAAAACTTTTTAATATTTTCACTTATGCCTCTTCACGTACGTAAGAAACTGCACTTGAAAATCCGAGTGAATCCAAAACCTGGTCTTCTTTTTCTCTCATACGTCTCTTCTCGAGTCCGCCGTTTTCATGATCATATCCCAAAAGATGCAGCATTCCGTGAGCAACCAGATATGCAACTTCTCTTCTGAAAGAATGCCCATAACGTTCGCTTTGCTCAAGGACTTTTTCCATAGAAATAACTATATCGCCAAGAATTTGAGCGTTTGTATCGGGATCGATTTCATATTTTCCGTCTTTTACCATCGGGAAAGAAAGAACATCTGTTGGAACATCTTTATTTCTATATTGTTTATTAAGGCTTTGTATGTAAGAATTGTCAACCATCGTTACGCTGACTTCAACGGAACCTTGAAATTGTTCCATCTTGAGAACCGCGTTACAGCATCTTCTTATAAGCATACGAATACCTGTTGGAATTTTAACCTCTTTTTGTCTGTTTACAATTATTACCCTCGTCTTATCGACAACCATGAATTTCATCCTTCCTTAAAATCGTAAATAATAACCTGATTTTTTTAAAAATATTCACACTTGCCACACAAAGAGCAAACCTCTACTCCTCTAAGGTACAAATCACCTTAGAGGAGATAAAATCAAAAATAATATATCATACTTTATCACATAAACATACTATTTTTTTAAACAATGTGAAATATTCTTAAAATATTTTACAAATATTAATTATAAAGCATTTTGAATAATATGTCAAACAAATTAGCTTACAAATAATTGAAAATATTTTTTAAAAAATTGTGCAAAATGTTTTGATAATCTATCGATTTAACGTTCAAAAACTATCTTTTCCTTCCTAGATATATTTTCCACCAAATCATAGTGGCATTCTCTGTAGTATTCTTCCCCGTTTGACGAGGTTATTCGCGATTTGTGTTCAGTGTTTTTTATCTTGGCATCTTCAGCGAATTCTTGCAATGCACGCTCATCAATAAGTTTATCCGCTTCCTTGATCGCCTCCTCTTCACTGAGTTTTTCTGCGCAAATTTCTTGCATATAAATGCCGTCCTTATATATGGAAACGGGAATCTTATATCCACAAATATTAAAATTTCTTTCTATGGTTTCACACGTACAATTTTCATCGGGAATTTTCCTAAAGCAAATCGGAATTTCAAAATTAAAAATTTTCACCCTATATCTTTTTATTTCGTCCCCTACGTTATGCGCCCGGACTCTATTCATGCTCACTTTCTGTGAGATTATTCTGTGCGTTTCGGCGTAAACTTTACCCTCGGCGTCCACAAACCGAGACCCGCCCGAAAGGTCTTCGACTATTCCGCTTATGAGAACTTGCCCTTTCGTCACCACTTCGCCGTCCGATACCATCGGCGTACCTCTATATGTTTCCAATCTTTCTATCTTTCCGTCATAAAGCGCAACTATATTAGACGGTTCGCCTTGCACCTCTTTTTCGGGACTGAATTGCTTTTCTTTTATTTCTACAATGGCATCACTTCCTTTTAAATTTATCGATACCCACGCGATGCTGTCCATACGCTGCATCAACTGCTGTTTTAGTATGGGAATATTAATACCGGCCTTGAACGTCCCCGGGGAGACGCCCAAATCACACATAACTTTTTTTACTTCTTCAGGATTTACTGTTTCACATCCTACAACTTCAACTTTCCAAAGGTAAAGCGGCAATATCAAAAGTACCGCCGAAAACACAAGAACGCCTACAATTATTCCCATGCGAGATTTATATTTCCTGGTAAAAAACGGTAAACCTTTCTTTTTTAATATTCTTATCCTCGAATTGGCTTTTCGGGCGCTAATATGCAGTTTTTTGTAGTCTTCTGCCGTGCTTTTGGCAAATAAATCTCCGTTTATTTTCCTGACGTCCCACAAAGGATTTCTTTCTCTCACCGCAAGATTTAAAAACTTATCAGGATTGCCGCCCATAACTTTAAATTCTATGTATCCGCGCACACTTCTTACTATATCCAAAATCAAAAGCATCACTCATATTCCAAAATCAAGTTAAAAATTCCACAGAACATATAAACCCCGAAACAACAAGCGAATCAGGGCTCAGACAGCGCAGCTCAAGACTCCTCCCAAAAACCGATACACACATTTTCGGGACTTTAATCTTAACTATATTTTCGTCGTATTCTTCTATTTTTTGGCATCCCTCCAATATCAGTTCTCTGTTGCTCCTCATCTCAATATGTACAGAGCTGAAAACGTTATCTTTCATATAACTGTTTGCTTTTTTTATCTCGGAAGAAAAATTACGTCTGATTTTAAAATTCAAAACTTCTCCCCCGATTCTTTTCTTTGATACATAAATAATAATATGCAAAAGATAAATAAAAATAACAAAAGCTCGCATATGATTCTCAGGAAGGAGTTAATAATATGACCGAAATGATTAAAACCCGAATAAAACAAAAGCCAAAAAATTCAAAACATATTATATTATCCGTAATCGTGATGGTTTATTTCGCCTTACTTATCACTTATCCAAAAAGCGTTTCGGCGGGGATACAAAACGGAATAAACTGCTGCCTGGATATTTTAATTCCATCCATGTTTCCGTTTATGGTCGGAGCGGCGGCAGTAACTTTATCGGGCATAGACGACAAATTCAAATTCTTATTTGGGAGAGCCACAAAATTTTTGTTTTACCTCCCTCCGTGCGTCGTGCCTGCGGTAATAATAAGTTTATTCGGCGGGTATCCCGTCGGCGCGTACTGCGTGAAATCGCTATATAAAAGCGGATCCATAAACGCAGAGCAGATGAACAGAATGATGTGCTATTGCGTGAATTTCGGCCCGGCTTTTATAATATCCGCTCTCGGTCAAATGCTCCTAAACGACTACAAATTGGGCGTAATATTATTCTTAATTCAGGTATTTTCATCGGTTTTAATGGGTATATTTTTGGGCGTCACCGCAAGAATAAGTAAAACCGATTTCTACGAAAAGAAAATTCATTCACAAAAAAAGGATCTTTATTTCAGCAAGATTTTGATATCCGCCTGCGACAGCGCAAGTAAATCTCTTTTGGGCGTATGCTCCTTGGTTACGCTTTTTTTCGGAATTATTTCTTTTATAAACGACCTCGGTATCATAAACTACATATCAAATATTTTTCTCAAAATAAATATCTCCTCACATATATCCGGCACACTTATATTATCTTTTATAGAAATGACGCAAAGCTGCATTTTGGGTGCAAAAAACATAAGCACTCCCTACTTTATATACTCATGGATTATAGGGTTCGGAGGAATTTGCGCTCACACTCAAATCATCGCGCAGCTTGGGAGCTGCCCATTTAAGTACGGCAAATTCTTGATTATGAGAACAATAAACGGCATACTTACAGCTTTTGCCACGGCGTTAATAATAAAAAATCCCGAAAAGACCCTGCAAACTTTCGCACCGCTTACTATAAATCAAACCGCAGAAATATCTAAGGCTTCTCCAACGCATATAGGAAGCGTGATTTTACTCGTTTTTTGCATTTTTTTCACATTTAGTGTGGACTTCAAAACAAAAGCAATATTTATCGATAAACATAACAAAAAGGCATCTGCCAAAACTGAGCAGACACCTGATTTTTAGCTGATTATCGGTTATGAACACGAACTTCTGATAAGACATTTGATATAAGAGATAAGCGCAGAAATCATGAATACAAAAAAGAATACGCCGACACCAATTAAAATTACAATTGCGGTAACGGCTATATCAAGGGTTATCGAAAGCGCCGCCAAAGCTGCAAGAACAGTCCCGGCCGAGCCGAAAAGAAGACATCTTGCATACCTACAAAAACAACTCCCTGCGCCCGAACGAATTTCGTTGCCAGAATTTATCAAACCTGCTATTATAACGTATATGAGGACGGCTGCGCCAATCGCAAATGCAACCCAAATTCCCGTTAAAATAAGCGGAGTGAAGCCAAGGGAAAAGAATATCGCTATAATAACGCCAAATATAATTCCGAGAATAGTACCCACAACGCCGCATCCGCCCCTGCAAGGGCAACAATCGCTATTTTTCTTCATTTTTATCAACTCCTAATTTAAACATACTTTGAACACATTAAATTTAAAACTTTTTTAGAAAGGTTGTGAACTTAAGCGTTCCTTACATATTATGCACGCTTAAAAAATTATGATAAAAATATCTCCATCACTGCTTGCCTGCGATTTCTCCCACATAGGCAAGGAAATCAGAAAATTAGAAACCGCGGGAGCCGACATGCTTCATCTGGACGTCATGGACGGGCATTTTGTGCCGAACATAACTTTCGGAGCACCTGTTATAAAATCTATACGCAAATGCTCCAAATTACCGTTTGACGTGCATTTGATGATTGATGAGCCATTAAAATTTATACCTGATTTTGCGAGTGCAGGCGCGGATATCATAACGTTTCACGCCGAATCGAAATCGGACATAACAGAAACGATTTCAAAAATAAAAAAATTTGGTAAAAAAGTCGGAATTTCGATAAAGCCAAAAACCGACACAAAAATTTTAACTCCTTATTTAAAATATATTGATGTAGTGCTCATCATGACGGTCGAACCCGGTTTCGGCGGGCAAACTTTTATGGAAAATCAGCTCCAAAAGACATTGATTTTAAAAAATGAAGCGCAAAAAAACAATCTTAATTTTGAAATCGAACTCGACGGCGGAATAAATACCCAAACTATTGAGATTGTGAAAGATTATCCTGTTGATATCTGCGTTTCCGGCACTTGCGTGTTTAATTCAGAGTATATGACAAGCACTATAAATAAATTAAAAATGCGGTGATTATCATATTTTTAAAAAAGAAAAAAGCAAAATATTTTTTATGCGCGTGTTTTTCGCTGTTTTCAGCGGTTTTGATCGCGAAATACATTCAGATAGGCAAAAATGAAAATTTTACACCCACGAATAAAATAATATCGACCTCAAACAATAAAATCGAAGCGAATAATGATTTTTTACAGGGCATGTGGGTGCCATACATGGATCTGGACGTTTCAAAAAGCGAAAACACAAAAGAGGCTTTTGAAAAAAGATTTCAAAGCATAGTGGAAACCGCCAAAAATCACAATATAAACACGCTAATTGTACACGTCAGATCTCACGGAGATGCGCTATATCCCTCAAAAATATTTCCCACTTCCCACATTCTCACGGGAAATCAGGGAGAGAATATTAATTTTGACCCACTCAAATATATGGTAGAAACCGCTCACGAAAACGGTCTGAAATTTCACGCATGGATAAATCCACTTCGCATTTCTTCGGTATCCGTACCCGAAACAATATGCGAGTCGAATCCTTGTAAATCTGAGATTTTTAAGAATAAATTAATTAAGCATCAGGGCGGGCTGATTTATAACCCTGCGTACCCCGAGGTGCGCAAACTCATCTGCGACGGCGTGAAAGAGATAGCTGAAAACTATAGTGTTGATGCGATACACTTTGATGATTATTTTTATCCCGAGCCTGAGAAGATGCTTTCTGACGATACAGCCTATTTGACCTCTAAAAGAGCCAATCAAAGTTTGGAAGATTGGCGAAAAGAAAGCATAAATTCGCTGATAAAAGAAGTACATGACACGATAAAAAATACAGACCCTGATATAGAGTTCGGTATTTCACCGCCCGGAAACACAGAAAAATGTTCGAAAACAGGCATCGACATACAAACGTGGCTGACAGAGGGATATGTCGATTATTTATGCCCACAAATATATTGGGGTTTGGAATTTGCCGATATGCCTTTTGAAAAAGCGCTCGGTGACTGGATAAACTTAGCGAAAAACAGCTCGGCAAAACTCTATGTTGGGTTGGCACTTTACAAAGCCTGTACGGATACCGACTGTGGAACATGGAAAAATGATAAAAATATCCTGGCCAAAGAGGTTGATATAGTTCATGAAAACAATATAAAAGGAATCGTGCTATATTCGGAAAATTATTTTGAAAAGCTAAAAAACACAGAAGAAATCAAAAATTTAGACCAAAAATTAAAAAACCCGCCAAATTGACGGGTTTTAATCATATTTACAATAAACTATTCGTTTATATAAGGCAACAAAGCAACGTATCTTGCACGCTTAATAGCAGTCGTGAGTTCACGTTGATGCCTTGCGCAAGTTCCCGTAACTCTTCTTGGAAGAATTTTTGCTCTTTCTGAGATGAAACGTCTGAGCTTGCTTGCATCTTTGTAATCAATGTTACTTAAAGCTTTATCTACACAAAACGAACAGACCTTACGTCTTGATCTGCGCATATTTCTTCTTTCAAATCTTTCGGGTCTTTCCGACCTCTCGGTTTTTTCTGTTTTCTCTACTACTTTTTCGGTATTTTCGATATTTTCCGGCATTTATATTTCCCTCCTAACACAATTTACACCAGTTTAAAACGGTAAATCATCATCTGTATCTGTCGCCTGAAAATCTTCATCAGATCCGCTTGAATATGAATCCGGAGCGGCTGCAGGCTCAAAAGCATCCGCCGGAGCAGAAACATTTCCGCCGTCTTTTTTAGATTCCGCAAACTGAACATTATTTGCAACAACTTCAAAAACTTTACGATTCTTTCCGTCTTTATCCTGATACGTTCTCGTCTGAATTGAACCTTCGATTGCAATCAAACTTCCTTTTTGGAAATATTTGCAAACAAATTCGGCATTACTTCTCCAAGCAACTATATCGATAAAATCAGTTTGTCTTTCTTCGCCGGCTCTCGCATACCTGCGATTGACCGCTATCGTGAAAGTCGTGACGGCAAGATCGCTCGATGTATGTCTGAGTTCAGGATCCGCAACAAGTCTACCCGTAAGCACTACAACATTTAACATAATAATTTACCCGTTCCTTTTAAATTAAGATTTTTTTACGATCATGCTTCTTAAAACGCCATCTGTAATCTGGCAAATACGATCGAGTTCTTTCGGAAACTCTGCATCACTGTTGAAATCAAAAACTACATATTCGCCTTCGCTTTCTTTATTAATCATGTAAGCGAGTTTTTTCTTTCCCCAGCTGTTCATATTGGTAAGTTCCGCTTTTTCGGAGATAAGATCTTTGAACTTATTGATAAGTTCTTCGGTTTTTTCGCCGAGCTTAACGGATGCAACCAACATAAATTCGTAAGCATTTTTAATTTCTGCCAACTTCAAGGCACCTCCTTCTGGACTTATGACCTCTCCGCTTAAGGAGAGATAAGGAATTTAGGCTACAAAACAGCCTTTTATATTCTACCATCACGACCAAGCGGTGTCAAGGTTTTATTTAAAAATTAATTTTTTATTTTCAAAAATCACATTTAATGATATAATGTGTTTATATAATTTTTGAGGTGGTGCTACGCTTTGAATCAAGATTTTTTTGTAACTTTGGAAGATTTAATACGCGAACTTTCTTTTGAAATAGCACTCATGCCCGTCGAACCCAGGACAGTAAAAATAGCATCGAGAAACATAAACAGAATGGGACTGGAATTAATAGGCCCCATCGAACATTTTGACAACAAAAGAATAATGATTATGGGAGAAAGCGAAAGCTATTTTCTTTCCACCATGACGGAGGATGAAATTTATAAATCTCTGGAAGCCGTGCTATCACTCAGACCTCCGCTTCTTATAATTTCCTATGGAATAAAGCCCACAAAAGAAATTATAGACGTAGCTACAAAATACAACATCCCCATTTTAACATCTAAAGACCCGGCAGCGGACGTAATGGCTGAATTAACGCCATTTTTAAACATACACCTTGCCCCGAGAATCACACGTTCGGGCGGACTTATGAACGTACATGGTGAAGGTATACTTTTGGTCGGAAAAAGCGGAGTCGGAAAAAGCGAAACAGCTGTTGAGCTACTCAAAAGAGGGCACAAATTGGTAGCCGATGATCTCGTTGAAATAAGAAGAATACCAAAAAACAATCTCGTCGGCTCTGCGCCCGAAAATATACGTCATTTTATCGAAGTCCGCGGAATAGGAATAATAAATGCAAGAAGAATTTTCGGTATCGGCGCCGTAAAGCTTACAGAGACCATCGATATGGTAGTAAATCTCGAAACTTGGGACGACAGTAAAGATTACGACAGGATGGGTGCCGAATGCAAATATACCGAAATTCTCGGTGTAAAAGTTCCATATATGAATATTCCCGTGAGACCGGGCAGAAATTTAGCAGTAATTATCGAAGTTGCAGCCATGAACAACCGTCAGAGAAGAATGGGTTACAACGCGGCCAGAGAACTTTTCATTAACCTTGGGATGGAATACCCCAACACGACGGAAAGTGATAAAATCGAAAAATGCATATGGGATATATAGTTTTTGGTACATAATTTTATTTCGAAGGAGGAAAACCGCATCAATATAATTTACAACGAGCTCAAAAATCTAGCCTCGTCGCTTGGCTGCATAGCTCTTGAGAACGAACCGATGAAATTCCATACTTCATTCAAAGTGGGCGGGAATGCCAGATTATTTATATATATTAAAAATTACAAATGCCTTGATCTTATACTTGAATTCATCAAAAAACATGAGTTACCGTATTTCGTGCTCGGTAAGGGGACAAATCTACTCGTTGCCGACAGCGGATATGACGGCGTTGTTCTGAGCCTGCTAAAAAGCGAAAATAACAAACTTGATTTGGTAAGCAAGGACACTATAAGCTGTACTGCAGGTTTATCGCTTGCCAAAGTATGTGTTTTTGCCATGAAAAATAATCTCAGCGGTCTGGAATTTGCTTGGGGAATCCCCGGCTCTTGCGGCGGTGCGCTCTATATGAATGCAGGTGCTTACGGTCAGGATATTTCGAATGTAGTTCTCGAGGCAGATCACATCGATGCAGCCGGAAATATTCACACACTCCAAGCAAAAGACATGCAGCTTTCATACAGGAAAAGCTATTATTCGGATAAAAATTTGATAATATTATCGATGAAGTTCAAGCTCACCCCCTCATCCGAAAAAGAAATAAAATACAAAATGTTTGAAAATATGAAGAAGCGAAAATTAAAACAGCCGCTGGAATTTCCAAATGCCGGGAGCATTTTTAAACGTCCGATCGGCGGATATTACACAGGTGCCCTTATTGAAGCTTGCAACCTGAAAGGTTTTAGCATCGGCGGGGCGATGGTAAGCCCGAAACATGCCGGGTTTATTGTAAATACAGGCGATGCAACGGCAAGTGATATCGCAAATCTCATCAAACACATTAAAGAAAGCGTTCGTAATAATTCGGGTGTCGAGCTTGAGTGCGAAATTAAAACTTTGGGCGACATAAAAATATAATTTTTGAGGTGAATTTCGGATGGAATCTTTTTCTCAAAAAGCAAAATCGGAAATATTATCAATCCCGATAGAATCGAGCAAAAACACCATTTATGAAATTTGCGCTTTATTAATTTTTTCTGGCACCAACCTGGGTGGAAATATATTTTCTGCGCCCCCGGAAGCAAATCCCGTAACGTCAAGGATCATAAATTTATCAAAAGTTCTTTCTCAAAAAAATAAAAATTTTAAAAAAATAACAATAAAATACAATTCTGAATTAGGCCAAAAAGAGACGGATGTTTTCTTACCGATAAAAATTGATTTCGAAAATTATGAGACCATAAACATTGACGGTTTGTTTCTGCATGCCTTTTTGAGAGGCGCTTTTTTGGCGTGCGCAAGCATAGTAAACCCCGAGAATGAGTATCATTTAGAGTTTTGCGTAAATTCAGAAAACATTAAAAATTTACTTTTAAAAGCGATTGAACAATCCAATCTGAATTTCGAAATGAAAACCATTTACAGACGAAATGCATATGTGATATATTCGAAATCTGCTGAAAAAATAACAGATTTTTTGGTTTTCATCGGCGCGAAAAACTGCGCGATGGAACTAATGCAAGTAAAAATGATAAAAGAGGTGCGAAATAATATCAACAGAACGACAAATTTTGAAACCGCAAACATAACAAAAATAACTAATTCTGCGGCTAATCAAATTGAAGCGATCAAAAAAATCAAGAAACACAAAAAATTCGAAGAACTACCGAATTCACTCAAAGAAGTTGCCAATCTAAGAATCGAAAATCCATACTTGTCATTAGAAGATTTATCGAAAAAATCCGGTTCAGAAATAACGAAATCGGGAGTAAACCACAGACTACAAAAAATAATAGAAATAGCAAAAGAGCTGGCATGATTTATGCCAGCCTTTCTTTTAGTGATTTCAATAATATTTTTTCTCGCCTCGAAACTTGCACTTGCGTCATACCCAGATTTTTCGCCGTTTCTGACTGCGTTTTACATCTAAAAAATCTTAAATATATTAATTTTTTGTCTCTTTCCGCAAAATCTTTTACAGCGTGTGCAATCGATATTTTATTATTGATTTTTTCATCTTCAAAATCAATCGAAATTTCAACTATCGGTCGGCTGTCGCTCTCGTCAGATAATTTTGCGTCCAGAGAAATCGGAAACTTACAAACCTCAAGCGCTTCCAAAATCTGCTCGCTACTTACCTCCAAAGTTTCCGAAAGCTCATTGACGGTCGGCTCACGGCCCGCAGAATTCATAATTTTTTCGCGTTCATATTTGATTTTTATAGCGAGTTCTTTTATTCTTCTGCTCACTTTAACTGAAACATTATTTTGAAACAGCGTTTTTATCTCGCCCAAAATTACCGGAACAGCATAGGTTGAAAATTTAAGACCTTTTGATTCATCAAATTTTTTGGTAGCTTTAACAAGCCCGACGCAGCCCGACTGAAAAATATCATCATATTCAATGCCGCGATTTCTAAACCTCTGACAACACGCGTGCACAAGATTGATATGTTCCTCTGCGCTTACGGTATTTTTTGGAGCTTTACTGATTTTTTTCATTTTTAACAGTTCTTCGAATTATGTATTTATCCAGGCTCACAGTCGTACCTTTGCCTACTTTTGAGGTAACTTTTATCTTATCCATAAAACTCTGCATAACCGCAAAACCGAGCCCCGAACGCTCACTGCCTCCCGTCGTGAAGAGCGGCTCCATAGCTTGTTCGACGTTTTCTATCCCGCACCCTCTATCTTTGACTTTGATGGAAATTCTGCCATTTTCATAAATTTTCGCCGTCAGATAAATTTTCCCGATCCCCGATTTATAGCCATGTACAATGCAATTCGTAACCGCTTCGGAGATCGCCGTTTTGATGTCCGCAAGCTCATCTATCGTGGGGTCGAGCTGCGCAACAAAAGCTGCTATAACTGTCCGCGCAAACGACTCATTGCACGACCTACTAAAAAAATTCACGTTCATTTCATTTATTACTTCTGCCATTTTGATAATTCTCCCTTCTTAAAATATGCCCAATTTTGTAAGACCTGACATTTTTATCATTCTTTCGAGTCTCCGTGGCACGTTCACTACTTTTAGATTTCCTCCTGCTGTCTTGACAAGCTTGAATCGCCCCATTATTAGTCCAATGCCTGAGCTGTCCATGAATTGTACTCCGCCAAAATCGAGCTTCAAAAGACTGGGTCTCAGTAAACTTATATTTTCGTCAATTATCCTTCGTATTTCCGCTGCCGTGTGATGATCTATATCGCCTTCGATTTTCGCCGTAACTTCCGATGAGCTTTTTAAAATTTCGACTCCCATTTTTATTCTCCTTTCTTTTGCTCTAAATTATTATTTTTCCCGTAAACTGTTTTTTTATTCATAAATTTTTGCAAACAAAAAACATTTACTATTTAAATAGTAAATGTCTTCGTTTTATTATTTTGTAGAATTTGGTAGATGAAAGATTTTATTTTAAATCTTCTATACTTTGCTCAATTTTTCTTAGTTTTTGACGGAGTATTTCGGCATTTTCTTTTGCACCGTCAATGATTTTCTGCGGAGCCCGAGAAATAAACTTTTCATCTTTGAGTCTATTCTCCACCTGTTCAAGTTGCTTTAGAACGTTTTCTTGCTCTTTTTTAAGTCTTGCGGTTTCCTCTGCTCTATCCACAATGTCATCAATCGGAACGCAAATTTTCACAAAGTCATTTATTACAGTAATTGATTGTGGAATATCAACTTTTTTGCTCACGGATATATTTTTCAGACCCGCAAGTTTTATGAGTATATTACTGTTCTCGCTCAATATGCTTTCATAATTTGAATTTTCCGTTTCAATATAAAGTGCAATTTTCTTACCATGCTGAACGTTTTTTTCTCGGCGCATGTTCCTCACGGATTTTATAACGGAAACTAAAATTTTTACACTTTCTTCAGCTTTTTCATCGTTCAAATTTTCGGCGTATACGGGGTATTTGCAAAGCATAATCGTCTCGCCATCGTGCGGGAATGATTGCCAGATTTCTTCGGTTATAAACGGCATGAACGGATGCAAAATAACTAAAATATTTTTTATAGTCCAAAGCAAAACATTTTTATCACCTGAAATTTTTGAAAACTCTATATACCAATCGCAAAATTCATCCCAGATAAAATCATAAAGTTTTTGCGCCGCCACGCCAAGTTCAAATTTTTCTAAACATTCGGTAACTTCTTTTGCGGTTTTGCTAAATCTACTCACAATCCACTTATCAGTTATGGACATATTTTGAGGCAAATCGCCTGTGACATTTTCCCCATCTATGTTCATGTGAACAAATCTTGCAGCATTCCAAATTTTATTAGCGAAATTCCTGCAAGATTCCACTTTTTCATTGAAAAATCTAAAATCATTGCCGGGACTATTACCCATCATCAACGAAAATCTCAGAGCGTCCGCACCGTATTTTTCGATTATTTCAAGTGGGTCAACGCCGTTCCCAAGAGATTTCGACATTTTTCTCCCCCGAGAATCGCGAACAAGCCCATGTATCAAAATATTTTTAAACGGCTCACGTTTGGTCATTTCAAGCGACGAAAACACCATTTTGACTACCCAGAAAAATATTATATCGTAACCAGTGACAAGTACGTCAGTCGGATAAAAATAGTCTAGTTCCGGCGTTTTTTCGGGCCATCCGAGAACAGAAAACGGCCAAAGTCCCGAAGAAAACCACGTATCAAGCGTATCTTCCTCTTGGTGAATATTTTCAGACGAACATTTTTCGCATTTTTTTACGTCGCCTCTTGAAACATTCATATGCCCGCAATCAGCGCAGTACCAAACGGGTATCCTATGGCCCCACCAAAGCTGACGTGATATGCACCAATCTTTGATATTTTCGAGCCAGTGATAATAGATTTTGCTAAAGCGCTCAGGAATAAAACTTGTGGTTCCTTTTTTTACACACTCTATCGCAGGTTTCGCCAAATCTTTCATCTTCACAAACCACTGATTTGAAATTCGCGGCTCTACAACGCTCGAACACCTATAACACGTTCCTACGTTATGCTTTATATCTTTAATCTGTTCCAAATGACCGCTTTCTTTGAGATTTTCAACTAATTTTTTTCTCGCGACATATCTATCTAGGCCGCTATATTCTCCCGCATTTTCGTTCATTGTGGCGTCGTCATTCATAACGTTTATGATAGGAAGATTATGTCTTGCGCCAACCTCAAAGTCATTTGGGTCGTGCGCGGGAGTTATTTTCAAAACACCTGTTCCAACTTCAATATCAACATAATCATCGGCAATTATCGGAATTACTCGCCCGACAACGGGGATCATGACATTCTTGCCTATGAACCTCTTATATCTGTCATCATTTGGGTTGACCGCCAAAGCGGTATCCCCAAACATAGTTTCGGGGCGCGTAGTTGCCACGGTTAAATACTCATCACTGTTTTCGATTTTGTATTTTATATGCCAAAAATGACCATCTTTCTCCTCAAAATTAACTTCTGAATCAGAAATAGAAGTCTTACATTTCGGGCACCAATTTATGAGCCTCTCACCCTTATATATAAGCCCTTTTTCATAAAGCCGCACAAAAAATTCGCGAACAGCTTTAGAGCAACCTTCGTCAAGGGTGAAACGTTGCCTCGACCAATCACATGATGAACCTAATTTTTTTATTTGCGATACTATATTTCCGCCGTACTCTTCCTTCCACGCCCATGCTCTTTCCAAAAATTCTTCTCGGGTCATGTCGTCCTTACTTATGCCCTCTTTGCGAAGCTGTTCGGTAATTTTAGCTTCGGTCGCAATTGAAGCATGGTCGGTACCCGGCACCCAAAGAGCATTATAACCCTGCATGCGCTTAAATCTTATTATTATATCTTGAATCGTGTCATCAAGTGCGTGCCCCATGTGCAGCTTACCTGTGATATTCGGCGGCGGCATGACTATCGTGAACGGCTTTTTGGATTTATCTACTTTAGCGTGAAAATACCCGTTTTTTTGCCAAGTTTCATAAATTCTTTCCTCGACGTCTTTTGGGTTATACACCTTGCTAAGTTCTTTTTTTTCCATATTCTTGCTCCTTTCGTGAATTATACGCTTTCGGATATTATATTTTTAATCGTATTCATGCCTTCGCCCGTCATCGATGAACATGCTATCCAGTTTACATTTTCGTATTCGGAGAGCTCGTCGCTGAGTTCATTTGTGCGAGCGCTTTTTTGAGTTTTGTTAAGCTTATCGCACTTAGACGCTGCTATAATAAAAGGAATTTTTTTACTATACAAAAAATCTAACATCTGAAAATCCTGCTCCGACGGCGCATGGCGCATATCAATTATCTGAACGACCAAACGAATATTTTTAGATCTACCAAAATATCCCTCGACCAAACTTGACCAACGTTTTTTCTCGTCAAATGAAACTCTCGCATAACCATATCCGGGCAAGTCCACAAACCTGACGGTTTTCAAATTATAAAGATTTATATTAATTGTTTTTCCGGGCTTTGCGCTTACTCTTGCCAAGGATTTTCTGTTTAAAATCTTATTGATAAGCGAGGACTTCCCGACGTTTGAACGCCCCGAAAACACTATCTCGGGTAACCCGTCGCTCGGCATTTGTGAAATATCCCCAACCGATTTTTCAAAACTTGCATTATTAAAATTTATCATTTTGATTTCTTGTTTCCTTTTGAGTTTTTGACCAAGGCGTATTTCAAAACTTCTGACACGTCTTCGACAGGTATAAATTTAACAGATTTTTTGACCTCGCTATCAATTTTTTCCAAATCCGTAACATTATCTTTAGGTATTAAAATTTTCTTGATCCCGGCTTTGTAAGCCGCCATTGATTTTTCTTTCAGTCCGCCAATCGGTATAACTTTGCCTTTAAGCGTTATTTCACCCGTCATAGCGATGTTATCGGCAACGGGAATGCCCGTAAGCTCGGATATAAGCGACGTTAGCATCGTTACGCCTGCGGAAGGACCGTCTTTCGGCGTTGCGCCCTCGGGAGCGTGTATATGAATATCTTTATTTTTATAAAAATCAGCGTTTATTTTAAGTTCTTTCGCATGAGCGCGCGCATAACTGACAGCCAACTGCGCCGATTCTCGCATTACGTCGCCAAGCGATCCCGTGAGCTGTATCTCTCCTTTGCCGGGCATTAAAGCTGTTTCTATGGGTAACATCTCGCCTCCCACGGACGTCCACGCCAAGCCGTTTGCAACGCCTATATGCTCGTTTTTATCTATGATTTCGTTCCTGTATTTTCTCGAACCAAGCATTTCTTTGATTTTTTCTTTTGTAATATTACAAGACCTTTCGGTCTTTTCGACGATCTTTTTCGCAACTTTTCTCATAAGTGACGACAGCTTGCGCTCTAATTCACGAACGCCTGCTTCTTTTGTGTACCCTGAAATAAGCTCATTTATAGACTCATCATCAATCTTAAATTTCCTCGCGGTAAGTCCATGGCGTTTCATCTGTTTCGGAATCAAATATTTCTTCGCAATCTGAAATTTTTCTTCGTTCGAATAACTGTAAAGATCTATAATCTCCATACGGTCGTAAAGCGGTGCGGGGATATTATCTTTATCGTTTGCGGTGGTTACAAAAAATGCTTTACTAAGGTCAAACGGAACTTCCAAGTATCTATCGTAAAAAGCCACGTTTTGCTCGGGGTCAAGTGCCTCGAGAAGCGCTGATGCGGGGTCGCCGCGGTAATCATTTGCCAGCTTATCTATTTCATCGAGCAAAATGAGAGGATTATTCACACCGATTTGCTTAAGCGCAGTTATAATCCTACCGGGCATGGCACCGATATACGTCTTCCTGTGGCCTCTTATTTCTGATTCGTCACTAACTCCGCCCAAAGATATACGCACAAATTTTCTTCCCATAGCCTTGGCAAGTGATTTTGCAACCGACGTCTTGCCTACGCCCGGAGGGCCTGCCAAACAAATTATCTGACCTTTTATGTCGTTTGAAATTTTGCGAACCGCCAAAAACTCTAGGATCCTCTCTTTAACGTCCTTTAATCCATAATGGTCTTTTTCCAAAATATTTTTGGCTTTTTTTATATCAAGAGATTCCTTTGAAGATTTATTCCAAGGCAAATCAAAACAGGTATCAAGATATGTACTTATTATATTTGCCTCGCTCGAACCCGCGGGGATCTTCGAAAAATTCTCGCATTCTTTTTTTAATTTTTTATAAACTTCTTTCGGAAGCGATAATTTTTCAAGTTTTTGCAAGTATTCGTCGGCTTCGGTAATGGGATCCTGACCTGAACCAAGTTCATTTGACAACAGTCTTATCTGTTCACGCAAAAAATACTCTTTTTGGCTCTTATCCATTGAATTTTTCAGTTTTGAAGCAATTTCAATTTCATAAGCAAGTAAGGTGTTTTCTCGTGAAAGCAAACTTATCAGAATACTTATTCTTCTCACCGGATCAGTCTCACAAAGCACCGCTTGTTTGTCCTCAAAATCAAGCATTATATTTGAAGCTATATAATCTGCCACTTTGCCCGCACTCGTGCTTGACGGGAAATTCAAAATCAAATCGCCAGACGTTCTCGGCGACAAACTTATGTACTCCGCAAAGAGTTCTTCCGCTTTTCGAACGAGAGCTTCTGTTTTTATATCGTTGGGCGCGGCATCTTCGGCTACTTCCAAAACTTTGGCTTGTATATAATCTTCGCCGTCTAAAATTTCCACTGCCTCAGCGCGGCATTTGCCTTCAATGAGTATCCGTGTCATTTCGTCGGTCTGTTTTAGAATTTGCTTAACTTCAGCCAAAACTCCGAAAGAATAAATTCCATCTTCTTTCGGATCTTCGTCTTTTATATTCTTTTGTGTAGTTAAAAATATCAGTTGATCTGACTTTAAAGCTTCCTCCACGGCCGCGACAGATTTTTTTCTGCCTATATCAAAATGAAGGATCATATTGGGAAACATTACAAACCCGCGCAGAGGAAGCACGGGAATAAATTTATCTTCTTTAACGGTCTTGTCTATCTTGGGCCACCTCCGAGGTTAATTTATGAAGCGTCTGCGCCACTTTTCATCTTATTAAAAGCCTTTTCCGAGTTAATAGAAATAACAACCGGTTTACGGCTTTCATCACGCACATACTCGGGCTTTTTCTCACCATTTACCACTTTTTCGTCTATTATGACCTTTTCTATCGTATGGTCCGAAGGCACGCTGAACATAACATCGGTCAAAACGCTTTCCATTATAGAGCGGAGACCTCTCGCGCCGATATTTCTCTCAATAGCTTTTTTAGCAACCGCATGCAGTGCTTTATCGGTAAACTCAAGCTCGACTTTATCAAGCGAAAAAAGTTTTTTATACTGTTTGATAAGTGAGTTTTTCGGCTCAACAAGTATTTTCACGAGCGCGTTTTCGTCAAGGCCCTTGAGCGAAGCTATGACCGGCATTCTGCCTACGAGTTCGGGGATTAATCCAAATTTAACAAAATCTTGGGGAACTGCCTTGCTCATCCAATCGGTGTCGTCGAGCTCTTTCCTCGTCATAACCTTAGCACCAAAACCCATCGAGGAGGTGCTGACTCGTTTTTCTATTATTTTCTCTATCCCCTCGAAAGCTCCGCCGCAAATGAACAAAATATTGCTTGTATCTATTTCTATAAACTCTTGCTGAGGGTGTTTACGCCCGCCTTTTGGTGGAACGTTAGATTTTGTACCTTCCAAAATTTTGAGAAGCGCCTGCTGTACGCCTTCGCCGCTTACGTCGCGCGTAATTGAGGCGTTTTCTGATTTTCTGGAAATTTTATCGATTTCATCAACGTATATAATTCCGCGTTCAGCTTTTTCGACATCATAATCCGCGGCTTGGATAAGTCTTAAAAGAATATTTTCAACGTCCTCACCGACATATCCCGCCTCTGTGAGAGTCGTTGCGTCGGCAATCGCAAAAGGAACGTCCAAAAGCTGCGCGAGAGACTGCGCAAGAAGCGTTTTACCTACGCCCGTCGGGCCCAAGAGAAGAACATTACTCTTTTTGAGTTCTACGTCATTCGGTTTTGAGCCGAAAAATATCCTCTTGTAGTGATTATAAACTGCGACGGAAAGTGCAGTTTTGGCGCTTTCTTGGCCTATTACATAATCATCTAGGTATTTTTTGATTTCTTGTGGTTTGGGCAGAATTTTTTCTTTTTTGCCGCCCTTACCTTTATCTTTTTCGCTCTGCTGCTTTGCGTGCGCATGAGAACGGAGCGGATCTTCATCTAAAATATTCATGCACAAATCTATACACTCGTCGCAAATGCACACGCCCGGACCCGCAACAAGTTTTTTCGCTTCATTCTGCGGCTTACCGCAAAACGAACAGCACAATTCGTGATCCTTATTTCCGTTATTCATATCCATAACTCCATCCCCATTTCATAGTTTTGATTATCTGTTTGCAATTACCTTATCAACAATTCCATATTCAAGCGCTTGCTGGGCTGTCATAAAGTTATCGCGCTCCGTATCGGCCGCAACTTTATCTATCGGCTGACCTGTCTTTTCGGCGAGTATTTTATTAAGTCTTTGCTTGGTTTGCAAAATGTGCTGGGCGTGAATATTAATATCCGTCGCCTGACCTTTTGCACCACCGCTCGGCTGATGTATCATTATATCGCTGTTCGGAAGTGCGTATCTCTTGCCCTTTGCGCCCGCCGCAAGCAAAAACGCGCCCATGCTCGCCGCAAGGCCCATACATATCGTTGAAACGTCGCATCTGATATACTGCATTGTGTCGTATATCGCAAGACCGTCCGTAACGGAACCGCCCGGGCTATTGATATAAAGACTTATATCCTTGGATGCATCTTGCCCCTCAAGATAGAGAAGCTGCGAAACAATCAAACTTGCCGTGGTAGTATTTACTTCTTCGTGGAGCATAATAATTCTGTCGTTTAAAAGTCTGGAATAAATATCGTAGGAACGCTCTCCTCTTCCGGTCTGTTCGACAACATAAGGTACTAAACTCATTAACAAAACTCCTTTATTGATTATATAGTCAGCTAGATTTCGAAATCTTATTCAAATAACACGCGTAGTCAAAAGTTATTTTTCAACTCTGGCTTTTCTGATGATTTCTAAGACTTTTCTCTTTTTGATATCTGCAGTGATGTCTTCTTTTCTTACGAAATTCTTAACCTGTTCGGGTTTAAGTCTGTATCCTTCTGCAATTTTTTTATATTCTTCTTCGATTTCTCCGTCCGTTACTTCCACCTTTTCAAGCTCAGCAACTTTTCTGAGGCCGAGGTCTAATTTAACATGCTTTTCAGCTTGAGGTTTAAACTGCTCATTTAATTTTTCTTCGGTAATTCCGGTGTATTTTATGTAGTCTTTAAGCGCAATACCTTGCGGCTGAAGTCTATACTCAAAATCTCTGATGAGGTCTTTAGTTTTATTTCTGATGAGTGCCTCGGGGATATCAGCCTTCACAAGCTCGATGAACTTTTCGATCATTTCGTTTTCGGCTTTATCCTCGGCAACGTGCTTTTTGCTGTGTTCGATCTTTTCTTTTATATCTTTTTTATACTCATCAAGGGTATCAAATTCGCTTATATCCTTTACGAACTCATCGTTTACTTCGGGGAGTTCTTTTTTCTGAATTTTATTAAGTTTTGTTTTAAATACCGCCTCTTTACCCGCGAGCGTCGGAACGTGATAACTTTCGGGGAACGTAACTTTCACGTCGAATTCATCGCCGATCTTATGCCCTGCAATTTGCTCCTCAAAACCGGGAATAAACTGACCACTACCGAGTTCAAGAGTTACGTCATCGGCCGTACCGCCTTCGAATTTTTCTCCGTCAACAAAGCCTTCAAAATTTATATTCGTAATGTCACCCATCTCGGCCTCGCCGTCTTCGCAGTTTACAAGGCGCGAAGCTTTATTTCTGGCTTTTTCGATTTCCGCTTCGACATCTTTATCCGTTACTTTCTCGGCTTCGACTTTTTTAATTTCGATTCCTTTGTAATTTTCAACGCTGACTTCGGGCATAACGGTTACTTTTACTTTGAAGATAAATCCGTCTTCTTTGCCCATTTTTACTGTTTCAAAGTCAATTTTATCGTCAACAAGCTCGATTCCCGCTACTTTCGCTGCGTCTTCAAGTGCTTTGGGATAAAGTGCGTTTATCGCATCTTCATAGAAAACTCCCTCACCGTAAAACTTTTCAATAAACGCTCTCGGTGCTTTACCCTTTCTGAAGCCCGGAACGGTTATTTTACCTTTTTGGCGATTATAGACTTTATCTACCTCTTTTGAAAATACATCGGGTTCTATCTCTATTTCCAGCTCCCAACGATTGGTTTCTATTTTGTTTGACGACCTTAATTTCATTGAATTTTCATCCTTTCAAAAATTTAAAAATATTTTTTCATTTGCATTTAAACAACCAGTACAGGGCAAAATCCGGCATAATCACACGAAACAAGGTGAAAATCTATGCCTTTGTAATCACCGATTACTGCTCTTTTGGCCGCATCGATACCATGAATATGTCCATAATAACACTTTTTGATATTTCTTTCAATCATAATATTTATAATTTCTTCACATTCAATGCCTTTATAAACAGGAGGGTAATGCATAAACGCTATTATTTCCTTGCCGTCGGGTCGAATATCGTTTACAGACATCTCAAATCTGTGAATTTCACGGTTTAAAATTTTTATATTTTTATCTTCTTCGGAATTGTTTATCCAGCCTCGCGCACCACAAAGCCATTTTCCTTCGCATTCTATCGCACAGTTGAAAAGTACGGAAAGAGTGTCAAAATTGTTTTCGGCAAAAAAATTTCTCACTTTCGTCGCGGTTGACCACCAGTAATCGTGGTTGCCTCTTAGAATTATCTTTTTACCCGGAAGATTATTCAAAAATCTAAAATCTTCGTAAGCATCTTTTAAATTTATCGCCCAAGAAATATCTCCGGCAATCACAACCGTATCATTATCCGAAACTGTATTTTTCCAGTTTTTTTCGAGCTTTTCCACATAGTTCTCCCAACCTTTGAAAATATCCATCGGCTTGGAAACCGAAAGCGAAAGATGCAAATCCGCTATACTAAATATCGACATATCTCACCTCTATCTTAAATTATTAATCATAAAATTATAAGCATTACCGAAAAATACCTTATCGATAATATTTTGATTATAATTCTTTTTCAAAAAATATTCATATAGATTTTCGATATACTCTATACCTGCAATTTCATCAGGAACATCACAACCATCAAAATCACTACCGATTGCAATACTGTTTTCGCCGCCAAGCTCCAAAAAATGTTCGGCGTGTTTAATTATATCATCTAAATTTGGAGACTTTTTCTCCGAAAGAAAATCTTTGCAAAAGTTTATCCCGACTATTCCTCCACGCTCAGCGATTATCCTAAACTGCTCATCCGTTAAATTGCGTCTGTGATTACATATTTGCTTAGAATTGGAATGCGTTGCGATAAGCGGCTTTTCGGATATTTCACAAACATCATAAAATAATCTCTCACTTGCATGGGAAACGTCGACTATAATGCCGCATTTTTCCATTTCTTTAACTGCTTTTTTGCCAAATTCACTAAGCCCATTCGGGTTTGTCACGCCTACGCCGTCACCGATTTCGCATGATCCGTTCCATGTAAGAGTCATAACTCTCACACCTTTTTCTCGCAAACACTTTATATTCTCAAGCTTTCCTCCGAGTACCGCACCGCCTTCAACTGTTAAAATTGCACCGCATTTATTCTTTGATTTGACAAAATTTTCGATATCGTTGGCATCTTTACATATTAAAAAATTATTCGCATTACTTTTTTGTTCTAAAACCAATTTTTTATATGCACGATTAAAAAGATTCATCGCAGCGTCGCCCCTGATTTCGTCAGGTATCCATACCGCAAAGCACTCTATATAATTATCGTATTTCCGCGCTCTTTTAAGCGATATATGCAGGTCATTCTCATAGAGTTCTTTATTTTCTTGGAACGCTTTAGTTAGTGTATCGCAATGCAGATCAAAAAAATTCATCATATTCATCCCCAGAAAAAGCGTTTTCATGCCAAGTTATTTTTTTACTCGGAAATTCAACCTCTACTACGTCAAATCTCGGCTGTTTTTCTGTCGGTTTTTTTAAAAGATAATCAAAAGAAGTTTTTATAATTTTTATTCTTTTATTTCTGTCCACCGCCTCTGCGGCAGGATAATTCGTTCCTTTTCGCCTTGATTTTACTTCCACAAAAATAATATATTTCTCATTTTCGCAAATTATATCTATTTCGCCGTAGCGGCTGTGATAATTGCTGCAAACATGTTTAAAACCGCTCCTTATCATATACTCAAGCGCTAATTTTTCCCCTAAATCACCTATTTTTTTTGACCTATTCATTTTCCGAGTATCTTCTTTAAAAAAGTCTTGCGGTGTATCGGCGACGGGCCATATTTTTTCAGCGCTTCAATATGAACTTTTGTACCGTAACCTTTATGCTTTTCAAACGAGTATTCGGGGTATTTCTCGGCTTCTTCGCATATGTATCTGTCCCTTGAAACCTTCGCCAAAATCGACGCACATGCAATGCTGTGAGAAAGCGAATCGCCCTTTATTATCGCCTCGGCAGTAATCCCGAAATCGGGCAAGCGATTCCCGTCAACAAGTATCATGTCCGGCTTGATTTTTAAACTCCCGACAGCTCGCTTCATCGCCAGATATGTCGCTTGCAAAATATTTATCTCATCGATCTCTCTTTCGTCAGCCCATGCAATACTATAACCAAGCGCGTTTTCTTTAATTTTTTCAAATAAAGTCTCCCGCTTTTTTTCGGTGAGTTTTTTTGAATCGTTCACGCCGTCAATAATTAATCCATGCGGTATAACCACAGCCGCCGCATATACACGTCCGGCGAGCGGCCCGCGCCCTGCTTCATCAACTCCGCAAACTACTTTTTCGCCGTTTTTTCCATACAAGTTTTCGTAATGTAACCAATCCATATTATAAACCCATCTCATCTACATTTTCTAAAGTTATTTTCCCAAGTTTTCCCGCTCGAAACTCCTCAATTAACATTTTTGCACACCTTAAATTATCAGCCTCTCCACCGCGTACTACCATTCCGCGCTTTTTGGCAATCAGACCGAGGCATTCTCTATCCGAAAGATTTTGAAATTCTTCAGGATTAATCTTAAATCTATCGCAAATATTTTTTGTATAGTTCGACTTTACAGCGCCTATAAATTCTGTTGCAAGTTCTTCTATATCTAAAATCTGATCTTTTATCGAACCTAAGAATGCTAGATTCAAAGCTGTTTTATTGTCATCAAATTTTGGCCATAATATCCCCGGTGTATCCAATATCTGCAAGTCGCTTCCGACGCTGAACCACTGGTTTTTTCTTGTGACTCCCGGCTTGTTTTCTACTTTTGCCTTTGAATTACCGATAAGCCTATTGATAATGGCAGACTTACCAACGTTAGGTATGCCGGCGAGCATAAATTTGATATTTCTGCCAATCATACCACGAGATTTCCAATGTTCTATCTTCTCTTTCATGACCTTTTTAATTTGATTTTTCAAAATGCTCACATGAATCTTTTCTTTTATGCTAAAAGATGAGCATACGATCCCTTGCGAACTATAAAAACCAATCCATTTTGAAGTTTCTTTTTTATCCGCAAGGTCAGATTTATTTAGCAGTATCATATGCGGTTTTTGAAGTATCAAATCTTTAATTTCGGGATTTTGACTGCTAACCGGAGCTCGTGCATCAAGCACCTCAACTACTAAATCAACTTGCTTCAGCGACTCGGCAATTTGTCTTCTTGCCCTCGCCATGTGACCCGGAAACCAGTTTATATTAATATTGCTTTTATCCAATTTACAATCACTTCCAATTTCATTCCACGCTCAAACAAAATCCGTATAATATAAAACCTCTTTGCCCAATGATTTTGCAAATTCGATTTCGCTTTTTGTGCTGATGCCGATATAGTTATCCACGTTAACAACAAAAATTGCATCCGAAAGCTTTATTCGCTCTTTATGCGCTTTATCAAGTATTTCTTCTTGCTCTTTTGTATAAGATTTTTCGCGTGAATCGGGCAAAATTATTGGCGTCAAAATACAGTTGCCTTCAAGCTCTAATTTTTCACTTATTTCCATCATTTTTTGCTTAAACCTCATGCTTCCGCATACAGTTATTATTTTCATTTTTGACTCCCCTTGATTATACAATAAAAGAGTAGACATACCCATCTACTCCCATATTCGCACGCTTCGATAAATTATTATTAAATTAATGTATAACCCCCAAACGATCAAACGGAAAGATAATACAGACAGCTTTCCCGAGGATCTTATCGTTTGGGACAAGTCCGACATCCTTAAAACGACTATCCAGAGAACCGTTCCTATTATCGCCCATGACAAAACAATATCCCTTGGGTATCACTGAAGGAATATCGCCGTCGCCTTGCACCCACATACGCTCTCTTATGTAAGGCTCGTCGAGCTTTTTGCCGTCAACCGTCACGCTGCCATCCGAAAAATCAATAGATAACGTCTGGCCTTCCGTAGCTATTACACGTTTTATTATGGCTTCATCAAGATTTTTTATGGGCCTAATCACGACAACATCGCCATCTTTAGGAACGTAGCCGTATTTTAAAACTATAACTTTATCGGCATCATGCAGAGTATTAAGCATCGAAGTGCCTATTACGCTGACCGGCCTTAAGAAAAATGCCATAATCGTAACGACAAGCACCAACGCTTGTGTAAGTGATTCCAGCCAATCAAAACATGTGGCTGAAAATTCGCTTGCCGGGTTTTCAACGCTTTCCGCTCCTTTATTAACCGCCTTATTATTCAATTCGTCCATAAAAACTACAACCCCTTTCCTCGATAAACGCCAAAAATAGGGAGATAAACTCCCCATGCTAATAAATTTTTTCCTTAACTTTCGCAGCCTTACCCACGCGATTTCTAAGATAGTAGAGCTTACTTCTGCGAACTTTACCCTTACGAATAACTTTCACACCTTGCACACACGGTGAATGCATCGGAAAAATTCTTTCCACGCCGAAGCCGTAAGAAACTTTACGTACGGTAAATGTTTCTGAAATTCCGCTGCCCTTCTTTGCGATAACGGTTCCTTCAAAAACCTGAATTCTTTCTCTTTCGCCTTCCTTGATCTTAACATCGACCTTAACGGTATCGCCGATGTTAAATTCGGGCAAAGTTTCTTTTTTTGATGATTCTGAAATTTTCTCTAGTAAATTCATAATTTCCTCCATAATTCCCAGGCATTCGTGCCAAATAACGCTCATCACAACGCCACCGCAGAGGAATACCGATATTTAATATTTGAACAAATTCAAACACTGTATTTTATTTTACCACGTAGATATCAATATTGCAATACTTTTCGTAAATTTATTTTTGATCCCATTTTTAATTTTATGTTTCGGCCAACGCAAAGAATTTATCCAAGTACTCCGATATATGTTGAACAAACAAACCGGAATCGCATAATTGATAAATATCTTCTTTTGACATCCAATCAACACTTTCCACTTCATCGGTAGTTGCATTTTTTAAATCTACCTCTCCGTCGTATTTGAAAAGCCATACATCTAATATGCTGTTGATAGTACTTCTGTTCAGTGTACAAACTAATTTCCCTGCATTAAGATTTAAATCTACGCCTATTTCCTCTTTTGTTTCCCTTACTGCGCCATTAATACTGCTTTCATTTTTTAGTATTGCCCCGGCAACGGGTTCAAATTTGAGCGGATACTTTGGTCTTGTTTTCGCCCTTTTAGAAATCAAGTATTTACCATCGGAGTTTTTTATCCATACGTTTACAACTAAGTGATATCTGCCTTTTGGCAAAGGATTGCCACGTACGTGACTTTCACCTGTTTTTATTCGATCCTCTGTATACAAATCCCATAATTCCATTTTAAAATTCCAATTCATTTTCAAGATATTTTTTGAATTCCGAACCTATTTCGGGGTGCTGCAGCGCCATTTCGACAGTAGCTTTGACGATACCGAGCTTGTTGCCTATATCGTATCTTTTGCCCACAAAATCTACAGCAATCATTCCATTTTTCTGCGCCAAAATTTTCATCGCGTCGGTCAGCTGAATTTCATTACCCGCACCGGGCAAAGTAGCATCCAATATATCAAATATTTCAGGCGGCAAAACGCATCTTCCCAAAATCGAGAACAGCGACATAACTTTATCGGGCGTCGGCTTTTCAACCATATCTGTGCACATGTAGTGGTTATTTTCAATATGTCGCAGTTTAAGTGAGCCGTATTTTCCGATATCTTTTTCAGGCACCTCTTTTGCCCCGACAACACCGAGCCCAAATTTCTCATAGGCTTTAATGAGCTGCAGACACACGGGTTCTTCACTGACTATGACATCATCGCCGTAAAGCACGGCGAAAGGTTCGTTACCGACAAACGAGCGAGCGCATTGTATCGCATGTCCGAGGCCTTTTGTCTCTTTTTGGCGAACAAAATAAATATTTGCCATCGAGGATATAGGTTTTATGGCGTTTAAAATCTCTTTTTTATCGGATTTTTCAAGCGCATTTTCGAGTTCAGGATTTCTGTCAAAATGGTCTTCTATGACGGATTTCCCGCGATTTGTAATTATTAAAATATCAGTTATCCCCGATTTTACCGCCTCTTCAACTATGTACTGAATTGCCGGTTTATCAACTATCGGATACATTTCTTTTGGCATCGCTTTTGTCGCGGGGAGTACCCTGGTACCAAGTCCCGCCGCCGGTATGACCGCTTTTGTGATTTTCACTTTAAAACTCCTCCGAAAAATATTATAATATTCAGTAACAGTATAATTGAAATCGATTTTTTTATCAAGCGGAAAGGAGCTTCCAAAATGGTAATAAACTGCAAAGAAATCGCCGATGAGATAATTATGAAATCGAAAGAAAGAATAGAAAAACTCAAAAAGTTGGGAGTTTATCCGAAACTTGCCGTTGTTATGGTAGGAAACGACGAAGCTTCAAAAATTTACGTACATAACAAAACAGAAGCCTGCGAAAAAGCAGGCATCGAAACCGAAGAGTTTATATATAATGAAAATATTTCCGAAAAAGGGTTAATCGGGGCGATAGAAAATTTGAATTCAGACCCCCTCGTAACAGGAATTTTGGTGCAGATGCCACTGCCGAAACATATTGACGAAACCGAGATTTGCAGAGCAATATCCCCAAAAAAAGATGTTGATGTGTTTAATCCGCAAAACTTCGGAAGCTTTATGCTCGGAAACAAAAGCTTGATTCCTTGCACCGCCTATGGTATAATAAAAATTCTGGAGTATAAAGAAATAAGCCTGAGCGGTAAAAATTGCGTCATAATCGGAAGAAGTAATATCGTCGGGAAGCCTACGGCTTTGCTGTTTACAAATCACGATGCGACAGTCACGCTTTGTCACAGCAAAACGAAAGATTTAAAATCTTTTTGCATGAATGCCGATATTATTGTTTCTGCAGCGGGAGTTCCAAAGCTCGTAACCAAAGATATGGTAAAACCTGGAGCTGTGATTATTGACGTGGGTATAAACAGAGATGAAAACGGAAAAATTTGCGGAGACGTGGATTTTGAAAACGCCGAGCCTCTTTGCTCGTACATAACGCCCGTACCCGGCGGCGTAGGGCCCGTAACTGTTGCGGCGCTTATAAACAATACCACCGAGCTGGCTTATTCTAAAATTATTTAAGAACAAAAATATATAAAAGGAAGTTTTAAAATGAACATTTGGCACGACATCGACCCTAGCAAAGTATCCGCGGAAAAGTTTACCGCAGTAATTGAAATCTCAAAAGGCAGCAAATCGAAGTATGAGCTCGATAAAGAAACAGGTATGTTAAAGCTTGACCGTGTTCTTTACACTTCAACACATTATCCCGCAAATTATGGCTTTATTCCTAGAACTTACGCCGATGACGGCGACCCTCTCGATGTTTTGGTATTCTGTTCGGAGCATATCTACCCCATGACTTTGGTCGAGTGCTATCCGATAGGCGTCATGACGATGATAGATTCGGGCAGCAACGACGAAAAAATAATTGCCATACCCGTGAACGACCCGACATATAATAGGTACACGGATATTTCCGAATTACCCGAGCATATGTTTGACGAGATTAAACATTTCTTCAGCGTTTACAAAACTCTCGAGAACAAAAAAACCATAGTCAACGACATTCAAGGCAGAGACGAAGCAATCATGGTCATTTCCGACACTATAGAACTCTATAACAGAAAATTCGGTAAATAAACGAAAGAGGGATTTTATGATTTTGCAACTTGAAGAAATAAAGCAAGAACTTGGTAAGACTAAGTCAAAAATAAAATCCTTGTCGGAAGCGCTTAAAATAGAGGAAGCCAAATCGACTGTCGCCGATTTAGAAAAAGAAACGGCAAAACCTGATTTTTGGGATAACCCCGAAGAATCTCAAAAAATTCTTTCAAAAATAAGTGCGCTAAGCAAAAAAATCAAAGATTTTGGGAAACTTCAAAGTGAATTCGAAGACGTTGAAGTTCTGACAGAGCTTGCCATAGAAGAAAATGATGAATCTTCGGTAGGAGAGATAGAGAAAAAATTCAAGCAGCTCTTAAAAGACGTTGAAACGCAGACTCTCACCACGCTTTTAAGCGGAGAATATGATTCGCAAAACGCAATTCTGACATTTCACGCGGGAGCGGGCGGAACGGAAGCACAAGACTGGGTTGAAATGCTCTGCAGAATGTATATGCGCTGGGGAGAAAAACACGATTTCAAAGTTAAAATGCTTGATTTTCTCGACGGCGAAGAAGCGGGACTCAAAAGCGCATCAATTTTAGTCGAAGGCACAAATGCTTACGGTTTTTTAAAAGGAGAAAGCGGAGTACATCGTTTGGTTCGCATCTCCCCTTTTGATGCTTCCGGTCGCAGACATACTTCCTTTGCCTCACTCGAAGTAATTCCCGAGATAAACGACGAAATCAAAGTTGAAATCGCACCTGATGACATAAAAATGGACGTTTTCAGAGCAAGCGGAGCCGGCGGTCAGCACGTCAACAAAACTTCTTCTGCCGTTCGCTTAACACATATCCCGACGGGTATTGTAGTTGCATGCCAAAACGAAAGAAGTCAGTTTCAAAATCGTGATACCGCAATGAAAATTCTTAAATCTAAGCTCATTGAGATAAAAGAGCGCGAACATCTTGAAAAAATTGAAGATATTAAAGGCGTTCAGAAAGAAATTTCGTGGGGTTCGCAGATTAGGTCTTATACTTTCATGCCCTATACGCTCGTTAAGGACCACCGAACAAATTTCGAGTGCGGAAACGTCCAGGCCGTTATGGACGGCGATTTAGATGGATTTATAGATGCATATTTAAAATCTAAAGTTTAATTAGACAAAAAACCCACGAGAAAATTCCCGTGGGTTTTTAAATTTATTGTAATTCTTCTGTACCGCTAAAGCTAAAAATAAATACATATCTTTGTGCATTACTCAGTTTTTCATCTAGTGTAAAAGTAGATTGTTTCTTCTTATCGTCAGCCTCATATTTAATAACAAACTTCAAGTCACCTTTCATATTATAAAATGGAAATCCCCTACCATAACTCTGTATACAAATTTGCTTTCTCGGCGACTCCACATTATCACATATGTAAAGTTTCCATTCCTGCAGATCCTCCTGGATTAACCTAAGAATTGGGGGGTGATTTGATTCCTGAATCGTTCGCAGGTAGTCCCCAAATGGCAGCAGGCAGCGAGTCCAGCACTTACCCGCGGCACCGTAATTAATATACTTAGGTAAAAAATCGAGATTTTGAACATTAATATCCGGATACACCACAGGAAATTTTGGAACAGTTGTAGCTGATTTGGCTTGCTGATCCGTTTCAGCTGATGCAGTAGCAGATGTTTTACCTGTTTCAGCTTCTTTAGCTGTTTCGGCCGGTACAGGTTGTGAAGCCTTGTTGAACAGAGTCGGTAAGTCTCCCTTCAAAATTGTTTCATTATATAATTCGATAAATTTGTTAACTGCTTCGTATCCGACGTAAATAACAGAATTTTCATCGACATTTTCTTCTTCGATTTTTTCCGAAACATTCAGTGTATAACTAAATGTGAATTTTTTGGAGCCATCGCCTATTTGTGTGCATGTACATTTAAATGTACCCTTACGTGGATTATTAAAAAAATCCACAAAAGCTTCAAAATTTCTCTTTATAGGATTAGAAACATTATTTGTTGATTTCTTAAATTCGTCTGTATCTTCAATTATTTTTTTCAGTTTACGTGCTATGCTATAGTTTGACCAATTTTTGGGATTCCAACTACCGGTTCTACCCTTATTAATAGCAAATACACTACCTGTGATAATCAGTCCGGCCGTAGCCACTGCTGTCGGAATTGTAACAGCTAATTTTTCGTTTAATGTCATAATTTTTTCTCCTAATCTTTTAAAATATAGACTCATTTGCCAAGGTTATTGTAACATAAATTGAATAACCTGTCAATACTTTTTTAAAATAAAAACACCAACCCTAAGGTTGGTATTTTTATAAATCTTACTAAATATTAAAAATTAAAACTACAACCTACCGCCAAAAACAGGAAACATTTTTGATTTTCCGTAATCTTCAATATGGGCTATGTTTTTAAGAAACTCCATATCCTCATCAGAAATAGCAAAATCTAATTCGGCATTCGATTTCATGTGCTGCGGATTTGTTGTTTTCGGAAGAACTACCATACCAAGTTGAATATCGTATCTTAGGCAAATCTGCGGAACGCTCACACCATACTTTTGGGCAATTTTTAGTATATCCTTATTATTCAAAATTTCGCCGTGACCAATCGGCGAGTACGCCTCAACGACTATATTTTTGCGCTTGCAATAATCGATTAAGTCAAGCGGAGTATTCGAAATATGCGCAAGTATCTGATTGACCGCAGGTTTGATCTCATAATCTTTCAAAATGTTTTCTATATCTTCTTCCAAGAAATTCGAAACACCTATCGTCTTAACTTTGCCGGTTTTCACAGAATTTTCTAGAGCTTTCCATACTTCCTTATTTTCTTCAAAGTATCTATTTTCGGATTGATTTACTTCTCTCCACGGCTGCGGACTATGAATAATCATCATATCAATATAGTCAAGGCCCGTTTTTTCAAGTGTGTCGTCGATAGAACGCGCTGCAGATTCATAACTTTTATGCTCGGCAGCAACCTTGCTTGTCACAAAAATTTCTTCCCTGGGGATGCCACAGGTTCGTATCCCTTCTCCTACACCTCGCTCGTTTCCGTACGCTTGTGCCGTATCGATATGACGATAACCGATTTTTACCGCCTCACGCACAGCATCGGCCACTTTTAAATCGTCAATAAGCCATGTTCCAAGAGCCACTTTAGGTATTCGTAATCCGTTATTCATCTTATAAGTTTCATTCAAAATCATAATTCTACCTCCTTAAGTCACACCAATACTACTATAAATTCAGAGAATCAACCCAATTTTTAAGAATATCAACGTCATAATCTGAAAAACGCTTCCCTGATTTAAAATCAGCTTTTTCACTACAACTTGTTTTGATTTTGTCTGCTATATCGTCCATCTCGCTCCCACCGGAAGTTGCAAAAGGAATTACTGTTTTACCAGAAAAATCATGGATTTCTAAAAATGTATTGATGATTCTAGGAGCAGTATACCACCAAATCGGGAACCCCACAAAAATCGTATCATAATCGTTAATATTGCTTACTTTATCCGCTATTTTCGGGCGCGAACTAACATCATTCATCTCCAAAGTGCTTCTACTGGTCTTATCGCGCCAATTTAAATCTGCATGGGTATAAATTTCTACAGGTTTAATCTCAAATAAATCTCCTCTCACGGTCTCTGAAAGGCATTTTGCCAATTTTGCAGTGTTTCCTGTCGCCGAAAAATACGCTACCAAAGTTTTTCTCATAAATGTTCCTCCTTTAAAAATATAATTTGTAGGATTTGCATATATTTTGTATTATATCACTAAAAAATATTTTTTCAAGACATAAATTTTAAATAATTGACTTCTCAAACATTTTGTAGTATAATTACCGCAGAGGCTATGAAGGAACGAGTAGCTATGCGGAACTTGACAGAGAGAACGACATTTGCTGGAAGCCGTTTATGGGAAGCATACGTGAAAACCACTCCGGAGCCATGGCGCAGAAATTTTAGTAAGCGTCATCGTGAGTCTGCGTTAAAGATTAAAAAGTGAAAATTCAAGGTGGAACCGTGCATAGATATGCACCCTTGAGCAAGATTTGCAACCGCACTCTTGCCCTAAGGGTGCTAAAATTTTTTAGAAAAGGAGAAAAACACAATGAAAATCATTTACAGAGATGGAAAAACAAGCGAATGTCCTACCGAAATGGAGCCGGAGGTTATCAGACACACAGCGGCTCACGTTATGGCACAGGCAATCAAGAGACTATTCCCTCACGCTGACTTCGGATACGGCCCTGCGACCGAAAGAGGATTTTACTACGACGTAGACCTCGGCGATACAAAGTTGACCGACGAAGATTTAGAGTCTATTGAAAAAGAAATGCGCAAAATCGTAAAAGAAAACTTGGCAATTAAGCCTTTCATTCTACCGAGAAATGAAGCCATAAAACTAATGGAAGAACGTGGCGCTAAATACAAAGTCGAACATATCGGCGACCTCGATGAAGATGCTGTCATCAGCTTTTATCAGCAAGGAGAGTACATTGATATGTGCGTCGGCCCTCACCTTTGCTATACCAAAGCACTCAAAGCTTTTAAAATAACAGGGCAATCGGGGGCGTACTGGAAAAACGATAAAAAAAATAAAATGCTTACTCGTATAAACGGTATTGCGTTCCGCACAAACGAAGAGCTTGAGGCACATCTAAAACTCATGGAAGAGGCCGAAAAACGCGACCACAGAAAAATCGGCCGTGAAATGGATTTATTCATGTTTTCGGAAGAAGCTCCCGGATTTCCGTTTTTCTTACCTAACGGGATTAAAATCAAGAATGCTTTGATAGACTACTGGAGAGAGCTCCACACACGCGAAAATTACGTTGAAGTTTCGACGCCGCTGATTATGAACAGACATCTTTGGGAGACCAGCGGCCATTGGGATCACTACAAAGATAATATGTATTCAACGACCATAGACGATGAAGTTTTTTGCGTAAAACCGATGAACTGCCCCGGTGGCGTGATGGTCTACAAAAACAAACCTCACAGTTACCGCGAACTTCCGATGAGAGTAGGCGAACTCGGGGTCGTGCACAGACACGAGCTTAAAGGCGCACTTCACGGTCTATTTAGAGTACGCTGTTTTACGCAAGATGATGCTCATTTGTTTATGCGAAAAGAACAAATTACCGACGAAATTGTCGGAGTAGTCAACTTGATAAATGAAGTTTACAGTAAATTTGGTTTTAAATATTTCGTAGAGCTCTCGACTCGCCCCGAAGACAGTATGGGCAGCGATGAAGACTGGGAAGCCGCAACAAACGGGCTCAAGAATGCACTTGATAAACTTAATATGCCATATAAAATTAACGAAGGCGATGGAGCTTTTTACGGTCCGAAAATTGATTTCCATCTCGAGGACTGTCTTGGAAGAACGTGGCAATGCGGAACAGTTCAGCTTGATTTTCAAATGCCTCTTAATTTTGATCTTGAGTACATCAACGAAAAAGGTGAAAAAGAACGTCCCATAATGATTCACAGAGTTTGCTTCGGCTCCATAGAGCGCTTTATAGGAATACTCACAGAGCATTTTGCGGGGAAATTCCCAGTATGGCTCTCCCCCATGCAAGTAAAAGTGTTAACCTTGCCCGGCACTGACGAAACATTCGCAAAGGATGTTTATCAGCAGCTCAAAAAAATCGGCGTACGCGTAAAGCTTGACGACAGAAATGAAAAAATCGGATATAAAATTCGTGAAGCAAGGCAAATTGATAGAGTGCCCCACATGATTATAATTGGTGCCAAAGAAATCGAAACAAAAACTATTTCAGTCAGAAGCCGCGCAACGGACAAAACCGAGTCAATGTCTTTAGATGAATTCATTTCGAAAATCAAAAACGAAATTGAAAGCAGAATGTAAAATACGAAAATTTGCCGCATCAATACTGAATAAAACTGTTTATTTATCAGGAAAATCAAATATGCATAAAATTCTATATCGAAGAAAGCCGGACAATATCTCTAGTAAATTCCACCGATTACCTGAAAATCCACACACAATATCTGCAGTATTTGAGGCAGATGTATTTGTATTGAAAAAGATCTCCTAAACGCAGTGTGCAAAGGTGAAACTTACCCTTTAAATCCTTGAAAATCGCAAAATTATATCTGTACACTAAAGATAAAGTATGTGAAAATATGGAAACCGTATTTATCGCGCGAAACTACCAGAAATTTAATAGTACACAAGTGCAAAAATTGAATTGTGATAAGATTGAAAAATACATGTCAGAAAGATAATTTAATAAAATCAAAAAATTTACACCCGGAATTTATCCGGGGTTTTTATTTTGCTTTTTCTGATAAAATTCTACACAACACAGCTTGTCGTCTATAATTTAAATCATTAAATGTAAAGTTAAAGCAAATTTCTAACGTTTAATTTATATTACACTTTGATAATTTTTTAAAAAAAGCCTTGACAAACATTTTTTGCCAATATACTATCCATAATATATAAAATTTTTTAAAAAAATAGAATAAATTATGGTTTTTACCCGACGAAGTGATACATAATAATCACACCGCTTTGATTTTATTACTTGAAAGGAGGTGAAAACATGGGCAAAAAGGTTATATATATAACTTTGGCACTTGGGGCTAGTCTATTATTTGCACCCTACACAAATGCCGAAAATAGTGAATCGCCGCAAAACACAACGGATACATCGGCAAAAAATTTGGTTTCCAAACCTATTGTAAAAAACAAAAATTCCATCAGCGTCCCGGGATTTGGACAAATAAACATGGTAGCGGATCAACTGGAACAAACTACAAGACTGTACAATCCCGAGCAAAATAACTGCTACTTTAAAATATCAATTGTTCTTTCAGACGGAACTGTGATTTGGAAATCAGATTTTATGGAACCGGGAGAAAAAGCAGACAAAATTACCCTTCTTAAAACATTACCTGAAGGTACATATAATGACACCACGATTCAATATGATTGCTTCAGCATGAGCAAAAAATCAAGTTTGAATAATGCCAGAATAAAGCTCAAATTGATCGTTAAAAAATAGGAAGGGAAATTAACATGAAACATACTTGCTTAAAAGTTTTTTTGGGGATAGCACTTTTTCTAACAAGTTCTTTTACTGCTTTCGCCGATATTATACCCGATAGCGGAAACGTTTCATACGAAGGTGGTACTGTACCGATGTATGACAGTCAATGCGGAGTCACCGAACTATCCACCGGGGTTTTGGAATATTTGGTAACGTTCCCGAGAGAAACCGCAATGGTACCTTATAAGCAAAAAAGTCAATTTCTCGGTCCGTTAAAGGTCGAGGGAAAAGCATTTATAAAGCCTTATAAAATCGCAGTAACGGTTTCAAAAAAGGATTTCAAACTTACAACGAAGAAGGCAAAAAACAAAAGTAATACGATAAAATTCGATGTAACAGAAATGATTACCGGCAAAGATGGTAAAAAATACAACGGAAAAAGCTTGCTTGGAAGGACTTTATACTTTTATGAAAATGATCTTTCGGATACCATAGTCGAGGGCGACCCGTATATGGACGGAGAGGTGGCAGATATCAACCATTCGATAGATGTCGGTATAAAAATAGAAAACTCCGAATGGAAGAAAGCATCTCCCGGAAAATACAAGGGAAAAATAACCTTTTATGCCGAAATAGAAGATGCCGACATCTGGCAATAAGCAAAACCCAATCACAAGCAAAAACAAAAAATTAAATGTAATAACGAGGAGGAAAAACACAATGAAAAAGAAATTAATACCTTTTATACTTGGCCTTTCAATGGTAGCGGCATTACCGCTCGCAGCACACGCAGAAGACACTGATGCGCAAGACAGCGGTAACGTCACATATAGCGGCGGATTTGTAGACACTCAATCATCGGACGTAAAAGAAACAGAGCTCGTCACCGCAATCCCCGAATACACTCTAACGATTCCTAGAGATACATCAATTAAACGCGGTGCCCGTATTGCTAATATAGGACATGCTAAAGTAACGGGAAATTATTTTATTAAACCTTACGGCGTCGAAGTATCTTTGACAAAAGTTGACTTCACAAACACGACCGACAGCACCGAACAAATAGCATTTGCCGTCGAAGATACTTCAGCAAGCAGTGGTAATCATGCCTATGTAACCGCAGATGGAACTACGCGCAACAAATGCCGTTACTATAAAACAATTGTAAGTGGTGCGGAAAGCACTGCAACGTATGATACAGGCGATATAGCCGACATCAACCAATCAAGAGACGTAGTTTTAAAAATAGCAGATACACAGTGGACAAGCGCCGCCGGGGGACGTTATAAAGGAAGCGTAACTTTCTTGGCAGAGCTTTGCGACGATGTCACAACAGGAGACTGGGTATCAGCAACGTAACTATAACCGGCTGAACACCACTAAATCTAAACCATAAATTTTAAATATTAAATGTAATTAAGGAGGAAAATCAAAATGAAAAAGAAACTTTTACCCTTTATACTTGGTTGCGCAATGGTAGCAGCAATGCCTTTAGCAGCGCACGCAGACCCCGAAGTACCAGACGTCCCTGCAGGCGCAGTAGATAGCTTAAACGGATTCGCAAACTTCGAAGCAACGGGAACATTAAATGATACTCCGGATCAAGAACTCAATGCCGTAACATTTGAGGACTCAACGACCGGAACAGGAAGCACAGTCGGGAATACAAGACAAGCACAATCAACCACAAGCGCAGCCTATGGAGCAACATACAACAATGAAAAAGGTGCAAATTTTACCGAGGCTGACCCAAATACAAATAATGACGGCTTCTCGGACACAACACCAAGCCCTCGTACGGACCTCGAAACAGCTATCCCAGGGTTTACAATGACTATTCCTGCAAATACTGTGTTGCCTTTCGGCGCAACCAACTGGAACATCGGATTGCTTGAAATAGATGCTACAGACTTCATGAATCCCGATAAAGTTGGCGTAATACTGACAAAAGAGGATTTCACAAAAGCGAACACAGCCAACCCGTCGACAAATCAAACAATAACATTTGATATAGCAACATCAAAAGGCGGAACAAGCGTTGCTTCAACCTTCAATAGTAACGATGAAATCGTTACTACAGATGCAAAAATCCTAAAATTCTATCAAACCGGTACAAGAGGAACGAACTTCCCTTATACTTATACGGGTCTTTCACATAGCGATTATGATGCAGGTAATGTAGTGGACATCCATGAAGGTAAACACATTTGGCTTTCAAGTAGTGATTGGTCAGGCAAAGAAGCCGGTAGATACGAAGGAAGCATAACATTTACAGCATACATCATCAATGGTGAACTTGTTGAAAACGATGATGCTACAACGGCTCCGTATCCAAAAACAATCGGCGAAAATGCTACAACACATGAACTCGAAGTCACATCTTGGTATAACGACACTCCGGCACAACCGTAACGTTAATGTGAATAATTTTAAAACTACGCAGGAGGGGCCAAAAGCCTCTTCTGCACTACCCCATTTTATGACTTGACTCGACACTGAAAATAATGATATTATATACAAATACTTTATATCACTATTTTGAATGCCGAATTACTGTTGTTTTTATATAAAAATTAGGGAGGAATTCGAAAAATGAAACAAAATTTTAAAATCCTAAAATTATTTTCAGCATTGTTGATTATATTATCCGTTTTTATAATTCCCACTTTTGCTGAGGATCCACCCGATACCGGTGACGCCGGCGAACAAGAAGTTATTGTCGGCGAAATGGAAATGATGGATCTTGAGGACTTGCTGGGCGAAGACGCCGAGCCGCAAACATCACAAGTTGATCTTCAAACGTATGTACCTGCGGCAGTTACTTTGGACATCGGCGAAAACGGATCTATAAAACATAACAAAAAAACATACTCGAAAAATGCGACTTTCGAGACTATGACCCTGATTTTTTACATAATACCCAACAGCGGATATGAAATCGAATCCGTCTATTGGAATGGCAAAGATGTTACCGGTCTTGTTTCGGGCGGTCTTCTTAAAATAAAAGATCTTGAAGACGGAATATTGAAGGTAAGATTCAAATTAATCGGCGGTAAACAACCGGAAAACGACAAAGAAAAAGAGAAACAAAGTCAGAAAAAGCAAATTCATCACATAAAAACTTCAGACGAAACAAACACAAAACCGCTAATTTACGTTTTAGCCGCTACAATTTGTGTAATTATTTTTACACTGACGTTCATAAAAAAGAAAGAAATGCACTACCTCAGAAAAAAATAGAGAAAGGATGGTAAAAATGAGATTTAAACATTACTTATTAACGATTTTATTTCCTATTTTTATGATTTTTGCGTTCTCCCCTATCGTCTCTGCGACGAACGCGCAAGGGGACGCAGAAGAATCGGAAATAAAAATAGAAAAAATTTTCGCAAATAGAAAAGACGGTGAAAATGAATTTAAACCGGAAGACACAACAAAAAGCGAAGTAACAGAAAAGGAAGAAATCGCCGAGAAGGAAACACCGGAAACAAACAAAGTTACTTCGAAATCTGAAACAAAAACAACAGCCGGAGATTCAAAAAAAGAAGCAAGGGCTGAAACTGCGAAAGTTTCAGAAAACAATAAATCAGAGAATACGCAAGCGAAAAGCGCAGATTATACCGTTGAATTCACGCATAAAGATTTGCAGTACGTTTTGCCCGGGGGTACGAGCGTAAAACTTGCAAAAATTTTGGATAAGCTGCAGTTGAGTGGCAATGTAACAGAAGTCGAAAGCAGCAACGATAACTTATTCTCGGCTACAGAAGAAAGCGGAGAATGGGTTGTAAAATCGCATAAGCCATTCTATAGCGATGAACATCTTTATGTTACAATTGATAATACAAGATATAATATAAAAGTTACAGATGATGCAAGTGACTACATGACAGGTGATGCAACCAGCGGAATTAGATGGCAATACGTTACCAGTACTCAAACATTAACAATTACGAAAGTGGGAAGCACAACCGCAATACCCAACTATAGCCAAGCTAACTCCCCGTTTCACAATGGATACAGTCCCATAAGTGACGGCAACGTTACGATTACAAAAGTTGTAATAGGTGAAGGAATAACAAGCATAGGCAACTATGCCTTCTATCAGCTGGGAGGTGCGCAAAACAAAACGCCGATATCAAGTTTTTCCGTTGAATTGCCAAGCTCACTGACATCATTAGGTCAAGGAGTTTTTGAGGAGGCAGGAGTAAATTCCATAAATCTTTACAATACCGGAGTGACGAAATTGCCTCTGGCCTGCTTCTTAAACTGCAAAAATTTGACTAAAATATACATACCTGACACCGTAACACAATTGAATGAAAGAGCATTTGATAATTGCACAAGTTTAATGTGCGTAAATATACCCAACAGCTGCTCGGGTAGTGCCATGATTGGTTCAAACTGCTTTAGAGGCACACCTAATGGCATGAATATATATGTTGGAGAAAGTTGCGGAGATCTAAACACACCATGCTCGGGTAATGTAGCGGCGTGTTTTCCGAACCACGGTAATCAGTATTTTCACTGGTATGGCTGGAAATGCGGGAATACTATGTATGCTTTCCCCGAAAAAACTTCTTCTACACAAGGGCATCCCGGTGACTATAGTACTTCCCAAACGGATTCTTCACGAAACTATCTTGAGTTCATAGGGCATGGAGCAATGACTGATTATAGCACAACAAGTGCACCATGGAATAGTGTACGTGCAAATTACAAAGGGATACTCTTTAATCCATATATGGGGTTAAACGAAATAACTCACATAGGAAATTATGCTTTTTTTCAATTTACGAATTCGAATTTCACTAGTGTTACGTTACCTTCTTCGCTTACCTCGGTCGGAAAAGGTGCATTCGAGCAATGCTCTTCATTGACAACCATTAAACCGCAAGGAGCTAGTTCTAATACATTCCCCAGCACAGTTACTGCCATTAACGAATCGGTGTTTAACAGATGCACGAGTTTGCAATCTTTCACTATACCTTCAACCACAACTTCGATCGGCGTAAATGCCTTTTATAATTGCTCAAATCTTACAAGCATTACAATTCCAAACTCAGTGACGACAATAGGCAACGCTGCTTTTCAAAATTGTACCTCACTTACAGGCATCAACATTCCAAAAGCTGTGACAACGATAGGGACAAATGCGTTCAATGGTTGCACAGGGCTAACGTCAATTACGTTTGAAGACGGCAGAACTTCCGTTCTTACGATCGGTAACGGAGCTTTTAGAGGAACAGATGGTGGCGATGCACTGGTAGGAACACTAACGATACCCGCCAAAGTTGCAATTGTAGACGGTGCATTTTCTCACAGCGATAACAGATTCACCACGGTAGATCTTTCAGCTATGGATCAGTCTATAGGACACGTGGCTTTCTGGGGCGACAGTGGTATACAGAACGTATATCTCGGATCAGGCATAACATCAATCGGAGGACGTGTATTCACCGAACCAACAACTATCTGGTACATGTACGGCACGAAAGCCGAATTAATTTCCAAAATGATAAACGAGAGCAGTCAACAAAGTGCTACAACAATAACACAAGGTGGGTATTCGTTCCCGAACGGAAACCATGTTTTCCACTTTTTGGAAAGTGGTGGCAGAGACAGCAAATGCGGCGCCAATCTTTATTGGAAAGTCGAATATGAATATAATAATCTGAGTGACAACACGGTCAGGGAAACGGCAATGTATGTCACAGGCACGGGAGATTTTTATGATTACCTCGCGAATAATCGAGGCTGGATTAATAACAAAAATGCCAAAGGTGAAACTGTATACGGTGCAGACAATGCAATCACAAAAGTAAGCATTACGGGAGCAACCAACGTAGGGAATAATGTATTTTACTCTCTTGAAGCTTTGAAAACTGTCTATTTGTCAGATAATAATATTACCAATATTAAAAAATACGCGTTTGGCGGTTGCACAAACCTTACTACTATTGAAATTCAGGGCAACAGCAACACTAACCCTCTGCCAAGCAGCCTCACAACAATAGGAGCAGGTGCTTTCGCTTATTGCCCAGCGCTGACAAGCATAAGAATCCCTGCGTCGGTAACAACCATACAAAATTCTGATGATCCGAGTCAACCGAGGTTAGGAGCTTTCGCAAATTGCACGGGCCTTACAACAGTCACGTTTGAAGGAACTCCTGCAATTACCAATATCGGAATAGGCGCATTTTATAACGATACCTCACTCACAAGCATTACAATCCCAAAATCGGTAACGACGATAGGTGCCAGTGCTTTCCAAAACTGCAGCGGCTTAGATACCGTAAACTTTGAAGGAAACACAAGCACAACACCTTATTCAAACAATATAACATCAATCGGGCAAAATGCATTTGCAAATCTTGCCGCCAATGCTGATATATGGTACCGCTACGGAAATAAGCCTGCTCTGATAGCCAAAAGCTACGGCGGCAGCAACTTAGACGGTACTTTCGGTAGCGGAAACACATATATTTATCACTTTGTGAAAAATGAAGGTCAATGCGGACCTACTCTTTATTGGAGAATAGAATATACATACCAAAGCACCGCTTCTACTTCTCCGGAAACTCAAACTATGTACGTCACGGGAAGCGGAAACTTTTACACTACGTATACCAATACAAACAGACCCTGGACCAACAACGCTGACGGCGAAAATTCAATCACAAAAGTAGTTATATCGGGCGCAACCAATATAGAAAAACCAATATTTAGAAAGCTTACAGCTCTTACGACCGTTGAATTCCTGGATAATAATATTACAGAAATTAAACAAGATGCATTCTGGAGCTGTACAAGCCTTGCGACGCTTACGGTACAGGGCAACAGCAACACTAACCCTCTGCCAAGTAGTCTCACAACTATAGGACCAGGTGCTTTCCAAGGTTGCTCGTTCTCCAGCATAACAATACCGTCATCTGTAACAACCATACAAGATTCTTCCAGTGCAAGCCAGCCGGGTTGGGGAGCCTTCGCGAATTGCGCGAGCCTCACAACAGTCACTTTTGAACAAAATTCAAGCCTCACATACATAGGTTTGGGCGCATTTTATAATTGCTCAAATCTTACAAGCATTACAATTCCAAACGCGGTAACAACAATAGGAAACAACGCTTTTCAAGATTGTACTTCACTTACAGGCATTAACATTCCAAAATCAGTGACAACGATCGGGACAAATGCATTCCGCAATTGCAAAGGGCTAACATCGATTACGTTTGAAGACGGCAGGACCTCCGTGCTTACGATTAATGCAGCAGCTTTCAGAGGAACAGATGGTAGCGATGCACTGGTAGGAACACTAACGATACCCGCCAAAGTTGCAATTGTAGGAGACGCATTTTCTCACAGCGATAACAGATTCACCACGGTAGATCTTTCAGCTATGGATCAGTCTATAGGACACGTGGCTTTCTGGGGCGACAGTGGTATACAGAACGTATATCTCGGATCAGGCATAACATCAATCGGAGGACGTGTATTCACCGAACCAACAACTATCTGGTACATGTACGGCACGAAAGCCGAATTAATTTCCAAAATGATAAACGAGAGCAGTCAACAAAGTGCTACAACAATAACACAAGGTGGATATTCTTTCCCCAACAATAACCATGTTTTCCACTTTTTGAAAAGTGGCGGAAAGAGCACAGATATGTGTGGGCCTGCCCTTTACTGGCGCGTAGAGTATGATTATAACGATAATGCCGATAATACGATTAGAAACACAACTATGTATGTCACGGGCAGCGGAAATTTCTATTCCAATTATACTAATAACAACAGACCCTGGATTAATAACAAAAATGCCACTGGTGGAACTGAAAACGGTTCAGATAATGCAATCACAAAAGTAGTTATATCGGGCGCAACCAATATAGAGCAACCAATATTTAGAAAGCTTATAGCTCTTACGACCGTTGAATTCCTAGATAATAATATTACAGAAATTAAACGAGATGCATTCTGGGCTTGTACAAGCCTGACAACGCTTACGGTGCAGGGAAATAGCAACACTAACCCTCTGCCAAGCAGTCTCACAACAATAGGACCAGGTGCTTTCCAAGATTGCGCGTTCTCCAGCATAATAATACCGTCATCTGTAACAACCATACAAGATTCTTCCAGTGCAAGCCAGCCGGGTTGGGGAGCCTTCGCGAATTGCGCGAGCCTCACAACAGTCACTTTTGAACAAAATTCAAGCCTCACATACATAGGTTTGGGCGCATTTTATAATTGCTCAAATCTTACAGGCGTTACACTTCCAAACTCAGTAACGACAATAGCCAACAGCGCTTTCCGTAATTGCTCAAGCATAACGGACATTACCATTCCTACGAGTATAACTTCCGCAGGAATGAAACAAAACGCATTCGTAGGCCTTGCACCTAACGCAAATATCCGCTATGCAGGGACAGAAGCGGAGTTTACCCCTAAGTGTACTACAAGCGTCGTGAATGTATTTGGTTACGATATTGCGGGTACGGATACAAATAACTATATTTTCCATTTTAAATGCGGAGACTACGTGTGGTACAGTATTGATGGAGCAACCAAACCCCCACCCAATATCAGCGGTATATGCGACATATACTACAATTACGATGCACCATATGGAGCAAGCATAACAACATACGATTGGAATAACAGCACTAATCGTTCACCTTTTTATGCTCATAGTAGCTCAATAACTAACATTCAAGTAGGTTATGGTATAACATATATAGGAAATAGCATATTCCAAGATTGTACAAGCTTAACGGGGATCAATCTACCCGGTTCCTTAACGAGCACAGGAACAGATATTTGTAATGGCTGCACCTCACTGACAGCTGTTTACAACAGTAATACACAGCTAACAGTCATTCAAGCACGTTCATTTAAAAATTGCTCAAATTTAAACAGAATAACAATACCCAATAATTTAACAGCAATCGGCGACGAAGCTTTCTATGGCTGTAGCGCTTTGCCGGCCACCTACATGAGTACCCAAATCATATATATCCCAAGCACAGTCACAACTATTGGAACATCTGCATTCCAAAACTGCGCAAAACTTGATTCCGTTACGATTCCTACAGGTATGAACTCCATGGGAACAAATGCTTTCTCAGGCTTAGGGACGGATAGCAGCGTAACACAAGTTGATATAAATTATGCAGGTAAGCAAAGCGCTTTTGAAAGTAAATGCACAACTTCGATCGCAAACGTTTTCGGATATGATGTTGTTAATAACGGAAATTATTATTTCCACTTCGTACAAGATATAATCTACAAGGATGGTAACACATCTTTAATAGGCCTCTCCCCCACTTCTTATACAACGGCTTCGGGGTCGACTGTCACTTTGCCCGCTACCGTAGACGACCAATCGAGAACATTCGATTACTGGTGCACAGACCCGCAGCTTACAACGCCGGCCACAACTCCATTCACGGCAGCAAAAGCAGCTCCGTACGGAGACTTGACCTTTTACGCAAAATGGCAAGTAGTTATGCAAACAATTACGTATACTCTTAATAGTCATGGTAGTTTTCCGACTACACCTGTAACAGAATACGACCCGAACAGCGTAGTACCGATCGCGCTGTCGGTGCCGACAGATTCTGCTTACGCTTTCTTAGGCTGGCATTTTGCAAGTGATTTAAGCGACGACGCAATGTGTTCATTCAGCACAAGTACTCACCCCAGCGGTGTAACGGTTTACGCCGAATGGTATGAAAGAGTCGACGTACCATACTGGGCAAATGCAGCATTGACACTCCCAAGCACCACTCCTTATGAGATTATAAAAACCTGGGAAACCACTTTGGGTATAGCAAATACAACCACTTGGTATGTACTCGACGGCAACACCACTTTTAACGATAATATTCAAATTTTAGGTGACGTTCATATCATACTTAAGGACAACTGCAGCCTGACAGCGAACGAAAGCATCACCGTAAACACCCCGAACAGCATTACGTTTTACGCACAGGGAAGCGATAATTTTTATAATAATCAGGAAATCGGAAATATTTTGCACAGCGATAGCATGATTCCCATTAACTTATATTTACAATATGACGGTCATGATGTTTATGGTCAAAATAATGGAAGTAGCTTGGAAAAAGTTTTGTGTGACGGCGAAATATATAGGAAAATACCGGGCTTATATAAAAATGACCTTGTTTTTGAAAATAATACACCGACGGATCTATATATTCTTACTGATGCCAGTTACAACAAGACTATTGTTGCAGGATTAACCGGTGAAAAATATGAGGAAGATCCAAATGATTCTGATTACTTTGTAGACGGCCAAGGAAACAGAAAATATCACTACGTTAATGACGGTGTAAACGATCCATATTATGAAGATTTGGATGATAGTAGCAAAAAATATTATGTAAGCTCTGATCGTTATATCCCTTTTGAAAAGACTCTTGATGGCAGTGACAGTTATATTGAAAATGAACCGGAACTTTGGATATCTGATGCTTATGATAATGTGGATCATGAGATTGTACAGTACGATAACAAGTATTATTATAGGTCCCTAACAGATAAATATATGCTTTTAGATGGACAAGGTCAACAAACAGACGTAAGCGCATTATATTTTATTGACAGCAATAAAGTGTATTTGATAAACGAAACAACAGGTGAAAAATATGAAGAAGATCCAAATGATTCTGATTACTACTTAGACAGCGAAGGAAACAGAAAATATCACTACATTGATGACGGCGTAAATGATCCATATTATGAAGATTTGGATGATAGTAGCAAAAAGTATTATTTCGACTCTTATGATGAAACGCTACATCTTTTCCACGCAACAGACGGCTCTGAACTATGGCTAACAGACAATGACATAGGCTCAGCAACATATCCGGTAGTAACCCGCGCAGAGGAATTCGACGAAAAGACTAAGAAATATTACTTATATGACGAAACCGAATACTGTTTTGTAGATACCGAAGACCCAACCAATAAATATTACTTTGTGGATTCGGACCCATATGCCACATATCAAATTTACAGCGATGATCCGACTTCCTATAGCAATCTAAAACTTCGCGGAAGTGTTTCCAGTAAGATCGGAAATCATCAATCAGCAGCAATAGGCGGCGAAGCGGGCAACTTCAATGGCAACATCACAATCTACGGAGGAGACATAACTGCAAAAGGCGACGGAGATAATGCCGCAATAGGCGGAGGAAAATTTGACACAGCTACAACAACCTCCAATCCAAGCACAATTACAATACACGGAGGTATAATAAGCGCACAAGAAACAAGTTGGGGCAATAGCGCCGCTATCGGCGGAGGAGCCAACGCAAACGGAGGAACAATTGTAATAAACGGAGGTCAAATCAACTGCTCAGTGTACAGTTCAACGATTAGTGGGCCAACAATCGGAGCCGGGAAAGGTATAACAGGAACTGACAACAATACTACGATTAGCCTTTCATGGACCAATAAAACCGATTATATAACAATTGCGGGATATGGATCTGGAATTAACTGTAACGAAGAGAATTTAACCATGAGCAGTACAAAGCAATTTGTATTCACAGATGAAGAAAGATTGGAATCCGGCTCGGAAGTGACCGCGGCGGAATTAATAGCAGTGAGTAAAGGTAGATGTACGATTATTCCAAGCCTTTCATCGAATTACATTTTGGAATTTCCGCAAAGAATAGTTGTTCCATTCAAAACGACACGGCTTAGATTAGACACTGTAAGTATTAGAACAGTCGAGAGCGACGACGAAGACGAAGAAGAATCAGTTGCCGGTGATGGTAAATTTGTAAATCCATATAAAATACTGTTAAATATATCGAAAACAGATTTTGAAAAAACTGATGATAGCACAAAAACCATAACTTACAATTTGAAAAGTTCCTTAGACACAGATTTGATAAATAAGAATATATATTTTACAAGCAGCGACCCGAAATATATATTATATGGAGAAGTGTTTTTGGATGGATCACAAGAAATATGGATAAAAATGGCTCCAAATGTTTGGGAAAATCTACCTTCAGGAATATATAATGCAGTAGTAACTTTTAACGTAAGCCTCAGCACGAAAGAACTCAATAATCACGGAGGACTTCACTGATAATAATTTTAAATATCGGTCAACTTAAAAAGTTGGCCGGTTTTTATTTCTTGATAAACTCTTCAGTTCGCGGCACTATGCAACTAATCCAATTAAATGCGGTGGTTGTAGAGTCTTATGGTTAATTATACAAAACCGAGTTTTTTGTTTGTTTTTTGTTGAATTTGTGC
>CAMZEH010000006.1 GCA_947305745.1 uncultured Clostridia bacterium | reverse complement strand
GCCTGAACCTAAGTCTGAACCTGAGCCTGAACCTAAGTCTGAACCTGAGCCTGAAAATGAAACTGATACTAATGCTAAATCTGAGTCCAAATCTGGGTCAGAGTCTGAAGACGAATCCAAAGTTGAGGCTGAATCTGGGTCTGAGTCTGAAGATGAAAACGAGGCTGAAACTAAGCCGGAGTCTGAAGATGAATCCAAAGTTGAGGCTAAATCTAAGCCTGAATCTGAAACTGCGTCCGAGACCGAATCTTCTGATACTGAATCAGAGAAAGATATGGAACCTAAAGATATTTTGAAAAAAATAAAGCAAAAAGTTATCAACAAGCTAACGCTAAAGTATAAAGAGGCTGATTTTCCGGAAATAAAACAGTTAAGTATTGTCGGTTGGTTTTCTCCTGACTATCCGCCCGACCCGTATAGTTTCTTACAGTGCAAAGATTCATCAACAGGATTGGTATTCCAAAAAGTAGAATCATTACCAATAATGGAGTTCACTATTGCTTTCAAACGAAGTAATTATAGTTATGAAATTGACTATCAGCATAAAAAATATATTATAGAAAATATTGACAATATAGTAGAGGATATAGTAAGGGAGATAGACAAGGACGTAAAGCTTAAAAAGCGAGTCGAATGTAAGAAACTTACGAAAAGTGTATTCGATAAGCTTGACGAAATTGGATGTTACAGACCCAGAACAGTAGATTTTGGCATAGAATTTGGTACGAAGACGGAAGATTGGAAAAAAATAGACCTTCATAATGAAGGACAAAAATGTAGATTTTTATACAACTTGGGAGATGGTGATTTTAAGATTAAAATTGATTTTAATGAATATCAAAAATTTATAAATCAGCCTGAAAATAAATATAATGCTAATGATCAAATAGCTCTTGAAATAGCGACGTATATTGGATCGTATACACTATATAAATTGACGGAAGACGTAAAAAAAGAAATAGAAAAGTGTGTTGAAACTATGATAACAGAGGAAGATCAAAAACATTATAAAAGTCAAGGGTGGTTATCTTGGATGGAACGACCCAAAAACCGCAATAGATTGACCCACTTTCTAGCATTATCCCCATATTTCGATATATCACGCGATCATTCATCATTTTCTAAGGAACAATATTTTAAATATGACATATCAAGGTTTGATGATTATCCTTATGTTATGCACGTAACTCTTAAATGTACGTTAAGTCCCGAAGAACGACGGAATTTTAACATTGAAAAAATTGCCAAACAGATTGTAGATGTTTATATAGACGAAGCAAAAAAACTATTTGAAAATTACTAAAAAGCAACCACAAAAAACACGAAAACCCCAGAAATACTGGGGTTTTAATTGTATCAATACTGTTGTACTGATTTGTATAATCACCCATATATCAATACAAACGCACGGTTTTTTAAAAGCGTGCGAAAGTATAGAAGTTTTCTTTTAACCGTGCGGAAGTATAAAGTACAACCTTCGAAATATTAGTTTATTTATCGGTTTTTGTAAATCCATGTTTATAAACAACTAACTGGAGTGAGAAAGTGCTTCGATTACAAACTTGAATTCCAGATCTCGACCACATGAATTTTTTCTCCATAGATATTTGCCATAATAACTGTTGGATGTTTAGTATCAAAATCTCTTGTATATTTTATTACTTTCTTTATGCATTTTTCAAAGATGTTTTTAAATAAATATTTATCTATTTTTGGTAATGCTTCACTAGGAATACAATTTTCCAATTCGACTTTTGGATAACCCATAGATGCTAGAGCATCTATACGACTTTGTCTTGAAAGATCATAAGTATAACCATCAATGTTTTGTATATTGATGCGGTCTCAAATAAATTCAATCGGCCATCTAGATATTTACCACGGTACTACAACAGAACGATGATAGGTGTTATTTCCTCTGGTGAGTTCCCCCGCATCAAATCCTTGCCCAACATACTCTATAGTTATGGATTTGTTCCAATCTATAACTATACTTAGTCCTTCGGAAATATAAGGTCTTTCAACAGTTTTTCCAAAAAAATATTGTGACGGATGAGCAAAACATAGCATTATAGCTGAGGGGTTTATTTTTTTTACTTCACACAAAACATTATTAATATCTTCAACTCTAATGTCTTGCCCTCGAGGCAAACCATACCATTTATGAGAAGGAGCATCAAATCTACAAAAAACACTATCCCTAAATTATTTCTAACATTTTCAATATCGCTGGGCGATAATTGATCAGATATCACTGTACCTTTAGTTGCTATTCGTAAATCATAAAGATAGGCTTTTTTTAGACCTGCACATTTACGATAATTACTATACTCGTTTAATTGTTCCAGTTCTTGTACACTTAAATCAAAATTTACAGGAGGTTTTGCCTCTGCATTAAAATTCAAAATACATAAACCAGAAATAATTATAAAAAGTTTTTTATGTTAGGTATCATTTTTTAATTTTTCGTACATAAATTTTACATCCTTATGATACTGCATGAATTTTATCTAAAATCTGATATCTTATATCCAAACTCTTTGAGGTTTTTGCAAAGTTTGGAAATCGGCATACCCAGTATATTATAATAATCACCCTCAATTTTTTCTACAAAACTTATAGCGGGACCATCAGAAATTGAATACCCTGCTCTTTCTAATATGTGTGTATCATTATTTATATACCAATTTATTTCTTCCTCATCTATGGTATTAAAATAAACATCAGTTATATCATAAAAACTTATTTGCTGATTTTTATATAAATCTTTTATTGTTACACCTGTTATTGCATGGTTCACCTTACCGCTAAGCATTTTAATATTCTCGAAAGCTTCTTCAATATTTTTAGGTTTTTCAAACTTTTTATCTCCCATATAGATCATGGAATCTGCCGCAACAATTATACATTTTTCATAACTCAGTTGTTTTGCTACTGAATTAGCTTTAACTCTTGACAGATCTACAACATATTCAAGAAAGTCCTTTTTATCACTTATTTCTTTATCTTCGCTTTTTACAATCTGATATTTAAAGTTCATCATATCGAAAATTTCCTTGCGCGATTTAGAGTTAGATGCTAAAACCAATTTCATTTTTGAATTCCTCCGAAATAATAATAACCTGTGTTTTGTATTTATATTACACAATTAGTGATTGTCTTTCAATTCTGAGTCCAAACAATTTTTGATATACAGGTAAGTAGGAGTGCACAGTGTTTTTATCGGTATAATAATCATCCACTGTGCTCATTAAAGATCTTTTAGGGTTAAACTTTTTTATTAATTTTTTCAGCATCATCGTTTTGCGTTCCAATTACCTTCAATCATTATTGTATAAATCTATTTTTTATTTTTATTAAATTATTTTTTGAGACATTGTAGTCGAGCAGATAATTTTCAAAAGTGTTATAGTCATTTTTAATGAAATCCATGGCACTTTCAATATATTCGGGCAAAGTAAGAGCTTAGAACAAAAGATTGATATTATTCCGATGATTTAATTATATTGTTCCGAAAGACTTGATATTATTCCGAAACAGGAGTATACTACTCTTAAAAGGAGGAATACTACGATGTATATGACAGTTAAAGATGCCGCCGAAAAATGGAATATTTCCGAGAGGAGAGTTCGAGTTTTATGTTCGGAAGGCAAGATTTCGGGAGTATGTCACGAAGGACACTCATGGAAAATACCGACCGATGCCAAAAAGCCATCTGACGGACGTTTAAAAAGAGTGATCAGCTTAATTCCGATCATTAACGAAAAGAAGAAAAAACTCGACAATATGAGACCATTAACTGAGGGAGAACTTGCAAGGCTCAGGGAAGAATTTGCGGTAGAATATACTTACAATTCGAACGCTATTGAAGGCAACACTTTAACGCTTCGAGAAACCGATATGGTGCTTCGTGGTCTTACGATCGACAAAAAACCACTGAAAGACCACATGGAGGCAGTTGGGCATAAAGAGGCGTTTGATTATGTCAATGAACTTGTGAAAGATAATGTTCCGATTTCCGAAAATGTTATAAAGCAAATACATTATTTGGTGCTTGCGGATAAGCGTGAGGATAGAGGTATTTATCGCCGTGTCCCCGTCAGGATTATGGGTGCCTTGCATGAGCCTGCACCACCGTGTCTCATAGGTGAAAAAATGGAAAAATTGCTTTTTGATTTTGAGCGAAGCACGGAACATATAGTTACGAAGCTTGCGAGATTTCACATTGAATTTGAAGGTATACATCCTTTTATTGATGGGAACGGTCGTACGGGCAGATTGCTTGTCAATTTGGAGCTTATGAAAGCCGGATTTCCACCCATTGACATAAAGTTTTCGGATAGGAATGCTTATTATAATGCATTCGACGAATACTATAAAAAGCATAAACTGTCAGCTATGGAAAATCTTTTTGCAAGGTACATCAATGAGCAAATCGATAGATATCTTTCAATACTTGAGTATAAATAATGGATATAGCGATCATATCGGATTGAGAAGCATTTGTTTTGTGGTTTTTATAAATATTGAAAAAATATTAACACATTTTTTGTAATAGTTAAATTTAATAAGGTTAAGGTGTCTAATATGCACATTATATAATGGAACGTTTTATAAAGATAAAAAACTATATTTAAGGTAGAAAATCGACTATTCATTGCACTAAACTATTGTCTTTTGTTCTTTTGAATGATACAATCAACGATAAAATAAAAGAAAGGGTGATCGCAATAAAATTCTAAATTATAAACAGATTTTTAATATTCATATTATAAAGAGTTGATGCATAAAAAACCATTGTATTCAGTTTTAATTTTAGTAATGAATGAGGTGTAATGTAATCAGTGAGTTCTTGTAGTGTAGAAAGAGATAAGTTCAGCACAAAAATAGGCTTTATTTTAACATGTATAGGCTCTGCGGTTGGAATGGGAAATATATGGCTATTCCCGTATCGGCTCGGTCAATACGGAGGTGCTGCGTTTTTAATACCATATACCATTTTTATGGTTTTACTCGGCTGTTCGGGCGTTGTTGGAGAAATGGCGTTTGGACGAGCCATGCGAACAGGTCCGCTCGGTGCGTTTCAAAAAGCACTAAAGATGAGAAAGATCAAACACGGTCATTCTCTTGGGGCAATCCCGCTTATCGGTTGCTTATTGATTGGTATAGGGTATTCCGTGGTTGTTGGTTGGATAATAAAGTTTATAATGGGAAGTATAACCGGTTCGGTGTTAAAAAGCGATTCGGTTGCTTATTTCGAAGGTGTCGCAGGCAATTTTTCCAGTATTCCGTGGCATATGATAGCATTGGTTCTGACTTTTGTGGTTATGATAATCGGTGTTTCAAGCGGAATTGAGAAACTGAACAAAATTGTTATGCCCGCCTTTTTTATTATGTTTTTATTGTTAGCCATATTTATGTTTTTCGTGCCGGGTTCATTTGAAGGATATGTTTACCTGTTTAAACCGGGTTGGACTTGTTTGTTTAATCCAAAAACATGGATCAGCGCACTCGGACAAGCATTTTTCTCGCTTTCTCTTGCAGGGTCGGGAACTATTATCTATGGAAGTTATCTAAGCGAGAAAGAAGATGTAATGTCATGCGCCAAAAACGTAGTAATATTTAGTTATATTTCTTCAATTTTGGCTGCACTTGTTATAATTCCTTCGGTTTTTGCGTTCGGTCTTGAAAAAGAATTGCAATCCGGACCACCGCTCATGTTTATAACCATGCCTACTATATTTAAAGCACTGCCTATGGGAGGATTAATTGCAACATTATTTTTTGTAGCTGTATTATTTGCTGCCGTAACCTCTCTCATAAACTTATTTGAGGCACCTGTTGAATTATTACAGACACAGTTTAAGTTTTCGAGAAATAAAGCGGTTTTGATTATAGCTACTATTGCCGTGGCGGTTGGTTTATTTATAGAAAATGCCGAAATAGTAGGAATTTGGATGGACGTTTTATCAGTTTATGTCGTCCCGCTTGGCGCACTTCTCGCAGGTATTATGTTCTTTTGGGTATGCGGAAAGAAATTTGTAAGAGAGCAAGTAGAACTTGGGCGAGATAAAAAAATCGGTCAGTGGTTTGAACCAATGACACGTTATGTATTTATAGGATTAATTTTAATCGTTTATATTTTAAACATAGTTTTTTAGTATTTAATTTTTTAGAATTAGGAGATTTTTTATTTATGCAATTTGACACTATTCTAATTTTAGGTTCCGGACAAATTGGGAAGGAAGTGATTAGGAGACTTTTAGCTTATAAACCCAAAACAGTTATAGTACATAATCTGAGAAAACAGGAAACAGATGCGAGTGTAGAGTATCTTGAAAAATTTAATAAAGGCACCTCGTTTATTAAGTCATATGGTGATGCTTTTATGCCATATAATTTGAATAAGTGCGACACAACGGCAGAAAAATTGGCTCATAAAGACGAATTATTGGAGTTCTTTTATTCCGATTTAAGTGAAGATGTTCTTAAACAATCTACCCTTTATAATCTTGTTTCGCTTTATAAACCGGACGCAATTATTGATGCTATGAACTCAGGCACTACGCTTGGATCTCATTTCGATCCCGATGCGATTAGGCATGCAGTATCGCAGAAGGATAGACTTGGCACTGCATTTGTTACCTACCTTCTAAATGATTTCGCACCCAAAGCAATAAACTTTGTACTTTCGTTAAAACTGGCAATGGAAGATTTTAAAGTAAAAAAATTCCTGAAAGTATCAACGACCGGTCTTGGCGGAATGGGTATGAATATGCCTTATACACACGGCGATACACCAAAATCCTCGTTATCTTATGCACTTATGGGTAAAATATCAGCTTCGGGTACACTTCACCAGTTGTTGTGGCGCTTGGCGAGTGATGTGGATTTGGATATTAGCTTGATAATTCCGTCAACATATGTTGGCTATGATAGCACTATGTTTGAGCCTATCGAAACTGACATGGGTCTTATCAAAAAATTTGATAAATTTGAGAGCAAAGAGCTTAGATTGGGAGAAAAGTTATCTTATGCTACAGGTGATATATCAGATGAATATTTAACGTTCCCTGTTGTCAGAGCAGGAGAGAACCATGTATATTCTCTATATGAATTAGATACCCTTACGGCAATTGGGCAAATGGAAGCTATAACAAAAGAAGAAGTAGCCAATACAGTTATAGAAGATTTATTTGGGAAGCGCAGAAGAAATATGCTTTACGAAATGGATAAAGCTTCTCTTGGACCAACATATGCAGGACATGCGATGGCAGAACACTCTAAAGATGAATTGAAATTACTAATGGAGAAAAACCACGTTAACAGTATTGCCACAGGCAACTTGGGCGCTACAACCGCCAAATACCTATATGAGTTATACTTGATAAAAAGTGTATGCCCGACTGTTGACATGTTAAGAAATACATCTGTAAGTGATATTTATAGTTCTATTTGTGAATATTTGAAAGAAAACAATAGAGATATTGTTACTGAAATGGTTTCTTTGGGATTACCTGTTGTTACAAGCAGTAAAAATGTTTACATTGGTAAATACACGTTATACCCGAGCTCTAAAGACGATCAAGTCGTTACCGATGAAAATCTTGAAACATGGATTCGTACTGCATGGGTAGATATTCGTGAGACATCAATCGAGAAATGGCGAGATATAATAATTCGGTCATATGAAGATGCTTCTAAGTTTTCTTCCGATGTTACGATGAAGCTCAACAGAGATATTAATGCTATTACCAATGATTACAATATCGGACAGATACTGGCATATCATCTTAATATGCACGAAAAAGGCAGAAAAGGGTTGGAAGTATAATTTTTAATTTTAAAGAGATAGGCGTGTGAATTTTGAAAGAATTATCTATAGTTTCCAATCAATTATTCTTATTTTCATTTATTTATGTGGTGGGTATTTTATCGGCAAAGCTTAAAATAATAAGATCTTCTGATCTGGATAGCTTGGCTAAGTTTATTGTTAATGTAACTATGCCGCTTATGTTATTTACAACTATAACTAACGGTCCTAAAATCGATGCTCTAAAAGATATTACGCCTATCTTTCTCTGGTATCCGATTGTAATCGGATTATTGTTTTTGGTTAGTGGCTTTGTAATAAAGATTTTCAAAATAAAAGATGAACATAAAAATCTGTTTAGAGCCACATTTGTGTTTGGAAATACCGGTTTTATCGGTATACCTTTAATTTTATCATTGTTTCCACAATCGGGTATAATCTATATTTCAGGGTGTATGATTATAGATCAGCTTTTGCTATGGACTATTGGTATATGGCTTACCAAACCTATTAAATCCGGTGAAAGTCAAGGCTTTTTCCAAGAGTTTAAGAATATAATCAATCCTTCGGTAGTTTCAATTTTTTTGGCGGTAATATGCTTAATGTTAGGTTTCAGACTTCCAAACCTTTTGCACCAAGCTTTTTCACAAGTCGGGAATCTTACTACCGCTTTGGCTCTTATTTATGTGGGAGGTTTGTTTTTCTTTACAGATAAAAAGAGCATGTTTAAAAATATTGACGCATATTTGATTGTTATAATCAAAATGCTTATTATACCTATACTATTGTTTTTAATATGCAAACAAGCGGGGGCTTTTACGGACCAGATTAAAGTTATTCTCGTCCTTTTGGCTTTGCCGAGTATGTCCTCTCTTGTTATATTTTCAAAAATAAACCATTCTGATAGTAGATATACTTTGGCGAATATTACTTTATCTACTATTTTAAGTTTACTCACAATTCCGGTATTGATATTTTTATTTAATTAAAAATCATAAATTTTTAGGGGGAATCAGATAATGAAAAAGATTATATTAACAGGTGATAGACCTACAGGTAAGTTGCATCTTGGGCATTATATCGGCTCACTGAAGAATCGTGTAAAAATGCAAGATGATTACAAACAATATGTTTTAATCGCTGATATGCAAGCTCTAACCGATAATGCCGATAAAGCCCGTGATATAAAATCCAGTGTAACCGAACTAATCCTCGATTATTTGTCTATAGGTATAGACCCAAACAAAACCAGTATTTGTATACAATCTCAAATCCCCGCTCTTGCGGAACTTACCATGTTTTATATGAATTTGGTTTGTCTTGGAAGATTGGAACGCAACCCTACCGTAAAAAACGAAATCAAACAAAAGAATTTTGCGGGAGATATTCCGGTAGGATTTTTGGCTTACCCTGTTAGTCAAGCTGCGGATATAACAGCATTCGGAGCAAATTATGTGCCCGCCGGAGAAGATCAGAAACCGATGATTGAGCAAACCTGTGAAATTGTAAGACGGTTTAATAATTACTACGGCGATGTGTTGGTCGAACCGGAAATTATTTTATCCAAAACCCCGCGCTTAATCGGTATAGACGGAAAAGCCAAAATGAGTAAATCTCTTGGCAATACAATCTATTTATCAGATGAACCCGATGAAATCGAAAAGAAAGTTATGAGTATGTATACAGATCCAAATCACTTAAAAGTGAGCGATCCCGGAAATACTGAAAACAATCCCGTCTTTATTTATCTTGATGCATTTAGTCCCGATAAAGAAAAGGTAGATGCTATGAAAGCTCACTATGAACGCGGAGGGCTCGGTGATATAGCCGTAAAGAAGTATTTAAATGAAGTCTTGCAAGATTTATTGGAGCCTATACGCAAAAAAAGAAAAGAATTGGCGAAAGACATCGGTGCTCTCTATAAAATAGTAAGCGAAGGCACATCTGAAGCAAGAGATATTACAACTGAAACGTTAAAGAAAGTAAAAGAAGCAATGAACTTAAATTTCTAAACGATTATATACTGTTTTGTGGTAAATATTATCCCGGATAGTAGTTGTATTGACTCTGTTTAGGGGTGGGTATCGATTGTAAGTTGAATTCCCAAAAAATATGAGAGGTAGTTTTAAATATGAATAATAGTATTAAAAAAATTCTTAGCATATGTTCGTTAGCCTTTATGTTTTCTAATTTTATAGTTAGCGCCAATGGCAATAAACCCTACTCGCTTTTAAGGGAAGCTGTTGAAGTGTCAGAAAATAGCGATGACCTTAAAAATAATATTAAAATCGCACTGGATAAACTATTTAAACTAAAAATGAATAAATATATTTCTTCTCTTGATCTAAACGAAAAGGATTTACAAAAGCTCAAAGATGTAGTATTAGAGTGTTTGAATTTTTATGAGAAAAACGCAGAATTGAGAACTCACCATTTTGGTTACCCCGCAAATATGTGCGAAAAATCGATACTTTTTGATATTTTGAAATCTATAGAAAAAGATGGTTTTTTGGCTAATAACTGCGGCGACGTTAATGAAGTGGGTAATTATCAAATGGACTCCAAAAAAATCGAAAGAGATATTTTAAGATTATTTGCCGAAAAATTCGGTATAGAAGATAATTACTGGGGATATATAACTTCCGGTGGTTCGGAAAGTAACCAATGGGGTATCAACGAAGCGTTTACTGAAAATCCTGATGGAATACTATATTTTTGCGAATCGGCGCATTACAGCATATATAAGTATTCCGAGCATTACAACAGACGAATAATACCACAAACGTCTGACACTGATGAATCAATCGACTGCAATGCTTTATTTAAGCAAATAGAAAAAGATTATAAGGAAACTCACTCCCCCGCAAATTTAGTTTTAACTTGGGGTACTACCAAATATGGTTCTTGTGATGACATTAAAAGAATAACGGATTATTTAATATCAAAGAATATACCCTATTATGTGCATGTTGACGCAGCTTTATTTGGCGGAATACCTAACAACCAGTTGGATGCGCCTATCATATCCAATATTAAGGAGCTAAATATAAACTCTATATCTACGAGTTTGCATAAGTACATAGGAGTTCCGAATGTAAAAAGCGTACTTTTGAGCAGAAAGTGTGCTTCGGGGAAACATATAGATTACATTGGGCAAACCGATAGCACCACTTCGGGTTCCCGTGATATAATGCCGTTTTCCACACGGCAACAAGTGGTAGATATTTTGCAAAACTCCGACCCGGAAGATTACAGAAAAAATATTGATTTTTTTGCAGAGTGTTTGCGTGAACAAAATGTTGAATTTATAAGAAATGGAAATTCAAACATTTTTGTAGTGGACGCACCAAGCGATGAAATATGCAAAAAATATCAACTTTCCTGTTTTAAAGATAAGCTTGGAAAACAGAAAGCACATATAATAATATTCCCGTATCAAGATCAAGAGATAATAAAAGAATTAGCTAATAATTTACACAAGACAATTCAAGGAGAATAAACGCAATGATTAAAAAAATAGTTTCAGTTACACTTTCATTAATATTTTTATTAAGCACTATACAGCCAGTAAAGGCAAACCCTCCAAAACTTGACCCTAGTTCAAAAGGTGAGGTTTCTTCGGGCACGGGTGATTTCCAAATTACGCCGTGGAAAGTTGAAGGTGCAGTAGATTATGATGCCGTATTGGAAAAATTCGGTGTTGAACCTTTAACCAGTGATTTGATGTATAGGTGGGAATCTCTTATGAGGAGAGCCGGCAAAACAATAGGACTACACCCATGGATTAAACGTGGCATTTTCTTCTCACACAGACATTTTAATGATATTCTCGATGCCTATGAGAAATATTTGGACGAAAAAGAAAGAAACCCTGAAGCTGTATGTCCGATATTTATTTATACTGGAAGAGGACCGAGTTCAGATGCTATGCACTTGGGTCATCTGATACCGTTTATGTTCACAAAATATCTACAAGACGCTTTCGATTGTAATGTAGTAATTCAGATGTCCGATGATGAAAAGTTTTACTTTAAAGATATGAAATTTAAGACGGTATATGATTTGGGCAAGAAAAACGCAAGAGATATTATAGCTGTTGGGTTTGACCCAAAAAAGACGTTTATATTTTCAAACCACGATTACAGGCTCTCTTGCAAAGAGTATGAAGAATTGGTAACTGAAATGAGAAAATGCGTAACGTTCCACACCTTGCAAAAGATTTTCGGCTTTGACGATCAGGCAACTCCGGGAATGATTGACTGGCCTGTATACCAGTGCGCAGCGGCATTTTATCAAGCATACCCTCATCTTTTCAAAAAGCCTGCACTGTGTTTGGTAGCGTATGCAATAGATCAAGACCCATATTTTAGATTATCCTCTCAAATATCGGACACAATGAACAAAAGAATACGAAGCAAATCTGTGTCGTTACCTGTCAAACATACTTTCAGTCCATGCTCGATTATAGGAAAGTTTATTCCGCCTTTAACGTTTAACAAGAGAGATGCTGATGCCGGGAGAAGTACAGGAAAAATGAGTTCAAGTGTTTCGGCTGAATCGACTATATTCTTAACTGATACACCTGAACAGATTAGGAAAAAAGTAAATAAATATGCTTTCTCTGGCTCCAGAGGAGACGGTACGCTTGAATCCCATAGACGTCTTGGCGGAGATGTTACTGTTGACGTAGCGTGTCAGTACTTAAATTTCTTTGAAACGGATGATGAAAAGTTACATCAAATTTATCAAAACTTTAATGATGGAAAGCTTACTTGCGGTGAAACTAAAAAACTATTAGCTGACAGATTAATTGAGATTGTAAGTGAACATCAAAAGAGGCTTTCGGAAATTACTGAATCGGCAGTAGATGAATTCTATGCGCAAGAAAAAGGGAAAAGCGAATAACATTTTCGATATAATAAATTCGCACACGCAAACAATCTACACTAAATGGAAATGTAAAAGATTAAAACCTCGCAGCATTTTTCTGCGGGGTTTTCTGCTGTAACCGACAGTAATTTTATTTATATTGGTTAAAATCATCGTTATTGTCAGAATGAAAAATTTAAAAAGTGTGTGATTTGGTAATCAAAAATTCTTTTGATACTTTGTAGTGCGCTTAAATGTTAAAACAAGGGCTGATAAAAAAGCGAGTACGACAAAATTGATACAAAATTTTTTAAGAAGTACGAGCCCATATTTGGTAGCCTATATCGTTAAAATGGCTTGATACAAAACGGTATGAGAGGGAATATGTAACTGCAAAATTTATCATAAGGAGAGCAGAAAATGCAAAGAGAAATTTTAAAAGTGCGTTCGTATCAGAATGTACTTCCCATCAGAAAAAAAGTGGCTGCATATGGCAGAAAAACACTGCATATAGTTGTACGATCTACTTTTGGGTGGTATCATACAAAACGAATGTAGATATATTTATAGCTGTTTGCAAGTTCCGCATGACATGGGGTCCTTATTAGTCTTATTTTTTACTGTTTTTAACACATCAATTGTAATCCTATAACATTACTTGTTTTTTAATTAAGTTGTGCATTGACATTAAATTCAAGTTGTGATACAATTAAATTGTAAATAAGCGAAAGGACGCAAAATAATGAATAAAAAAATATTATCCGTTTTATTAAGCTCTGTGTTACTATCTCAATCTTGTATGATATCCAATATTTACGCAAGTGATGTAACCGCCAAAACCAAAAGCAATAATTTTAAATTTATTTCATGGTTCAAAAATTACTCCAAACAAATTGGATTGACAGCATTACCTATCTTGGGCATAACGCTGCTCGGAGGAGGGTACCTTCTATTCAAAAATAAGAAACCGGAGGATGATGGTAAAAACAACATAAATATTGAAACCGGTTACACAACCAAAAATAGGGGAGCATGCAGTATATCCGGAAAAAACAAAAATGGCGACAAGACCGAAGGTGAAACTAACGGTACAATCAATAATGGGCAAGTCGAGTTCGAGCCGATCGAAACCGAAGGTGAAACTAACGGTACAATCAATAATGGGCAAGTCGAGTTCGAGCCGATCGAAACCGGAGGTGAAACTAACGGTACAATCAATAAAGGGCAAGTCAAGTTCGAGCCGACCAAAACAATAGTTACGCAAAAAGCTGAAGAAGAGGAAAAACTCAAAAACGAGGAAGTCGATGCTGCTGAGTCTGCTCATCAATCACTGGACGATTATATATCTGCAGAAGTATCAGAAAATTGGGAAAATGTTATCGGTAGTATTATAAATCCTAAGGATCCGGCCGCAAGTATCGTTAATGCCAATGAAGACACTGTGGGTATACGTTTGTCGAAATTGCGGCAGTATCTGCAGTATTGCATTGAGGTATTTCCTCGTTGTGGTGATGATATTCAGGAACATATCAGAAATTATTTTTTGCAAGATAAAAATTTGTGTGATCCGCAAAAGCGTTTTATGCTTTTGTATATGTTATCACTTTTAGAGCGACAAGATCTTACTCGGCAAGGTGCGGTGCGTACATTGTACGAAACAATTATAGAAATAAATGAAGCTATGAGCAGAAAGGCAATAGAACGAGCACTTGATGATGAAAGTACGGCCGAAGCTAAAAGAAATGTATTAAAACGTATACTGGCGCTTATTCAATTGAGCGACAATAGATACGAGTATTCCCAACAAAAACCTTGGTATACAGGACCCGAGGCGGGAACTGAGTATGCTACCTCGGTTTTGTCGCATGGCGAAACATTGGTGTTTGAGTTGCCTTATTCTATGAATTATGATGAGCTTAGGAAGTTGCTTGGAATAGAAGGTGACGGTAGTGCCGTAGGAATTGACGCTCGTACATCTACACATTATGTTAAAATAAATGATTGGGATAAGCGCCCGGTTGAAGGTAAAAGTTGGCTTAGCGGTGTCACAACGCTTGGATCATATACAGTTACAAAAGTGGTTTCTTGGCTTGGTTTGGAAACGGATCCTGCAAATCGCGCATGGTGGATTAATAATTTGTCAGATTTACTCAGCAAATGCCAATTTCAATATGGATTTGATATTCCCATAAATTCGTATATGCCCGAGAAAGGCGGTGTATCTAGAGGACACATATTGTTCTCGTTTGTTGAAATTGAGGGAAAAAGTGCATTATTGGTGAAGTTGGAAGATTCCGGACCTGAAGCGACGTCCGTCACCGGGCACACGCACAGTATGAGTGGAAAGGGTAACTATATTTCAGCTACCAGCCACATAAGAGTTTTCAACCAATATGAAAACCGTTTGGCGCTTACCGGTAGTCTTGCAAAATTTGATAAAGAAAAACTGTGCAAAAAAGTATCTGAAATAGTGAATACGTTTTCGTCTGAGGATTTAACAGGTTCGCAGGTATCGGTGAGAGCGAAAATCGATCTTAATGAATTAACTGCATCATTGCATATACCTGGTGTTGATATTTATCGTAACGGTAGTAATTATTGTATCGGTAATACTAATTACGGATATATTATTACAGATATGGGACAATTGCGAGAATGGTGTGTACATAACGGATTGAATGCTGATGAAATTGAACAAATCAAATCCAGTAGTAATAGGTGGCTATATACCACTGAGTCCCTTAGTGGTTGGGATCTGAAGACTGCGTTGCCTGCGAAATTTTTCAATGCATTTTCATATATAAAGGCGCGGTTCACCGCAGTGAAGTATACTAATCCCCCAGGAGATGTAATTGTACATGATGTACCTCCTACGAAATTGTTCAAAAGCTTTATATTTGAAAAATTTGACGATTGGGAAATAGCAGAGTCAAACGTGGATAAAAATATGGTAGAATATCTAAAGATTATTATAAAAAATTCGTCTATTTCGGATAGAATATAGTTACAACAAAAAAATTTGTGTTTAATTCTCTGTCGGCTCAAATAAGCCATCACAGTGAGCTAATTCAGAATAATCCGAGTTGGCGATATGTCGGAGTTTATGCAGACGAAGCAAAAACGGGAACCAAATGCGAAAGGCCTGAGTTCCAAAGGCTTTTGGAAGACTGTAAACAAGGCAAAATCGATATGGTAATCACGAAATCCCGTGTCAAGGTTTGCGCGAAACACAATTATCATACTTGAAAATGTCAGAAAGCTAAAAGAACAGGGGATAGATGTATATTTCGAAAAAGAGAATATTCATAGTTTGTCGGAGGATGGTGAGCTGATGCTTACTCTCCTCTCTTTTTTGCACAAGAAGAAAGCCGATCAGTGAGTGAAAACTGCAAATGGGGCGAATCAGGAATCGATTTAAGCAAGGGCGTTTTACGCATTTTTACTTAAATGGATATAAATTTGAAAACAATCAAATAAAAATCATTCCTGAAGAGGCAGAAACGATAAAGAAAATATTTATACGCTTGATTCTAAGGGAGAATTGTTAATCACAATTATGAGTTCGCTGGCTCAAGAAGAATCAAGGTCGATAAGTGAAAATGTAACATGGGGTCAGCGTAAGAGGTTTGCTGACGGAAAAGTAAATTTGCCGTATAAACATTTTTTAGGTTACGAAAAAGGAGAAGATGGCGTTCCAAAGCTCGTAGAGAAAGAAGCTAAAATCGTAAGACTGATATATAGGCTATTTCTCGAAGGAAAATCGGCATCAGCAATTGCACATTATCTGACAAAGGAGGAAATGCCGACTCCCGGTGGGAAATCGGAATGGTGTCTTAGTACTGTCAGAAGTATTTTGAGAAACGAAAAATACAAAGGCGATGCGTTGCTTCAAAAGTTCTATACGGTCGATTTTTTAACCAAAAAGAAAAAGAAGAATGAGGGTGAAATTCCGCAATACTATGTTAGGAACAGCCATGAAGCGATTATTTCTCCTGAGGTTTACGACTTGGTTCAGGAGGAATTTCAAAAAAGAGCAATCGAAAGGGCACATCATAGCTGTGTAAGCTGCTTTTCAAGCAAGATTGTATGCGGAGAGTGTGGTAGTTACTATGGTTCAAAAGTGTGGCATTCAAATGACAAGTACAGAAAAGTTGTATGGCAGTGTAATGACAAGTTTAAAAATAAACGAAAATGCCGAACTTGCCATTTAACCGAGGAACAGATAAAGAAAGAATTTGTGAAAGCTTTTAATAATTTAATCGAAAATAAAGAAGAGGTCATAAAGGACGCTCAAAGCACTATTTTGAGCCTTACGGACACAAAGGATATAGACAGCCAAATATCAGACCTTAAGAAAGAAATGGACATTATAGTGGGCTTAATGCGAAGTTTGGTGCGTGAAAATTCAAGGAAGGCTATGAACCAAGATGAATACAACAGGAAATATGATGCTTACACCGAGAAGTATGATGAACTAAAAAACGCATTGTTTAGGCTTGAGGAGAAAAAGCGAGATCTCAAGGTTCGAAGAGATAAAATAAAGGTATTTATTGATAATTTGAGAGGTTTTGATGAGGTAATCACGGAATTCGATGAGAGACTTTGGAATACTATGGTTGAAAGATTGGTTATTCACGAGGATGATAGGAAAGAGTTTATATTTAAAAACTGAATATGATGATTAATAGACATAGAACGGATTATATCGCAGACAGAAACTGTGGTATAATCCGTTTTTTGTTTTTATAAAACTATTTACTTGATTTACCGAAAGTATGAGTTTATATATGGTATGCGAAAGATTAATTTTGATAGCTGTACTACACTAATTGTAATTTCAAATGTTGTTTTTTGATTAAATTTCATATTTTTATTGACTTTTTATCAAAATGCATGTACAATAGCTGTGAATTATAAAAATATTTACAGAAAGGGTGTTTATTTATGGATGGGAAAATTAAAAAACTCAATGACAGTGAAGAAAGTAACACTTCAGGTGGTTATTCGGGACAATATGGAATAGTGGTTGCGAATAAAGATGATCTAAAAGAATTTGGAATTGAATTAAAACCATACTTGGTTGTAAACAAAGATTGTTGGCCATCCCAAAAAGTTATAAGTAGCTATGATACTTTTGAGGAGGCATTAAAATATATAACGACCACAGAAAACAACGAAGATTCCACCGGCATAGTAGCGATAGCAGCAGGAAATCTGAAAAAATGCTTACGTAAGAGGGTTAACGGAACATATAAACTTGTAGGGTTTGAATACTGTGATAGTTAGTAGTTTTTGAAACTAAATTATTGAAAGGATGGTATTTATGGGCGAAAAAGAGATTAGGAAACTAACCTGCGATGAAACAAACAGTATTTCTGGGGGAAATGTAAAAACTATAGTAAAAGTAAGTCAAAATGACTTAGATAAAGAAAATTTAGGTTTTAAGCCATATTTAGTTATCTATTATAACAACAAAATAATTGGTAATTACGACACTTTTGAGGAAGCTTCTTCGGAGATTATAGGAGAATACTATGGCTCCAATGTCCCCACGGTGGATATGCAAATACTAAAAGAGGGTAAATTGAGTGATCACTTACTCCAATCTGCGAACGGCAAAGATTATTATTTGGTTTTAGGTTGGCACCAAGAAGTATAGGTAAAGAGAGGATGATTATTTATGAACAAAGATAAAATCAAAAAGTTAGAAGATAATGAATCAAGCGATATTTCCGGCGGAGGCGAACATTTTACAATTTACAAAGTAAGCGATAAAGACTTAAAAGAAATGGGTGCAAATTTAGGACAATATTTAGTTGTTACTAATTATGGGGGTGAAGTTGTTAGTAGTTACTCTACTGCAGAGGAAGCTATCAGAGAGTGTAATAGACTTGAAATTGAAAAAAATATGATAGAAATAGAAGATGAATCAACAGTACTAGGAAAAAATGAGCTAGGTAAAAGACTTCTTAAATCTAAAAACGGCAATTACTATATTTTAAGAGGTTAAATTTCAAAATATTGACTAAGAGATTAATAATGTTGTCGAAACATAACTTGTGCAAATGATAAAAAATAATCAAAAAAATATGTGCAATACAGAAACGCGACCGCCCATAAAAAGCTCCAACAAAATGCGACCGGTCGCATTTTGCAAACGAGTAAAAATCAAAAAAATAAAAAAACGAGCTGAAATCAGCCCTTAAAAAATTTCTAAAAACACGGAAAACCCAGTATTACTGGGTTTTCAACTGTATCAATACTGTTGTACTGATTTGGTGGGCCATCTAGGACTCGAACCTAGGACCGACCGGTTATGAGCCGGTTGCTCTAACCAACTGAGCTAATGGCCCGAGAATTCATCTTAACATAGCTAATTATATTACATTCCAATCTTATTTGTCAAGGGGTTTGTTTTCAAAAATTTATGTTTGTTACATAGAATATATTTTTTGCGCTTAAACGTTAAATTATATTTAGTTTGACAATTCGCTCTTTTGCTTTTTATTCTTCGCAAGACTCAGTTATAAATGTGATATAATATAAATATATTTTATAGTAAATTTTTTGCGAAGGAAAATTTGTTTATGAATAAAGTAATAAAACCTCAGACAAAAGAATCTAAAAAAGTCAGCCAGTCATTTGCTGCCGGAGCTTTTATTATGGCGGTCGGCATGCTTATAGTTAAGCTGGCAGGGGCAGCGTTTAAAGTTCCGCTTGCATATATTTTGGGCGGAGTCGGTACGGGATATTTTACTAATGCCTACAATATATATAATCCAATCTACGCTTTGGCAACGGCGGGTTTGCCAATTGCGATTTCGCGCATGGTTGCCGGGGATATGACTCGAAAACGGTATAAAGATGTCCGCATGATACACAAGATTTCGGTGCCTTTGTTTTTTGCAACGGGTCTTGTGGGTTGTTTAATTATGATATCGGGTTCGTTTTTATATATTAAATTTACGAATACGCCCGGCTCTTTGTATTCGATGCTTATGCTGGCGCCAACTGTATTTTTCTCTTGCATGATTTCTATATATAAAGGATATTTTGAAGGTCTCAGAAACATGATTCCCACGGCTGTTTCTGAGATTGTGGAAGCTATCAGCAAGGTGTTTTTTGGGCTGGGGCTCGCGTGGATTGCAGGAGAATACGGAATGAGTGAATACTATTCAAACGGTACTGTTTATGGGGTGGTCTGTGAAAATGTGGTGGCCGCTAGAAATGCAACTTTACCGTTTGCATCTGCCGGTGCCGTGTTGGGAATTACTCTTGGCTCGATTATGGGTTTCTTATATATATTCATAAAATATAAAATTGCCGGTGATGGGATTACAAAAGATGAGATTGACAATTCAGAAGAACCTCGCCCCACAAAAGCGCTTATTAAAATGCTTCTTGACATTGCTGTACCTATTGCGCTCGGCGCCATAATAATGAATTTGGCAAGCTTTATAGACAGCACGCTTGTTTTGAGGCGCATTCACCATATTATGCAGACGGTTCCGCAGCGTTTATTAGACGATTATAGCGGGCTTATACCTCAGCAAGTTATAAATGAAGGGCAAGTTCATACATTTTTAGCCGGCTGCTTCGGATATATGAATACAGTTACAATGCTTCTTTATACAATCACTCAAGGGCTCGGTATAAGTGCACTTCCGAATGTTACAACAGCGTGGGTTGAGGGCATTAAGAAAAAAATTAAAAAAAGCATAGAAACGACTTTAAAATTAACTTCATTAATAGCATTCCCCGCCGGTTTGGGGCTTTCTGTACTTTCTTTTCCTATTATGGATTTAATATATAATACGCTCGGAAAGAATAAGCAGATCGGAGAAATATGCATTTCTGCGCAGATAATGAGCATATATGCCATTGGAATAATATTTGTCGCAATAAGTACTCCGCTTTGCAGTATGCTCCAAGCAATCGGTAGGGCGGACATACCTTTGAAAATCTTAACCGTCGGAATGGTAATAAAAGTCGTACTCAATTATATTCTCGTTGGTGTGCCAGAAATAAACATTCAAGGCGCAGGAATAGGAACACTTATTTGCTACTTGTTTGTTTGTGCATATGGGTTGCTCTCGCTTTCGAGGAATGCCAATATTAAGTTTAATTTTAAAGAGATATTTTTAAGGCCTCTCGTTTGCTCTATTATTTGTGCTGTTGCGGCATATGCTTCTCATGGGCTGCTCAGCCACGTAGTTAATTCTAAAATTTCCACCATATTTGCAATTTTAGTAGCAATTTTTGTTTATGGTGTTGCGTTACTTTTAACCGGTTCGATTACAAAAGAAGATTTCAGCACCGTCCCCAAACTCAAAAAGATATCTGACATACTCGAAAAATACAAGCTCATAAGGTAATTGAGGCGATCAGAGTATGATAATTATTAATAATATTTTTTATATACAAAACATATAGATGTACAAAACTTACAAACATTAAAATATTGCTTGCAAACCCGAATAAAGTGTAGTAATATTTCTTTGCTGGCTAGAAAGCCCTGAGATATGGGCATACAGCGACGTAAGTGTTTCTTTAAGGAAGCACAATAAAAAATACGGAGGTATTGTATTTATGAACAGAGCAGAACTCGTAGCAAAAATCGCAGAGAAGAGTGAACTCACAAAAAAAGATGCTGAAAAAGCATTGGCATCGTTCATCTCTTCGGTAACAGAAGCTTTGAAAGATGGTGACAAAGTCCAACTCGTAGGCTTCGGAACATTCGAGACACGTAAACGTGAAGCACGTAAAGGACGTGATCCGAGAACAGGAAATCCGATTTCCATTCCGGCATCAATCGCACCGGCGTTCAAAGCAGGGAAAGCTCTTAAAGACGCTGTCAACTAATTACATAGTTATAAATTTAAAAATAACAGCCTCACTGCGAGGCTGTTATTTTTTTAGAAAAAACATTTAAAAGATTAAATTTATAAATTGTAAGTTTATTTTCATCGTGGTATAATCAATATCGAAAATTAGTTATCATCTGGGAGGATGTTATTTAATGTGTGGAATTTGCGGTTTTACGGGCGAAGTTTTAGATAGAACCAAAGTCATCGAAAATATGACAAAACTTATTACTCATCGTGGGCCTGACAGTGCAGGATATTTTGCGGATAATGATATTTCCATGGGATTTCGTCGGCTTAGCATAATAGATCTTGGGAATGGTGATCAGCCGATTTATAACGAGAAAAATAATCTGGTTTTGACTTTTAACGGGGAAATTTATAACTACAAAGAGCTAAAAAAAGAGCTTCTTGAGTGCGGTCATACTTTTTACACCGAAACCGATTCGGAAGTTATACTCCATGGATTCGAAGAGTGGGGCGAAAAGGTACTGGACAGGCTCAGGGGTATGTTTGCGATTGCCATTTGGAATAGGGAAGAAAAATCGCTTTTCCTTGCGCGCGACCCATTTGGAATAAAACCGCTTCATTGGTCAATGGCAGGGGAGAATTTTGTTTATGCTTCAGAAATAAAAAGCATACTTGCAATGCCCGGTTTTAAGAGAAAGTTCAATTATAAAACGCTTGATAATTATTTATCATTCCAGTATGCAGTTCCACCCGAAACATTTTTCGAGGGCGTATACTGCTTAATGCCGGGCCATTATATGTGGTATAGAAACGGAGAAACGGAAATTCATAGGTATTTTGAAGCTAGGTTTAATATAAACGAAAATCTTGATTTGGAGACTGCAACAAATACGATTGAAAAAGTATTTGAAAATTCGGTTGAGGCGCATAGGATAAGCGATGTTGAGGTTGGCTGCTTTTTATCAAGCGGAGTCGATTCAAGCTATGTTTCTTCATACTTTGCCGATCAAAAAGCATTTACGGTAGGATTTGATTTTGGTGAAAAATATAACGAAGTGACATGGGCTCAAAGACTCGCTGAAAAGATAGGTATAGACCATAAATATAAAATAATCTCGTCCGATGAATTTTGGAATTCCATAAAGACAGTCCAGTATCATATGGATCAGCCATTGGCCGACCCATCATGCATTGCGCTGTATTTTGTTTCAAAACTTGCGAGTGAACACGTTAAAGTTGTTCTTTCCGGTGAAGGTGCGGACGAGCTTTTCGGAGGCTATACGATTTATAATGAGCCAAGAGTTTTTAGAATGTATCAAAAGATACTGCCACAGAAAGTAAGAACATTTTTAGCGAACACGATGAAGAAAATTCCGTTTAGATTTAAAGGTAGGAGCTTTATAATCAGAGGAGAGCATACAACCGAAAACAAATATATCGGAAATGCGTTTATGTTCAGTAAAGAGGATAAACAAAAGATACTCAAGAACTCATCCCTTGCAACGCGGCCTCAAGACGTTTGCAAAAAACTTTATGAGCGCGCAAAAGATTATGACGATGTGACAAAAATGCAGTACATGGATATCAACATGTGGATGGTTGGAGATATCCTTCTCAAAGCCGACCGTATGAGTATGGCAAATTCGCTCGAACTGAGAGTACCATTTCTCGATAAAGAAGTTTTCAAAGTAGCATCTACCATCCCAACCAAACTCAAAACTCCAAAAGAAAACACAAAATACGCGCTAAGACAAGCTGCTATGCGCCATTTACCGACCGATACTGCCCAAAAAGAGAAGCTTGGTTTTCCCGTCCCAACAAGAGTGTGGCTCAAAGATAAAAAATATTATGAGATAGTCAAAAAGGCATTTTTATCGGAAACCTCAAAGAATTTCTTCAATCCCGAAGAGCTTATCAAACTGCTTGATGACCACTATAATGGCAAGTGGGACAACAGCCGTAAAATCTGGACGGTTTATATATTTATAGTTTGGTACGATATTTATTTCAAAGAGCTTAGCTAAAATAGTATTATTATTTTAAAAAATTTAACAGTTCCGATTGTTATCGGGACTTTTTTATTGCAACAATAGTAAAATATAGAAGCGGCCAAACCAGTATATGAATTTTTTAAATGCTTTTTTAAATATATGCTAAAATATGATATAATTACACTGTAATGTGTACTAATAATGGAATGTAAAAGGGGAAGTACTCTAATGACAAAATTCTTGATGTCCTTATGTAAACTTAATTTCGGAGAATTCGAAGAAAAAAGAGTTTAGAAAGTTCCTCCGAATAGGATCTATACTTTTTCTTTTGTTCTGTCACTACTTTATTTTGCGGTGATTTTATGGTTTACTAAATTATACAGACATAAATAAAAAGGGGATTTTAAAAATTTTTAATTTCAGTTCTAAACTTACGGAAATTTCATACAGAGCAGAAAAGCTTTGCGAAAGCCAATTTAAAAAAATTAAAAAAATCGAGGAATTTAATCAGCAAAAAGTTTTGAAAGCGTTTATTGATTCAGGAGTAAGCGAAAGCCACTTTGAAATTACGACGGGATACGGATACGGCGACCGTGGCAGAGATAAGCTCGATGAAGTTTTTGCGAGGATATTCGGCGCGGAAGATGCGCTTGTGAGGGCGAATTTCGTCAGCGGTACGCATGCGCTAACGACGGCACTGTTTGGCGTTTTGCGCCCAAATGATAAAATGCTGAGCCTGACGGGTAAGCTTTACGATACCATGATGGGCGTGGTAGATTCGAAGGACTGCGATTTTGGGTCGCTGAAAGATTTCGGTATAGGTTTTGACTATATTGATTACGACGAAAATAAAGAAAATTATTATAAATCCATTTCAGATAAGCTTTCGAAAGGTTTCAAAATTGTATATATCCAGCGCTCGAGGGGGTATACACTCAGGAAATCACTTTCGGTCTCGGAAATAAAAGAAATCATCGATTTTGTAAAAAACATTTCGCCCGAATGCATAGTGATGGTAGACAATTGCTACGGAGAATTTGTCGAGACGGCAGAGCCATCGGAGGTGGGGGCGGATATAGTTGTAGGTTCTCTGATAAAAAATCCGGGTGGTGGTATTGCGCCTACGGGTGGATATATTCTGGGGCGAAAAAAATATGTTGAGATGTGTTCTTATCGTTTGACTGCACCCGGTATAGGTAAAGAAGTTGGCGCGACGCTCGGAGTAAATCGCGAACTTTTTATGGGTATATTCAACGCTCCTCATGTTGTTGCGGAAGCGCTTAAAACGGCGCTTTATACTTCTGCAATTTTTGGACTTTTGGGGTTTGAAACGTATCCAAAATATAGCGAAAACCGCTGCGATATAGTTCAGTCGCTCATAATGGGTTCGGGCGAGGCGTTAAAGGCGTTTTGCGGTGGTATTCAGTCAGGGTCGCCCGTGGACTCATTTGTAACCCCCGAGCCATGGGATATGCCGGGTTATGACAGCCAAGTAATAATGGCGGCAGGGACGTTTATCGGAGGCTCATCCATAGAACTTTCCGCGGACGGACCGATGAAAGAGCCGTATCCTGTCTGGGTTCAGGGAGGAACGAATTTCTACGCTGCAAAAATAGGAATACTTAAAGCCGCAGAGAATATTTTATCAATTGGACGTTAAGTAATATTTAGCCCATAATCCTTCATATATTTATCAAAACAGATAAATTATTTGGAGGCATAAAATTCATGGCAAACAGCGAAATAAAAACTCCTCATATCGTAAATCTTGAAGGAAGAAAAAATTTAAGCATAACGGGTGTGAAGGAAGTCGGCAGCTTTGATGACTGCGAGATAACCGCACATACCGATATGGGTAAACTCCTCATAAAAGGCAGTAATTTGAATATCAAAAAACTGAATCTCGATACCTGCGACCTTGAAATAACAGGGAAAATATGTTGCCTTGATTATTTGGACGGCTGTGGGGGCGGCAGCTTTTTAAAACGTATATTCAAATAAAATTTATGAGGTTTTAAAACATGAACCAATTTTTGATGGTTTTGTATTCGGCCGCTTTGGGAGTTTGCTTGGGCATATTTTATGATATCTTCCGAATAACACGGCTTATAATAAACCCGAAAAATTTATCGGTATTCATTCAGGACATAGTTTATTTTCTCGTCAGCGGGCTGATAACTTTTCTGTTTGTGCTTATTTTTAATTATGGTGAATCACGTTTTTATATCTTGGCCGGAGAAGCTTTGGGCTGGATCATATATCATATAAGTCTGGGCGACTTGATTTACAGAAAACTGAAAAATACTGTAAAAAACCGACAATCGAAAAGCGCAAATTAGTTCTCATACATAAGCTATAGACGAATTTAAAAAAAATCTTGAAATTGCATTTTATATTAGTGCATAATATAACTTATGTTCATCGGTTTATTTTGTAGGGAAAGAGTTTGTGGCTGCATATGAGACGAAATGCGAAAAAAGTCAAAAAATTTGTTTTTAAGCTTATTTTATTTGCTCTGCTCGGATACGTTATTTTTTTGTTTATTGACCAGTTTGTAAAAATAAAGACAAAAAGCGAAGAACTGAGTAGCGTAGAAGAAAAGATAGCCATGGAAGAAGAAAAAAACCGAGAAATGAAGCAGCAGCTTGAAGATAACGCAAAAGGCGCGGAGAGCGGCAAGAATTCCGGAACTATAGTTTTTGAAAATGTAACGGAATAAATTTTAAGAATTAAACATCAATACTTTTTAGGAGGAAATTAGTCGTTTATGTGTTTAGAAACCGGCGAGAAAAAATTGGAAGTAGGGACCATAGTCAGCGGAAAGATTACAGGTATAGCAAAATTTGGGGCATTTGTCGAGATCGCGCCGAAAAAAACGGGTCTTGTGCATATATCTGAAATTTCGAATGATTTTGTCAGGGATATTTCCGATCATCTTCAAGAAGGTCAGATTGTAAATGTTAAGATTTTAAGTATAAGCCCGAGCGGTAAGATTGAACTTTCTGTAAAACAAGCCGAAACATCGGGTTCGGAGAAAGATAGAACTCCGCAACGCGGGAAATCTTCCGATTACAAACCGTTTTCTCGTAAATCTTCGCAGCCCGCCAAAACAAACAATTTTGAAGATATGATGGCGAAATTCAAAAAAATGAGTGAAGATAAACTTTCGGGCATGGCCGCGCCCGCGGAAAACAGAAGACGCAGAAATTTTCATAATAATAACAGTTGATTTATGCCATATTTTAAAGCCGAACTTAATAATAAACAGTTTGGCTTTAATTTTTGTGCAGTTTACAGAATTATGATGTATTTATCCAAAACGTATTGTAAACAACTTGATTTTGATATAAAATAATATTTTAAGTACTAATGATCATCGGAGGCAAAGATGAAACTGAATTTTACAAAAATGCATGGTTGCGGCAATGATTATATTTATATAGATTGCCTGAAAAACGACATCTCCGACCCGGGAAATTTAAGCATGAAACTCTCGGATAGGAGATATCAAATAGGTGGAGATGGGATAATACTTATTTGCCCTTCCAAAATTGCCGATGCCAAGATGAGGATTTTCAATAAAGACGGCAGCGAAGGAAAGATGTGCGGAAACGGTATACGCTGCGTTGCAAAATATCTTTACGATAATAATTTGATAAGCGATAAAAATCATATAATCGTAGAAACGCTCAGCGGCGTCAAGACTTTGTCGATAGTGGAAAATAGCGGCAACGAAGCGATAGTTAAAGTCGATATGGGTAAAGCGATTTTGTCTGCGGAAGATATACCTACAATTTTTTCAAAAGATAAAATTATAAACGAGCCTATAACTGTGGGTGATAAAATATGTAATATTACTTGCGTTTCGATGGGCAACCCTCACTGCGTTACTTTTTGCGATGAAGTTTACTCTGCCGATGTAAAAGGGATCGGCTCAAAGCTTTCAGCCAACAGTATATTTCCCGAAGGAGTCAATGTGGAGTTCGTAAGCGTTATAGATGAAAAAAATCTTGCGATGAGAGTTTGGGAAAGAGGGAGCGGCGAAACGCTTGCGTGTGGCAGCGGAGCTTGTGCGAGCGTCGTGGCTGCGGCTGAAAACGGATTTTGCAAAAAAGGCGAAGATATAACAGTCCATCTGCGCGGCGGAAAGCTTACGATAAATTATTCTGATGAAGGCGTCTTAATGACTGGTAGTGCAGTAAAAGTTTTTGAAGGAGAAATAGAATTATGACAAAATATGTATTTGTAACGGGCGGAGTAGTTTCGGGGCTCGGTAAAGGAATAACGGCGGCATCACTCGGAAGACTTTTAAAATCAAGAGGTCTTAAAGTGATGGCGCAAAAACTTGACCCGTACATAAATGTCGACCCGGGGACAATGAGTCCTTATCAGCACGGTGAAGTTTTCGTAACGGAGGACGGAGCCGAAACGGATCTCGATTTGGGTCATTATGAAAGATTTATAGATGAAAATTTGAATAAATATTCAAACCTCACGACGGGAAAAGTCTATTGGAATGTGCTTCAGAAAGAAAGACGCGGAGAATATCTCGGCGAAACAATTCAGGTAATCCCTCACATAACCAATGAAATCAAGAAATTTATCTATTCTGTGGGCGAGAAATCCAATGCCGATGTTGTTATAACAGAAATCGGCGGAACTACGGGAGATATCGAAAGCCAGCCATTTTTGGAGGCAATACGCCAGGTTTCGGTAGACGTAGGTAAAGAAAACTGTGTGTTTATCCACGTTACTTTGATACCATATATTTCCAGTTCGGGCGAATATAAATCTAAACCGACTCAGCATTCCGTAAAAGAACTTCGCTCACTCGGAATTAACCCTGATATAATAGTTGCGCGTTGCGATCAGCCGCTTACACAGAGTATAAAAGATAAAATTTCGCTTTTCTGCAATGTAAAACCCGACTGCGTAATAAATAATATAACTGTTTCCTCGCTTTATCACGCTCCGGCAATGCTCGAAGAAAGCAATTTTTCGGATATAGTCTGCAGAGAGTTGCATCTTGACTCGCCAAAAGGCGATATGACCGCTTGGAATGACATGCTTACCAGAATAGACAACAGGACTAAAAAAGCTAAAATTGCACTCGTCGGAAAGTATGTGCAGCTCCATGATGCATATTTGTCAGTAGTTGAGGCACTCAATCATGGCGGATTTGAAACCGATACAAATATAGAAATCAAGTGGATTGACTCCGAGCTGATAACCAAATTTACCGTAAACGACCATTTGGGTGACTGCGATGGAATACTTGTACCGGGAGGATTTGGCGGTAGAGGTCTTGAAGGCAAGCTAGAGGCTGCAAAATATGCAAGAGAACACAACATCCCTTACCTTGGGATTTGTTTGGGCATGCAAGCTGCGGTAATTGAATTCGCAAGAGATGTACTGGGTTTTGAAGATGCCAATTCAGAGGAATTTGATAAAATCAGTAAACACCATGTTATTCACCTGATGAGCGATCAAAAAGATAAGACTGAAAAAGGCGGTACGATGAGGCTTGGAGCGTATCCATGCCGTATAAAAGAAGGTTCCGCCATGAGCAAAGCTTACGGCAAAGAAGAAGTGGACGAAAGACATCGTCACAGATATGAATTCAATAATGAATACCGCGCGGAAATGGAAGAAAAAGGCATGAAAATAACGGGCGTTTCTCCGAATGGTGTGCTCGTTGAAGCAGTTGAGATACCAAGTCTCAGATTTTTCGTAGGAGTGCAGTATCACCCTGAATTCAAGAGCCGTCCGAACCACGCGCATCCGCTTTTCCGTGAGTTTGTGAGAGCGGCAAGCCATAAATAGATTTCATACTTCGTGGAGAGTTATTTTAATGATAAAATTGAATGAAAATTTTAATAAACTGAAAAAAAATTATCTTTTTGCGGAGATTGCTCGCAGAACCGAAGAATACAAAGCTAAGAACCCGGGCGCCGACGTGATCAAACTTGGCATAGGTGACGTTACACTACCGCTTTGCAAGAGTGTTCTGGATGCTATGCATGAGGCCGTTAATGAGATGGGAAACGCTGCTACTTTTAAGGGATACGGTCCGTATGAAGGCTATGAGTTTTTGCGCAAAGCTATAAGCGAGAGTTATTTGAGATACGGAATTGATATAAACCCCGACGAAATATATGTGTCCGACGGTGCGAAAAGCGATACCGCAAACATTTTGGAAATTTTTGAGGCTGACGGAAATGTTTTGATCCCAAATCCCACTTATCCGGTTTATGTGGATAGTAGCATTCTCTCGGGTCGAAATATTTCTTACATTGATGCCAACGAAACTAACAATTTTTTACCGCTACCCGATTATTCGGTAAAACCCGGAATTATTTATCTTTGTTCGCCCAATAATCCAACAGGCGCCGTTTACGATAAAAATCAGCTCAAAAAATGGGTTGATTATGCGCTCGAAAATCGGGCGATAATATTATTTGATGCGGCGTATGAGGCTTTTATAGAGGACCCGGAGCTGCCACACAGCATATTTGAAATTGAAGGCTCGAAAGATTGTGCGATTGAGATATGTTCCTTCTCAAAAGGTGCAGGATTTACGGGAGTTCGCTGCGGATACGTTACAATACCGAATAATCTTATGATTGACGGCAAAAGCGTGGGCGGAATGTGGCTCAGGCGGCAATCGATTAAGTTCAACGGTACTTCTTATATAACTCAAAGAGGAGCCGCGGCGGCACTTTCGGAAGAGGGCATGGAGCAAGCACGACATAATATCGATTATTATAAAGGGAACGCCAAAATGCTATCCAATACCTTAAAAGAGATGAATATCTGGCATATCGGCGGGGAAAATTCACCGTACATCTGGCTGAAATGCCCGAACGCTATGAATTCGTGGGAATTTTTCGATATTCTTTTAAATAACGCTAATATAGTGGGAACACCCGGTTCTGGTTTTGGAACAAATGGCGAAGGTTTCTTCAGACTTTCTTCGTTCGGCAGCAGAGAGGACGTAGAAAAGGCGATTCAAAGAATAAAAAGTTTACAATTTTAATTTTAAAAAATTTTTATGATGAGAGGTAGAAAATTATGGCATTTGACAAAAACAAAGCTCTTGAAACAGCACTAGGACAGATCGAAAAACAATTCGGAAAAGGCGCAGTAATGAAGCTCGGCAAAAACGAAGCAATGCACGTGGATGCTATCCCGACAGGTTCGCTTTCGCTCGACATCGCGCTTGGAATCGGCGGACTACCGAGAGGAAGAATCATCGAAATTTACGGGCCTGAATCCTCAGGAAAGACGACCCTTGCGCTTTCTTGCATAGCGCAAGGCCAGAAAAACGGCGGAACTGCAGCATTCATCGACGTTGAACATGCGCTTGACCCCGTTTACGCTTCCAATTTAGGAGTTGATATTGATTCGCTATTGGTTTCTCAGCCCGATACAGGTGAACAAGCGCTCGAAATCACAGAATCGCTCGTTCGTTCGGGCGCGATAGATGTAATCGTCGTAGACTCAGTCGCAGCGCTTGTTCCGAGAGCGGAAATCGAAGGCGAGATGGGCGATTCACACGTCGGCCTTCAAGCAAGACTTATGTCTCAGGCTCTGAGAAAATTAGCAGGTGCCATTTCAAAATCAAACTGCGTTGCGATATTTATTAACCAACTCCGTGAAAAGGTCGGAATTATGTTCGGTAACCCCGAAGTCACTCCCGGTGGCCGTGCGCTTAAATTCTATTCTTCAGTGAGAATTGACATCAGAAGAATTGAAACTCTTAAATCAAATGGCGAAATGATTGGCTCAAGAACGAGAGCAAAAGTTGTTAAAAACAAGATAGCTCCGCCGTTTAGAGAAGCTGAGTTTGACGTCATGTATGGCGAGGGTATCTCGCACGAAGGAGAAATTTTAGATTTGGCCGTTAAACTCGATATAATCCAAAAAAGCGGTTCTTGGTTTGCTTATGGCGATAAGAAACTCGCCCAAGGTCGGGACAAAACTAAAGAATATCTGAAAGATAATCCCGAATTTGCCGCGGGCATCGAAAAACAAGTCAGAGACAGCTCAAATGCGATTTATTCAAAGCCGTCAATGGCGAGAAATATGCAAGCGGAAACCGCGCCCATACAAGAAAAGCAGGAAGAAAAAGCTGAAGAATAATTTTACAGTCTATTGAAGGTGTATATGTTTGATAATTACAAAAATTAAAAAATCAAAAAAAGGCAACGTGCTCATATACGCCGACAATAACTATTTATCGAGTCTTCCACCCGAGGTTTTCGTCAAAAGCCGGCTTAAAGTCGGTGATTATATCGATGAAAATTTATTGGAAGAACTGACAAAAGAAAAGGATTTAAACAAAGCTAAGGAAAAAGCTCTGAGGTTACTTTCCCTCAGGGCTCATTCCAAGAAAGAACTAAAAGATAAGCTTAAAAATTCTTCTGGCGAGGAAAACGCCGAGAAAGTTGCCGAAAAGATGGAAAGCTTGGGTCTTATAGATGATAAAAGTTTTGCGGTTTCGTATGCAAATGAACTTTTTTCAAAGAAGCTTTATTCTATCGGCAAAGTGAAATATGAGCTTTCTAAAAAGGGCATTTCAAACGAGATGGCTGAGGAGATAATCGAGGAGATATCGCCCGACGACAGAGAGAATATTGAGAAAATTTTTGAAAAAAAGAATTTCGACAAAGACGATGAGAAAAACTTTAGACGAGTTGTATCGTATTGTCAAAGGCTTGGGTTCAACTGGAACGACATAAAATCTGTAATCAATTCATATAATCAAACTTAAAAGAAGGGAGGTACATAAAAATGAACATAGCAAACAAACTTACTGTTTTGCGCATTTTTTTGGTACTTCCTGCAGTATTATTTGTTTTGTGCGATTTTATTCCACACAGATGGTTCGGCGCTTTTTTGATATTTTTGGCGGCTTCGATTACCGATTGCTTCGATGGCAAAATCGCCAGAAAATATAATTATGTAACCAGTTTTGGCAAGATAATGGATCCGCTTGCAGATAAAATGCTGATTATTTCTATGTATATTTGTTTTGTAGGGCTGGGGATTTCGCCGATTTTGCCCGTAGTTTTGATAGTTCTGCGAGAATTTTCGATAACTTCGGTAAGGTTCCTCGTTTCCGAGAAGAAAAGTATAGTTATCAGCGCAAACATTTTTGGGAAATTAAAAACCCTCAGCCAAATAATTGCGATAAGCTCGGTGATGTTAGTTCAAATGTACATAGAAATATTCGGCAATGACTACTTAGCGCAGTTAAATTTTTGCGCCAACGCTTTGATATGGCTAAGCTGCGTATTTTCGATAGTTTCAGGTGCGATATACCTATACCAGAGCAAGAAAATTTTATTTTCGGATCGATAAATTTTGAAAGGGGATAAAAAATGAAAATCTATAATACTTTGACGAATAAAAAGCAAGAATTTGTGCCTATAGAAAAAGGCAAAGCCAAAATATACGCTTGTGGCCCGACGGTTTATAACTATATCCACGTCGGTAATGCCAGGCCGATTTGCGTTTTTGACGTCCTGAGAAGGTACCTCGAATATATAGGTTATGATGTGACTTTCGTTCAAAATTTTACCGATGTTGACGATAAAATAATCAAAAAAGCTATTGAAGAAAAGTCCGATTTTATGACCGTTGCTAAGAAGTATATCGAGGAGTACAAAAAAGATGCTCAGGGTTTGAACATAAGGGATGCAACCTTTCATCCGAAAGCGACCGAAAATATTGATGAAATCATTAAAATAATAAGTGAACTTATAAAAAAAGGCCACGCTTATGAAGTCTCTAACGGGGATGTATATTTCAGTACGAGGTCATTTAAAGAGTACGGAAAGCTTTCGGGTCAGACGATTGATGATTTGCAGTCAGGCGCGAGGATAAAAGTTGGCGAGATTAAAAAAGATCCGCTTGATTTTGCTCTTTGGAAATCCGCCAAAGAAGGCGAGCCGTACTGGGATAGCCCATGGGGGAAAGGACGTCCCGGCTGGCATATTGAATGCTCTGCGATGGCAGGAAAATATCTGGGCAAGACTATTGACATTCACTGCGGCGGTCAAGATTTGATTTTCCCTCACCATGAAAACGAAATCGCGCAAAGTGAATGCTGCAACGGTGTTGATTTTTCGCATTATTGGATGCATAACGGATATATAAATGTAAACAGTCAAAAAATGTCTAAATCTTTGGGCAATTTCTTTACAGTCCGAGAAATCGCAGAAAAGCACGGCTATGAGCCTATAAGATACCTGATGATTGCCTCGCATTATCGCAGCCCGATAAACTTTAGCAAAGAGATAATTTTGCAGTGTAAGTCAGCGCTCGAAAGGCTCTATAAATTCAGAGAAAATCTTGAATTTGCAATAAAAAATTCCGGTGAGAGCGCTGAAAAAACAGATTTTGATGTTCTTAGCTATAAAAATAGATTTATCGAAAAGATGAACGACGACCTCAACACGGCCGATGCTTTAGGCGTGATATTTGAGCTCGTCAAAGACGTTAATATGAATATTATTCCGCGATCTGAGCGCGCCGGGAAAGAAACTTTGAATGATATTTTAAAAATGTTTAACGAATTAACGGATGTATTGGGAATTTTATATGCGAATAAGGCTAAGAACGCAGAAGCTATAAGCGAAGCGGAAATTAAAGCTCTGATAGATGAACGTAACCAGGCAAGAAAAGAAAAAAACTGGAAACGAGCCGACGAAATAAGAGATGAACTTAAAAGCAAAAACGTGATAATCGAAGATACACCACAAGGAACAAAATACACTATAAAATAATGGAAAATGGCGGTGATGAATGCAGTTTTTCTGCGGCCGAAAATGAGAAAATCAATAATAAAGCTTGATAAAATAAATGTTTCGTTTGATGGCGAATTAATACTCAATAATTTAAGTCTTGACATAAAAGAAGGCGAATTTGTTACTTTTCTTGGGCCTTCGGGCTGCGGGAAAACTACCACGCTGAGAATTATCGCGGGATTTTTGGCGCCGGATAGCGGGGACGTCTTTTTCAAGGGAAAACGCATAAATAATGTACCCGCGCACAAAAGAGAAGTAAATACTATATTTCAAAAGTATGCGCTCTTTCCGCACCTTAACGTCTATGAAAATGTGGCGTTTGGGCTTAGAATTCAAAAAAAGCCTGAAAGTGAAATCAGAAAAAAAGTCACAGAAATGCTTAAAATGGTCAATTTGAGCAGCTATATCGACAGAGGAATCGAATCGCTTTCGGGCGGACAGCAACAAAGGGTTGCGATTGCCAGGGCGCTTGCAAACAATCCTAAAGTGTTGCTGCTTGATGAGCCGTTGGGGGCGCTTGATTTAAAGCTCCGAAAAGACATGCAGACCGAGCTTAAAAATATTCATCAAAGAACGGGAATAACCTTTATTTTGGTTACGCACGATCAAGAAGAAGCGCTTTCGATGTCCGATACCGTGGTCGTTATGGATAAAGGTAGAATTCAGCAAATCGGAACCCCGACTGATATTTATAACGAGCCTAAAAACGCTTTTGTTGCCGATTTCATCGGCGAAAGCAATATAATCGAAGGCACGATGATCGAAGATTATAAAGTTAAATTTGCCGGCAAAGAGTTCAAATGCATTGACTCGGGTTTTGGCATTATGAAGCCTGTCGACGTCGTAATAAGGCCGGAAGACGTAAGAGTTACAACGCCCGAGAACGGCTATATTTCGGGTACGGTTACCTCGGTAACGTTCAAAGGGGTACACAATGAAATAATTGTAGATGTTGACGGCTTTAAGTGGATGATACAAACCACGGCAGGCCAAGAAGAAGGCGATAAAATCGGAATGATAATACACCCCGACGACATACATATAATGCGCAAATCGGTCTACTCGTCGGAAGTCGGCGATTACAGTGCGTTCAGTGATGAATTCTATGAAGAGCAGCATCCACATAAGTAGGCATTTTATAATTTTGAAGAAACGAGGAGAAAAGGGGGCAGGAATAAATTGAAGATAAAACCAAATCTTTTTCCTTACGTTTTGTGGATGTCGTTTTTCGTAATCGTCCCGCTCATACTCGTTATAATATTTGCATTCAGCACTCCCGAAGGCGGATTTACGCTTGATAATATAATCTATGCGACGAAATATTCGGCGGTTTTCTGGAGGTCGATAGTTTTAGGCGCGGTTTCGACGTTTGTTTGCCTGATTATCGGTTACCCGATGGCATACTGCATTGCAAAAATAAAAGCTAATTTTCAAAGCGTCTTTATAATGCTCCTGATGATACCGATGTGGACGAGCTTTCTGCTGAGAACTTATGCATGGATGACAATACTTGAATATAACGGGCTTCTTAATAAATTAATAGCATTTTTAGGGTTTGAAAAGATAAATATGATTAATACTCCGGGCGCCGTAGTTCTCGGAATGGTCTATAATTTTCTGCCGTATATGATACTCCCGATTTATACCGTTCTTTCAAAAATAGATAAAAAGGTTATCGAGGCGGCGCAGGATCTCGGTGCAAATAAAATAACCGTATTTAAAAAAGTTGTTTTTCCGCTTAGCCTTGCCGGAGTCGTTTCGGGCATAACGATGGTTTTTGTTCCGTCGGTGAGTACTTTTGTTGTCTCAAAAATGCTCGGTGGCGGCGCGATACTTATGATTGGCGACTTAATAGAAATGCAGTTCTTGGGAAATGCTTATAATCCTTACTTAGGTTCGGCGGTCTCGCTAGTGCTGATGGTAATAATAATGATATGTATGGGCATCACTAATAAACTCGATGAAGACCCGAATGAGCAAAATATGATTTTATAGCAAAAAACTATCGGAGGTGATGAGTTTGAAAATCCTAAATAAAATATATATGGTGCTGATATTCATATTTTTGTACGCTCCGATATTCGTGCTGATAGCTTTTTCTTTTAACGACTCGAAAAGTAGAGTTGTGTGGTCGGGATTTACGCTTAAATGGTATTTTAAGCTTTTTGAAAATCAAGAAATTTTATCTGCGTTTTATAATACTCTGATTATCGCTACTGTTTCGGCACTTGTGGCAACAATTTTGGGAACGGCGGCAGCCGTAGGAATTTCTCAAAGCAAAAAATGGCAAAAAAAATTAATAATGAACGTAACCAATTTGCCGATGATAAACCCCGAAATCGTGACGGGCGTTTCGCTCATGCTTTTGTTCGTTTTTATATATAATACGTTTGGAATTTTCAAGCCCGGACTCATTACTCTAATCTGCGCGCATACTACGTTTTGCCTGCCTTATGTGATACTTTCCGTAATGCCGAAACTCAGGCAAATGGATCCACATATTTACGAGGCCGCGCGTGATCTTGGATGCGACCCACTAAGGGCGTTTATGAAAGTGGTTATACCGGGAATTATGCCCGGAATCATCACGGGTATGATAATGTCTTTTACGATGTCAATCGACGATTTCGTAATAAGTTATTTTGCGGGCGGAATGGTTCAAACACTTCCGATTGCTGTCTATTCAATGACGAGAAAAATTGTAAGCCCGGAAATTAACGCGCTTTCCAGCGTAATGTTTATAGTCGTGTTTGTGCTTCTGATAGTTATCAATTTCAGGCAAGAAAAAGATAGATTACGCGGAGCAAAAAAATAAAAGATCAGGGGAGGTTTTGGCGTGAAAAAATATTTGATAGTTGCCGTTTCGTTAGCTTTTGCGTTGATGCTCAGTGGCTGCGAATTTCAGAAAAATAAAGAAAAATCCATAAATGTATATAGCTGGGGCGAATTCATTGCAGACGGCTCTGATGGCACGATTAACGTCAATGAAAAATTTACCGAAGAGACCGGTATAAAAGTTAACTATAAAACCTTCCAAAACAATGAGGAACTTTTTGCAAAAATTTCGGGTGGCGGTGCGGATTATGATGTTATAATCCCCTCTGATTATATGGTTTCGAGGCTAATTGAAAAAGATATGCTCGAAAAGATAAATTTTGATAATATCCCAAATTATAAGTTGATTTCAGATAGATTTAAAAACTTAGGTTTTGACCCGAAAAATGAATATTCCGTACCGTATGTTTGGGGTATGATCGGGATTTTTTATAATAAAAAAGAAGTAACAGCAGAAATTAATTGGGATATTTTGTGGAACGAGAAATATAAAAACCGAATACTCATGTTTGATAACGCCAGAGATGCATTTGCGATTTCGCTTTTGAGGCTTGGGTATTCCGTTAATACAGAAGATGCCTCGCAGCTTAGAGAAGCCGCAGACGAACTCATAAAGCAGAAACCTTTGGTTCAGGCGTACGTTATGGATCAGATTTTTGACAAAATTTCCAATGGAGAAGCCGTTTTGGCGCCATACTATGCGGGCGATGCAGCAGTTGTCATGAAAAACAATCCAAATATAGGTTTTGTGATTCCAAAATACGCTTCAGAAAAATTTGTTGATTCGATGTGTATACCGAAAGGCTCAGAAAATAAAGAGCTAGCGGAAAAATATATAAATTTCATGTGCAGAACGGATATAGCGCTTGCAAATGCCAAAAAAACAGGCTATTCTACTCCGCACGAAGAAGCCTATAATCTCTTGGACGGCGATATAAAAAATAACGAAATTTTCTATCCCGACCGCGAAACTTTGAATAACTCTCAAACATTTGTTAATTTATCCGAAAAAACAAATAAGCTTATCGATGAACTTTGGGTAGAGGTTAAGTCTGGCGGCGCTTCGCAAAATCCTTGGAATTTGGTGATTATTTTGTTGGGATTCGCGGCAGCTTATTTGGCCGTTGTAGTTTTAAAAAATTCAAAGCGCAAAAAATAATAAATTATTTTATTTAGGTGATAAATTATGATTTCAGTCGCAATTGACGGCCCTGCAGGGTCGGGGAAAAGTACGGTCTCAAAAATAGTAGCTCAAAAGTTAGGTTTTGTGCATCTTGATACAGGCGCGCTTTATCGGGCGATTGCTTATTTTATAGATAAAAGTGATGTTGATTTTAGTAGTGAAATCGACGTGAAAAAATGTCTCAAAGAGATTGATTTGAAGGTCGAAAAAGGCGCCAAAGAGCAAAAAATTCTGCTAAATGATAAGATTTTGACGACCGAACTCAGAAGTTTAAATGTTACTAAAATAGCGTCTAAAATAGCTTCATATAAAAGCGTGAGGGATTATCTCCTCGAACTTCAGCGCAGCTTTGCCAAAACGCAAAACGTGGTAATGGACGGCAGAGATATAGGCACAGTCGTTTTGCCGGACGCATTGGTTAAAATCTTTATAACAGCTTCTCCTGAAGTTCGTGCAAAACGCAGATTTGAGCAAATTTCGGGAGACGGTGAAAAACCCGATTATGAAGAAATTTTAACGTCGATCAAAAAAAGAGATTACGAAGATACTCACCGAAAAATCGCGCCTTTGAAAAGAGCCGATGATGCGATTTTAGTCGATAATTCTGATATGGATTTAAATCAAACCGTAGAAAATGTACTTGATATCATCAAAGAAAGGACTGAGAAGATATGAACGAAAAATTTTATAAAATCGTGATGGCGATAATAAAACCATTAGTTAAGTTTTTTTATCCTTTTGAGGTTAGAGGGCTCGAAAATATAGAAAAATCAAAAAGCAATTACATAATCTGTGCCAATCATCTTTCGAATATGGACGTTGCTTTTTTGATGATAACTCATAAGAAACCAATTTATTTTATGGCTAAGCAAGAACTCTTTGAAAATAAAATTCTCGGCTGGTTTTTCAGGAAAATGGGAGCATTTGCAGTAAAGCGCGGTAGAGGTGACAAGAGCGCGCTAATAAATTCAGAGAAAATTATAAACGATGGGAATATTTTAGGTATTTTCATTGAAGGTACACGTTCAAAAACAGGAGAGTTTTTAAGAGCCAAGTCGGGCGTGGCTTTAATCGCCTCGAAGACGAATGCAGATATCTTGCCTGTTTGTATCACGGGTTCGGGCAAAAATAACAAAGTTAAACTGTTTAAGAAAACGACTATTTCATATGGCAATTTTATTTCGAACAGTGAAATAAAATGCGAAGAGGGTTCAAGAAGCGAACTCAAAGAAGCTACAAATAAAATTATGGAAAACATCATTAAATTAAGAAAAAACGAGGATTAGATTAGTATGAGTGAAATAGTGGTGGCAAAAACGTCAGGTTTTTGTTTTGGCGTCAATCGTGCGGTGGAAACGGTCAATAATCTTTTAAAAGAGGGCAAAAAAGTTTGTACGCTCGGCGAGATTATTCACAATCCGCACATCATAAAAGATTTTGAAAAAAAGGGAGTCAAAATAGTAAGTTCTCCCTCAGAAACTCCTGCCGATTATACAATTGTGATCCGTTCGCACGGGTGCGTTAAAGAGGATTTGGAGTTTATAAAGAAAAACAATATCGATTTTGTTGACGCAACATGTCCGTTCGTTAAGAAAATCCATAAAATAGCCGAAGCTAATAAAGAAAATAGTCAAATTCTGCTTGCTGCGGGAAATCCTGATCATCCGGAAATGATAGGTATCCGCAGCTATTTTATTGGTAAAAGTTATGTTTTTTCCAGCAAAGGTGATTTGAGGAAAATGATCGAGGATGATGTTGTTTCCCCAAAAAATTCGATAATTATGCTATCTCAAACCACGTTTTCAAAAAAAGAATGGAAAGATTGCACAAATTTGGCTTCTGAGGTATTTACAAACATAAAGGTGTATGATACTATATGTAACACTACCAATTCAAGGCAGGAAGAAGCCGAAAAATTATCAAAAAGTTCCGATTTAATGATAGTTGTAGGCGGCAAAAAAAGTTCGAACACTCGCAAACTTTATGAAATCTGCAAAAAAAATGCAGAAACAATACTTGTGGAGTCGGTAGAAAATTTGCCTGACATAAACTATAAAAAATACACAAAAATCGGAATTATTGCAGGTGCGTCTACGCCGGTAGAGCTTGTAGAGAAAATAAAAGCGTTTTTAGGAGGATAATATTATGGACATGACTGCTAATGACTTTATAACGCAACGAAAGACCATTGATCAATCTAACAGCGCATCTTATGATTTAAAATTTATAATGCGCAGTGTTTCGCAGAAAAACCTCGATAGTTTTAAAAGGTACAATATTGCAAAGCTAAAGAATATGCTCGCGCAAAAAGAGCTGAGCTTTCAGGAAGTTGTACTTATATTGATGTATAAGCTTTCAAAATATCTCGGACTAACTGCGTATAAATTAGCTAATAAAAGAGGCGTAACAAGTCAGCCTCTATGCCCAGATGCATTGAATATTTTTCAAAATGATAAAAACATGAGGTTGGAAGCGGCGGATCAGCTCTTTAAAAGTTACGTAAGCATTTGCAGTATGCTTAAGAGTACGAAAAAAATTAAAGTAACAGTATCTAATAACAATAATGACGAAAATTACTTAGCAGGTGGCCTCGCCCAGCCGGCGGAGCAAGAATATGAATTAAATTTGCACAGCAGTTTTTTGCAATATAAAATGTGGCTCAGTAAAGCCAAATTAGCTTCAGAAAAGTTTATAAAATCAGAAAAAATTAAGCGTAATACATGGTTTAAGTTGACTTGTAAAATGAACAAATTAAACGTGAACGACGAACGTGTTATGCGAATCTATAATGAAGCAATAAAAAATGACAGCGCAACTAGAGCGTCCAAATTTCTTGGTAAAGCGGTCGAAAGATTGTCCGACGCAATAAACGATAGAGATAACGAATATAAATACGCTTTTTACACGCTTAAATTATTTGATATTAATAAAAAAACAAGGGGTATACCTACTGACGTGGGATTAAATGATGAAATAATGTCAGGATTTACTTTGCCGATAGATATTAGAAATATACTGGCAGACAATAGTATAGATAAAAATTTTTATCTAAGTGAAGACACAAGAAAAGCTTTGGATCAAACATTTAAGGGATTAGCGGATATTAATCGCTCCGGAAAACCGATAGAACCAGTTAGAGATGTTGTTGCCGATGGTGCAGGTGAGGAAATGAACACAACACGCGTGCGTAGCTCATCAGTCGATTCCAAAAAAGATGAAAAATCTTCGACGAGAAAACGCAGTAGTTCGTTTGGTAGGAATTTATTCACACGTCCCAAGAGCTCGGTTATTCCTTCGTCTGGCGAGGCCGAAAAGCCGAGTGACGCTTCAACCGAGGAAGATAGTAGAAGTATAGAAAAACTAAAAAAAGCAAAAGTAGTATACCAATATACCGGAGATGTTCTCGGCAAATTATATAATAAAAAGAAAGATTTGCTTAACGAGGATGTACAGCAGGAAATAAAATCCATTATTGAGGGAAAAAGAAGCAATACAAATAAAATTATGTCTTTACTTCAAAAAGAAAAAAGTTTTAATTTTGTTAATGACAGGGACAAAAGTTATAAGATAAAATTCCCCCACGAGTATGAAAACTTTAAACAGGAATTATCAATTACTAAAGAGAGAGCGGATGAACTAAAAAATGAAATAAGTACGGTCGGAAAGACAAAACGCGATGAGTGGTTAAAAGGACAATGCGATCTTTATCATTTAGATGTGACTGATAAAAGCGTAGATAAAAGCGTAACAGACATTTACGAAGAGGCTATTGCCGACGACCCCACAATTACAACGTCAAAGCGTCTTAAAGGCGTGATTGAAGGGTTAAAAGCAGCGATTGAAGATAAATATGATGAATATAAGCATGCATTTTATACACTTAAGCTGTTTTCAGGTGATACAATAAAACAAGTCGACATTCCCATAGGGTGTGGTTTAGGAAGCGGTATAACGAGCGCTTTTTTCATGGTACCTGAGTTTAACGCCATATCAGGAGAAGGAACGCTAGACCGAGAATTTTATCTGAATAAAAAAACCAGAGATACCATCGATAAAAAGCTGAAAAAATTGGCGCATATTGATTTCGATATCCCCCAAGGCTCTGCAGGAGGAATGACCTGGGATGATGACGATGACATTGATTTCGATATCCCCCAAGGATCTGCAGGAGGAATGACCTTGGATGATGACGATGACGATGCAGAACAAGCAATTCCTAAACCTCCCAGCGAGCTACCTAAATGGGTAATTGAGAAAATGAAAAATGAGTCTCCAGTAAGTTCAAAGGCGGATAGCGGAGGCGAAAGAAGTAGCGAATACAAAAAGAAATCCGTCAAAGATATTGTGAAAGAGTTAGAAGGCAAAATGCCTTCGGATACGACAAAAAACAGATAATGCTTTTAAATAAAATTTTGTATATTTAGCAAATACCGGCAAATTCTAATTATTTTTGAAATCAAAAATGGGGGAATTCGGCGTATGAAAAAACATATTACAAAATTAGATTCTGATAAACTCTTAGAAGTTTCAGGCGGCATGGAAAAAAATGGGGGGATTTCTTGGGCGAGGCAACTGGGCCCTATTGATCCAAAAAGTGGCAAACCGGAAAAACAAAAAACCGGTGACATTCCTTCTGAAACTGAAAAAACCGATGATGATTCGGAGGAAAGCTGATTATGTATAATAAGACGTATCCTCTGACCTGCGTTTGGGAGATAACGATGGCATGCAATATGCGCTGTAAGCACTGTGGGTCGTCATGTGAACGCGCACTGCCCGGAGAACTCACTACGAAAGAGGCTTTCAAATTTATTGATATGTGCAAAGATATTGGTATTAAGTGGGTAAGCATTTCGGGTGGCGAACCCTTCACCAGAGCTGATTTGACTCAAATAGTAAAGAAATTTGAAGAAAAAGGCATTTTAGTCAATATTATTTCTAATGGGTGGCTTATCGGCGAAAGCATAATAGATGAGCTTAAAGATGTTAAAGGTCTTCGCATAAATATCAGCATTGACGGACCTGAGTATATACATGATGATATTCGTAAATCTGGATCTTTCGCGCATTCGCAGAAATCTTTTGAACTCCTTCGTAAAAACGGTATTTCGGCAGGGTGTATTACAACCGTGACTAAAAAGAATATCAATCATTTAGACGAACTTGCACGCTTTTTGATAAACAATGGTGTTGAATGCTGGCAGCTGCAAATAGGACTTCCCATGGGAAACCTTGCAAAAAGGCCTGATTGGGTTATTTCACCCGAAGAAGTTAACACAATTATAGATTTTTGTTATGATACGGCGATGGAAGGAAAAATAGATGTTTATCCCGCAGATTGCGTGGGATACTATAGTCATAAGCAGGGTGAAATCTATAAGAAGGTTTACAACATAGATTTTATACCTGAGTGGGAAGGATGCAATGCAGGGAAAAACAGCTTTGGAATACTGCATAATGGTGATATTGTTGGCTGTACATCTATAAGAGATAAAGAGTATATCGAGGGAAATATAAGAGACCAAAGCTTAAGAGAAATTTGGGAAGATCCCAATTCATTCAAATGGATAAGAAATTTTGATGCCAATAAATTAAAAGGCGATTGTCTTCGCTGCGGCTACAAAGAAAAATGCAAAGGTGGTTGCCCAAACACACGGTACTGTATGAACGGCACTATGGATTCGGAGAATCTTTATTGTACTCAAAATTTACTTATGAAATCAAAAAATTAAATAGTGGAGGAATTGTTCATGAATAATGGAAACGAAAAAAAAATAGAAAAACTGACTAATGAAGAAGTATCTGAGGTTTCGGGCGGAAAATCACTTAAACAGAGGCCCATAATATATTCCGGACGTAGGCCTCATTATAAACACCCGATAACTTTAAAATATGGGGTGCCTTGCCCAAGAGAACCTGAAATAAAGAAAGACGAAAGTTTAAAAATCACTGATGTTAACGGGGGAAACGAATAGTAATTACTTTATTAAATAAAGCGATTTTTGCGGAGAGCATAGAGATATGCCTCCGTTTTTTGTTACCATAACCATTTCTTCGACCGAGCCGCCGTTCGGTATTTGAATTCTCGGTTCGATTGTGTAAACGCCATTTTCTCTTATGGGCATTTCGGAGCGCTTGTATCCTCTCGGAGAAATGCTTGTTCCGGGGTTGTGCGCATGTTCGCCTATGGGGTGACCGGTAGCGTGATTATAGTTAGGATATCCTCTCTCAGTAATATGATTTCTCACGATCTCATCTATTTCAAATCCTTTTTTGCCGGGAAGCATATTTTCGATTCCTTTTTGTATCGCTTCGCTTAAAGTATTAAACACATCTTTTACTTCTTTCGGAGGGGTTTTCTCACATGCCATGAGCGCGTAACCCATTCGCTGCAAATCGCTCGAATAGGATTTGCCGTTACTAAGCGTTATTTTTACTCCAAAATCAAAATATACGGTATCGCCACGTTTCAAAATTTTATCAGACGGCGCAGAATGCCCGCCTTTTTGGAGGTTTTCTCCGACAAGTACAATAGGGCATGTTCCCTTCTCCCAAGAGAAATCCTCGGAAATAATCCCGAATTTTTTAAAGTACGCAGGTTTTTGCATAAATATGTTATGTACTAATTTAGCAATCATTTTTTCGCTCATACCGGGTCTGATTTTTTTAAAAGCAGTGTTTAATATTTCCAATGCCCTGTTAGCGGCTATTTTTAAATATTTAATATCTTCGCCGCTTTTTGAATCCAGCAAAAAATAAATTATTTCATCGGCGGAAGTGAATTCCGGAGAATTCACGCCGCTATTTTTATAAAATTCAGAAATGTTATCGCTTAAAAATCTAAAAGTTCCATACCCTAGAACGTCTGTTTGAGTGTCCAATCTGTCGGAATAATTAAGGTATATTTTATTAGGAAACTGAAGCTCTCTGAGTGTTTTTTCGATGCTTTTAATAACCGTATTTTCAGAGTCGTAAATTATAACTTCCCCCGCAAAATCTTTCACGTTTTCTTTGTCAAGCTCATGAACAAAAAGAAATCGGTTTTCATTGCTTAAAATCGCGGCTGATGGTACAATAGTTCTATCGGTTATAAATTTTTCGAAGTATGGGTCACTATTTTCGGAGCTGTACATAATCCAAACTTCATTACTTAACAAGTTTAATTTGCTAATAGGCATTATAAACCACCCCTTGATTGAATTTATTAATTTAAATTATACCATTTTTGATTTTTAAAATCAGAAAAATGACGCTAAATAATCACACTTTTTATGAGTTCATCTACTATGAATTATATAGGGGTGTGATTTGTTTTATGGCTATTAAAATATTCATCGATCAAGGACACAATCCGCAAGGAACGAATGCCGGTGCGGAAGGATTCGGACTCAGAGAACAAGATATAACCTACAACGTGGGAATATACTTAGCAGATTTGCTCAAAAATGACAGCCGATTTGAAGTCCGTACATCACGAAATTCACCGAATGAGATTCTTGGCACAAGCAATTCCAGCAGTTTGGCAGCAAGAGTGAACGCGGCAAATTCATGGCCTGCAAACTACTTTTTGAGCATACATACAAACGCAAATACAAATCCTGCGGTAAACGGCACGGAAGCGTATGTTTATCAGGAATACACACAGTCTTACTATTGGGGCGAACAAATATTGAATGCAATCGTTAGGGAACTCGGCACAAAAAACAACGGAGTTAGAATAAGGCCGTCTCTCTACGTCCTGCGCAAAACTAATATGCCTGCAGCTCTGATTGAGCTTGCATATATAACAAATTTCGCAGATGCCGAGAAACTGAAGAATAATCAGTATCAATTTTCCGAGGCGATATATTCAGGAATACTTAGTTATTTTGGATTTTAAAAATTTAAATTTTATTTTCCCTCGTCTTGAGGGATTTTTTATTTGCAAATGAAACAAAATACATTTTATAAAATATACTTGACAATTTTAAACATTATCATATAATAATTATATATTTTACACGAAAGGCGAGGACAGCTATGCCAAAATTAAAAGATTTTGCAGAAGCAAAGTGCAAATTTAAAACTGATGAGGATACATTAAAGTATTTTTTATTAGTGGAACTTTACGAAAAGCATCTAACAGGAAAACAGAAAGATGAGTTTTTAAATGCTAATACGATTGATAGTATGCTTGACGTACTCGACAAAAATCAACTTGAACATCTGAAGAATTTAATATATGCATTTAGAGAAAATAGCGCAGTAGTATATGGGGAAGGCGGCGAAGAGCGTGCTAAACAATTTTATAATGAAGCATACTCAAAGTGGTTTAACGACGCTATATCTACAGATGTAGACAAACATCGGTGGGCTTCTATTAATAACCTGATTTTAACGATATCCAAAAAAGAAAAGCTAAAAACCGATATGAAAGATTTATTTTTAAAATTCAAACAGCACTTAACAAAATTCGACGGTAATTTATCAGAATACAAACAGTGGCTTGTTTTGATGTATGTTGATAATAAAATTCCAGCCATAGACAGAATATACGATGTAAATAAATTAATAAAACAGCTGAATTTAAAACGTCTAAATGCATTACAAAAAAGTGTTGAAAAATTAAACATTTCGTATCTTGTTGCAAAAATGAGATATCTGGAACCTTATTATTATCAAACCGCTATCTTAAATATAGATTATGATAAAATAAAGCGTACCAATCCTTTCAATACGCTTGAGTATGAATTTATTAAAACAAATAAATCCTTAATTCATAAAGAGTTCGAAGAGGCGGCAATTACGTTGATCGATAGAATTAAAAAAGTAATTGATGATAAGAAAGAATTTGTTGGAGAGCAAATATCCGGGCTTACCAAGTCCAAAACATTTGATGATGATATTAAAGAGGTTGCAGAGTATTTGGGCGGAACGGATGAAGTGCTCTTAAAAAGGGCTATTGCTGAGTATTCTAAGCTTGGGGCATGCGGAAGCGCATACAATAATTTTCTTAGAAAAGCGGTTTTTTTGAAAAATTTATTAAAGAACAACTCATCACTAGAAAAAATGATACAATTTAGAAACAATATAAGCAAAGTTGCCGAATATTTTGAAAATCACCTAACCGATAAAGAATATACAGTTTACAGGGGCATGAGAATTGATGGCCTAGAGGAACTTTTAAAAAATTCCTCACCAAAAATTGCGTACCAAACCGATGCGGAGTATCACATGTTAATAATAGACGAAGCTCTTTTAAATCAAATAAATAGAACAAAACCCATCGTTTTCGATGAAGGACTTGTCAGCACATCGCTCAACAAAGGGGTGTCATCTATCTTTTTTGGAGGTAAAAAAGACGGTCACGTGTTTTTAACAATAACAGTTCCCGCCAGAAGTAAAGCATTGGTTTTAGATTATGAAAATATTGAAAATGTTCCAAAAGAAGAGGAATTACTTTTGGCGCCGAAAACCAAGATGAAAATTCAATCTATTAAAGAAATAAATGGACATTACGAAATTGATGCCGAGGTAGTCAAGTAGTGTATATTGATAATAATGTTTTATTGTTATATAATAGTTGCGGGAAAAGTTAAATTTTTTCTCGCAATTTTATTATCCGCCCGTGGCGAAGCTGGATATCGCAGCAGATTCCGATTCTGAAGATCGGGGGTTCGAATCCCTCCGGGCGGACCAATGTCAAAATAAGTCGATTATACAATAATCGACTTATTGTTTGTTTCTAACTTATAAATTTCTATTTTATAAATGAATCTACTGTTTTTTCCAGTTCAGTCCAGCAAACAGTTTGCTTCTCTTTTTAGTAGTGAGTACATTTTCATATCAACAACTTTGCCATTCTTTATGGCGTTATTTCTCAAAGTGCCTTCATAATGAAAACCTGCTTTTTCAAGCACTCTGCAAGACGCAATATTATGTGCATATGGTGCTGCGTAAATACGAATAATATCGCTCCTATCAAAAACATACTTACAAATCTGTTTTACAGCTTCGGTCATTATTCCTTTACCCCAATATTCTTCTGCAATATAATATCCCAACTCGGCAGTTAGTCTGTGCACATTTTCTTGGCGAAAAACACCTATGCTTCCAATCACTTTATTGTCTACTGTAATAGCAAATGCAAAGGTTTCGTTTTCATTTGCGGAAAGCATGGCAGAAATATACTCTTTTCCGTCCTGTTCGGTATAAGGGTAGGGCAATCCGTCCCGAAGATTATCTTGTATTTTTTTATTGGAAAGTGCTAGTGCTAAATCTTTTGCGTCTGATAACGTCCATTTTCTTATTTTAACAATCATTTTATTTACCACCTTATAGAATATAAATTACTCATTTATAAGCGAATCTATTGTTTTTTCTGTTTTTTCAAAAAAGTTTTTCATTGTTTTAAAATGTTCGGTTTCAGAATATTTCTTTGGGGAAATACCACTTTCAGTTATTTCAAGTATCTCAGCATTCGGAATAGCCAAAAGAACCGGAGAATGAGTTGCAATTATAAATTGTGAATTTAAATTAACAAGCTCATTTATCCTTATGAGCAGCGACATTTGAGAAACCGGTGAAAGTGCAGCTTCGGGCTCGTCTAATATGTAAAGACCATTCCCCATAAATCTTTTAAAAAATATACTAAGAAAACTTTCTCCATGCGATTGATTATGAAGTGATTTTCCACCATAAGCTGACGATATAAGTGGTGCATCACACTTAATTTCATCAAGATCATCAATGTTTGATGCAACGTTATAAATCGATTCCGACCTTAAAAAATATCCGTCTTTTGCTCTGTATGGACCTTTTATCAGTTTTATATATTTATTTAGGTCAGATTCGGTCTGTCGAGTTTTAAAATTAAAATGCTTCGAACCGCCTTCTGCGTTAAAGCCCCATTTTGTAGCTATAGCTTCAATCAAGGTTGATTTCCCAAGCCCATTTTCTCCTACAAATATTGTAATTGGTTTTTTAAATTCTATTTTTTTAAAGTTTTTAATTACAGATAAATCGTAAATATAGTTATCTTGTGGTATCCCGTCTTTGTTTATATCTACACTTTTTAAATATAGTTCTCTCATAAGTTATCTCCCAAATAAATGTGTTTTCCTAATTAAATTTTACCATACACCAGAGAAGAATAGTACAGTCATCTGCCGAGCAACTTTTGAATTAAATAAAATCTTTTAAAATTCAAATACAATTCAGTAGAATTTGAGGTGCGAGGGTCTATAAGCTTGTAGTTTTATGTCGAACTTCTAAAATGTAAATATTACTAGTGGCTGTAATCCGCTTAAATACTGGATTCGTTCATGCCCCTTATGGAACCTCGCACCAAACCCAATAAAAATTTTGAATATAAAAGAGGTCAAATTGTTTTAAACGATTTGACCTCATCTGTTAAATATCCAAAATGAAGCTAAGTCTATAATGGATATTAAGAGTTGTGCGAGATCTCCAATAAAAAGGTACGAATAAACTCGGTAATAATTAGGTTTCGAGCCAACTACAATATTTACAAAAATTAGGTGTCATACATATTGAAGTAACAAAATTAAAATTAAATCTTATTGACTTGTTAATATAATTATGATATAATCACAGTGTATTATAAAGTGAATTTAATAATTGGAGAAAGTTAAATGACTGGCAAAAAAATTATAGCAAATTTATTATTATTATTATCGATAACTGGTTTGAATGGCTATTTTAGTAGGATTCAAGCAGTTGTATCCGATGACGAATGGACGACAATACGCCGTATTGAGGGTGAGAGGCATAATCCACGTCTTATAGAAAGCTTAACTTCGGATATTACTGCTAAGATACGTTTAAAGGAAAATACCAATATTGTGTTTTATTATCAGTCCATTTTATGTAAATTGTTAGGAGACAGTTTTGATATATCGTCTATAAATTTTAGTGATAAAACCTCATATAAAAAAGAATTTTTTGCGACTTTAATATATAGAATATTGGCTCATAAAATTGATAACAACCTACCAATAAATCCAGAAGTATCGTCCTGTATTAGTGATTTTTTAACTCAAAAAGTTATAACAAAACCTGATGATTTTATAAATTTCAATGACATGGATAAAGTAAATATAATAAGAATTTGTTTAATTTGTAATGAACACTATATTTTAGATAGAACCACATTAAGTAATGCTTTGGAAATAATTAAAAGTTTTGTTATCAAAAACGGTGCGCCTCCAAAACTTTTAATAACACTTGCTAAAATACCTAACATAGATACTCATCAAAGAATAGCCACATTAGACAAAGCACTAACAGCATTAAATAATCTTGGTAGACCGCCAGACGATCCTCAACGCATAGAGGCGTTAATTGCTTTAGGTGAGATACCAGGGCCACAGCAATCAACGTATGGTGTAGAATGTTTAAAAAGAGTAATAAAAGCATTACCAGAAAACGATCCTCAACGCATAAAGGCGTTAATTGCTTTAGGTAATATACCAGGACCACAGCAATCAACGTATGGTGTAGAATGTTTAAAAAGAGTAATAAAAGCATTACCAGAAAACGATCCTCAACGCATAAAGGCGTTAATTGCTTTAGGTAAAATACCGTATAATACAGATGAACAAATTAAAGCATTAAACGAAGCGATAAAAGCATTAAATAATCTTCATAGACCGCCAAACGATCCTCAACGCATAGAGGCGTTAATAGCTTTAGGTAAAATACCGTATAATACAGATGAACAAATTAAAGCATTAAACGAAGCAATAGGAGCATTACCAGAAAACGATTCGCAACGCATAGAGGCGTTAATTGCTTTAGGTAACATACCATATAATACTACAGATGAACGAATTAAATCATTAAACGAAGCGATAAAAGCATTAGATAATCTTCATAGACCGCCAAACGATCCGCAACGCATAAAGGCGTTAATTGCTTTAGGTGAGATAACAGGGCCACAGCAATCAACGTATGGTGTAGAATGTTTAAAAAGAGTAATAAAAGCATTACCAGAAAACGATCCTCAACGCATAAAGGCGTTAATTGCTTTAGGTAAAATACCG
>CAMZEH010000005.1 GCA_947305745.1 uncultured Clostridia bacterium | reverse complement strand
CGGAAAAATCCACTAAAGTGGAAATAGGAGTGGAAAAGTGGAACTCGTTTTTGAGAGATTAGACATCAAATGACTTTCTACGACAAAAAATACGATTTCAAAAATAAGGTTTCATACTTTCGCACGGTTTTCAAAAAAGCGTGCGTTTGTATCGATATGTATGTGAACACACAAATCGGTACGCTAGTATCGATACAATTCAAACCCCAGAAATTACGGGGTTTGTTTGTTTTTCGAATTGTTTTAAAGGTTAATTTTAGCTCGTTTTTTTATTTTTTAAATTGTATGCTTGACACGTTTTTGTGATAGTTTTATAATTCATTTGTGTAGTACAATTTATATTAAATATTTTTGTTATTGGGAGGTTTTATAATGAATAAGCTCAAAAAACTTTTTGCAGTGGTTACGGGGTGTCTAATAACTGTAGGCGGCTGTTCCGGTTTAATGCGGGTGAGCGCAGAGGACGGATTTGGAGACGCCGCGAAATTTGATCCAAAAGAGAAAGTGGTTTTGAAGCGCCACGCTCATCAAATGAAACTGATGAGAGTGCCGTTATTTAAACAAGCTGCAGACTACACGTGTGGTGAGGCGTGTTTATTGTCTATACTGCGTTACGCGAAATATGATTTTGATATTCGCGAGGCTAATATGTCTCTTGCGTTGGGCTCGACCAGTGATAACTGGGTAACAGTGGACAAAATGGTTCGTTTTTTAAATGCTATAAGTCTTAACGAAGAAGAATATGGGTGCTTTAAAGCTGAATGTCGCAAAAACATGGATTTGGACACACTGAAGAGCGAGCTGGATAATAACCACTTGGTAATTTGTGAAATACAGGATTCGCGTTGTGGCAGAGATGGAGAAAATACATTGGATCCAGGTCAAAATGACGGTCAGAGACATGAACATTCAGTGTTGGCTATAGGGTATGACGAGGATAATGTATTTTTTATGGATCCGTTGACGTCGGCCAATTATACCTATCTGCCTAATGATGAGTTAATGGATAAGTGGCACGATTCCGGGGAAGGTGCAAGCGACAATGCAGCGAGAACGGGGATTGTTGTAGAGATTTGTTGTACCGATAATCCAGATGTAGAGCATTATCACGATGGTTTTTACGGGCTCATGTAACCTTGAGATGTATATGTGACATGTAATTTGTTTCAAATATTTTAATAGTTTGGAGGAATTGTGATGAATAAATTTAAAAGAGTATTTGCGGTTGTTTTGAGTTGTTTGATAGCCGCATGTAGCGGAATCGGGATTATGACAGTTAGAGCAGACGATGGTGACGCGACTAGCGAATTTGATGATTGGGAATATTTTTATGATATGAATAAATCTATTTTACAGCATCATACTCACCCGAAAAAATTGCTTAGATTGCCATTATTCAGGCAGGCGGAATCTTATGCGTGCGGTGTGGCATGTGTGTTGTCGCTTCTGCGTTATGTAAAATATGATTTTGATATTCGAGAAGATGAATTGGCTACTGCGCTACACTCGAATGAGGATGAGGGAACTAGGAAGGAGAATGTGGTTGGATACTTAAACGCAGTTCGTTATGGTAATGACGAAAATCCTTGGTTTAACGCAGAATTTAGGCAGGGAATGACCATAGATGATATAAAACAATCAATAGATAACGGAAACCCGGTGATTTGTGCTATACAGGCTTGGAAGTGGGATGATGACGCAGAAAACTACAGAATAGATTTAGATTACACTAATGAGTGGGAATCCGGACACTGGGCGATTGCGATTGGATATAACAGAGACAACATATTTTTTATGGATCCATCAACTGCAGCCAATTATACATACATATCTAACGAGAGTCTGATGGAGAGATGGCACGATTATGAAGGCGCTGTCAGGACTCCCGATACAGAAGTATCTAATGCGGGAATTGTTGTGGAATTGTGTGGAAACGAACAGCCCGATTGCGAGCGTTATAAAGATGTTTTTTATAAACTTCCGTCGTAGTTGCGGCGGGCACCGGATAGCATAAGCTTTGTTCGGAAAAGATTGTGGGGCTTTGCTTTGTTGATGAAAATTTCTCGGTTATGTTTACCGGGTTGGTTATTATGTATAAAATACATGTGAGTAATTATTTAAAATGCATATCGTCAAAACACTATATCTTAATTTTTTATTTAAAAAACTAGTGAATATTTATTAAAATATTCCGAAAAAATTGTCGAGGAGTATACCCTATTAATATTGACTAGTAAAAAGAATTGTGATAGTCTTCTTATCAAGTTCTGTTTGGTGCAAAACAAATACTTAATGCAAACAAATACCACATAATATGTTTTTACTACACATAATATTTTGCAAGGAGGATGCTAGTATGCGATATTTAAGAAAAGTTCAGTGTTTCTTTATTTCACTATCTTTTATTTTAGCTTTAGTCCCTTTTCGAATTCATGCTGCCAATTCGTTTGACATCGTTGGCTGGCGTGAAGAAAGTTATCACAAAGCTGTAACCAGCGTTAAGGTTAATGGCGTGGAACTTTCTAAGTATAATCCATCAATGTACAGTTCCAGACCTGAATCAAGTAGAGTTACAGCTGAGGCGTCTGGCAGTGTAAGCGTCGAAATAACTCTGGAAGATGGATATGCTCTGAGCAGCTCGGGGCCAAAGATGTATCTCTCGGGAGTACAATCCGAAACTAACCACATAACCAGTAGTGCAAGCTCCACTTCTATCCAGCTGCCTTCTGCCGCATATGAAGATGACCAAGAATTGTATCTGTCATTTAAAACGGAAAGAGTGTTGGAAGGCTCAACACCTCAAAGCATTAATAGTGTTACTCTAGACGTGAATGGTATCATGACTTGCGGGACAAAAATTAATGATGCAACGGATCCTTCGCCTGACATATCTGTTCCATCGGATGGGGGTTACATAATTGCTCCGGGTTCGGCATGGTGGTTAAAAAAAGAAGGCGTGAATTATGTTGAAAACGAATATCCGCTTAATGCCAAAAAAAGTATCATATTTAAAGTTGATCTTTTGGACAGAGGGCCTTACATTTTTAATGAAAATTTAGATAGAGATGCAATAACCGTTAATAACGGTGAATTATTAGACTTCGAGATGGACACTTTCGGCGGGCCCGAACCCGAATCTATAGCAAATAGGCTTTGTTTGACGATAGGTATGGATTTGGAACACGTTCCCGGCAGGCCGAAAAAGGAAGATGTAGTGTCGCCTACCTGTACAAAACCGGGTCATCATGATGATGTGGTGAGATGTGAAGAGTGCGACGAAGAGCTTAGCCGCGTAAGGTCAATAGTTGATGCTGCTACCGGACATAAATGGGGAGAATGGGAAGTAGTTAAAGAACCGACTGTATATGAAGAAGGTACGGAACAGCGTAAATGTAAAAATGATTCTTCTCATGTACAAACCAGAACTATTCCGCGGCTTGACTCCCGTGTGGTAACATTTAATAACCAAGGACACGGAAAGACGCCCGATCCGCAAAGGATTGCCGTTGGAGAGATTGCAACCGAGCCGGGAAATATGTTTGCGACTGGTTATGTGTTCGGAGGATGGTACATAGATTCCGCGTGCACTATTCCTTTCGATTTCCAAACACCAATCACCGAAGACATTACACTTTATGCAAAATGGTTGCCAGATACATACGGTTCGATAGTCACCGGCGATAAATCCGGCGCTTTGATATGGTCCGCAGTGTTGGGGTTGAGTTTATCTATGGTAGCTTTTGTTACGCTCAAAAAGAATCGTAAAATATTCGGCAAAACAAAATAATTTGTAATAAGTATCGAGGGTATACCTAATATTACCTTCGATATTTTTATATAGAAATATTAGCATGTTGAATGCAGGCGGTTTCATGCTTTTGCATTGCTTTAAAAAAGCTTGAGATTGCAGCAATAAACGTGATTTTACAAAAATTCACCACTAACTAAATTGTGTTAGTGGTGATTGTATTACGAAATATGTTTGTTATGAGTCAATCATTATATGATAGTTTTATGACGATTTCGTTTAATATCAGTTTTGAAGATATGGTCGTGCTTTTTAATTTTTTATCCGCATTGGTCAGTAGCGCAAGACCTCTTTTAATGTCATTTAAACTCCGATTTCTACAGTTGCTTTCGGCATTTTTTATCCTGAATTCTTTAGATTTATAATCAAAAATCTCGGTTAATATCGACGTAGGTCGCCCGCTGTTTATTAAGGCTTTAACCCTGAACATATCAATATATTCTCCGCTTATTATAGCAATGAGAGCAATGGGGTCTTCGCCTTGATCAAGCATTGTGTTTAGCATTTCCAGAGCTTTTGCTGTTTCGCCCGCCAAAATTAATTTCGGCAGTGCAAAAATTTTAATTTTTTCTTTCGATTCGTTCGCAACAGAAAGCGATTTTTCTGTTATCGTTTTTTCCGTCTCGAATTCGCATATTTTTTTAACCTCATTAAAAAGTTCCCGAACGCTGTGATTTTGGCACTTGTTTATTAGTTTTTCCGCCAAGTTTTTGCTCAGTATTTTTTCAAAATTTTTCTCGGCATAATCTATAAGTTCACTTTGAATATTACTTTTTTCGGTGGTGAAATTTACGTAAACTCCGAAGTTATCGCACGCTTTTTCTATTTTTTTAATTTTGTTTGAGTTTTTTGCGCTCGACATTTTTTCGGTCTGAGCAATTATCAAAACAGTAAAATCGGGAATGTTTTTAAGTAATTTCTCAAAATTTTCAAGGTCGTTGTCATTCCACTGCTCGGCAGGCAAATTGTTTAAAATTATGCATTTTTTGCTCGAGCCGATTGGATATGTATCGATATTTATTTCCAGTTTTTCTATGTCGAGATTTTCGGAAGAAATCTTAAACATATTAAAATCGTTTTGGTTTTCGCCAAGCAAACAGTCGCTTATTATTTTCTTAAATTTGCTTACGAAATATTCTTCACCCGTGAGGAAATAAAGATTGCGGAAATTTTTTTCGGATATGCTTTTTTTAAGTTCGCTCAAATTCATTTTAGCCATTTTTTAAACTCCTATCTTATAATCGTTGCTTTTTTGGGTTATGTTTAGTTTGCCATAGTAGGTCAGATTGTATATTTTAACATTTGTGGGAAATTTTGGAATAGATTGCGCCACAATATGCTGAGGGCCATATACCACTGTAGATTTGCAATTTATATTATTGAAATTTTTTGGCATACCGTAGCTCAAAAGTATATCGCAGTTTCTCATATCTTCGGGAATACCGCTTGCGTTTCCGCCGCTCGGAATAATTAGAATTTTGATGTTATCGATATCTATTCTTGTATATGTGCAATCCTTTTCGGTAAATGATTCTAATATTAAATCTCTACCCCACATGCTTGAGCGTAGTTGGGTATCAAAGTATATCGGTTTGATTTCGTTTTCTGAGATATATTCTGCGCTGGCAGAAGGCAAAACAAAGCAGTTTATTTTATGATTTTCAGTAACATTTTTTATGAATTTGTCAGGCAGGTTTTCCGAACTTGTTACCGCAAAATAATCGATATCATCTATGTTGGAGCATTCTAAGAAGTCCTCAAAATTTTTGGTATAATTTTTCTGTCCAAAGCAAGATACACACGCTGTACGACCGTTTTTTCGAATGATACATGCCGCGCTTTCGCCACCGTTTATAAATGATATTTGAGCGCTGTTAAAACTAAAAATCTGATATGAAAAAATACCGCAAATTAGCGAAGTTACGGAGATAATAACGCTGTAAAGAAGAGCTTTTGCCGGTTTGAAAAGAATTAGACATACCGCAAGCGTTAAAATAATAATTCCGATCCAAAATTTTATGAACGGGTAGTCAAGCGAGACGTAACAAAAAGGAATTTTGGCGAAGGAATCGGATAATTTTATAAATAATTTAACGCCCATTCCGCTTACAAACGCAAACGGATACATAACAAGCGCCGGCGCACTAAAAACCCAAAGGGTCGCAAGTATGAGTGCGAAAATTAGTATCAGCGTGGTGAGAGGAATGAATATAATGTTTGTGAAAATTCCAAAAAGTGAAAAAATTCCCGAATAAAATATTGTCAGCGGAGCGGTAAAAATGCTCGCAGAGAGCGAAACCGATACCGCTGAAATTACTGTTTTTATCGCAAAGTTGCTTGATAACTGCTTATTAAGTTTACCGCTCAAAAATAAGAATATTTTTTTGTTAAAGAGGATTATCCCCAGAACCGAGAGTGCGCTGAGCCATAGCCCGAGGCTGAGCGCCGATTCTGTGTTTACAAGGCATATCAAAAACACGGAAAGCCCAAGTGAAGTGAGTGAGTCGGATTTTTTTGATAGCGCCATTCCGAGCAAATAAATCACGCACATAATACCCGCTCTGACTGCCGATAGGCTGCAGCCCGTCATCAAAACGAAAAGTGACAGCGGCACTATGGCGAGCAGATGCGATAGCGTTTGCCCGAGTTTGAGTTTTCTGAAAAGCCATAAAAAGCCTGCCATTATTATTGAAATATGTATTCCTGACGTGCAAATTAAGTGATAAATTCCATTTTTTAGGAAGTTTATTCTTTGTGAATTTTCAATGTCGTTCCGCTCACCCAAAAATATTCCGTTTTGAACGCTTGCGATATCTTCTGTAAAGAAATTTTTAGATGCGCCGAGCATTTTTTCGCGTAGTTTTATAATTTGATACTTTATCCCGCTCGCTGCGTTTTTAGAAGTGTAAGTGTCGTCAGGGTTTTTCACGTATGCGTTTATGTAAATTCCGCGCGAGTGATAATACTGTTTTGAATCGAAAAAGTATGAAGATTGAGGAATATAAAAGTGAGCTGTACAGTAAAAGCGGTCGCCAAAATCACACTCTAGCGGAGCATTTGAAAAAATCATTACGTTAAATGGTTTTACTTCTTCTTTGCCGATCTGATCTACTTTAATTTTATAATGTAAAGTGCCGTTTTTTTCGTACGGCAAATCGTCTATAATTCCGGAAATAATTTCTTCACGTTCATCGTATTTTTGAACGGGTTCGATGTTTATTTTAAAATTTGCAAAACTTACTCCCGCCGCAAAAGCGAGGGTTATCGCGGCAAAAATAATAGCTTTGTTTTTTCTGAAAAAGGGTACGAGAGCCAAACCGACGCAAACGAACGCAGAAATTATCAGAGCAAGCATCAAATTTTTTTCAGGGATATTTTGAAGCGCCGCCAACGCGAAAAGATACACAAATCCTATAAGAAACATCGGCCGCTTCATAATTTTGCTCCTTCCCCAAATAAAAATAACCTCTAGATCACATTATATCGCAATTCACGAGGTTAATCTATTATTCTTTTAAAAATTGTTTTATAGCTTGGCCCACGAAAGCTCTTTTCCGCCTACAATATGAAAGTGTATATGCTCTACGGTTTGGCCGCCCAGTTTGCCACAATTATTAATAATTCTATATCCGTCTTCAAGACCTAAATTTTTGTTTTCTTTTGCGATTACTTCAAAAATATGCGCAATAATTTTGCTGTTTTCGGTCGTGATTTCGTTTGCCGACGAAATATGATTTTTCGGCACTGCCAAAAGATGAATGGGTGCGATAGGATTTAAATCTTTAAACATCACAATTTTTTCGTCTTCGTATACTAGTGTAGAGGGTATTTCTTTTTTCGCTATCTTACAAAATATGCATTCCATAAATTCGCCGCCTTTTAAGTTTTGGTAATATTGTTTATTTAAAATAATAGTATGATTATAGAAACTTATTTTACTCTTAGGATAAGGTAATTGTCAACAAATATTTAAGGAATTTTTTTAAACATAAAAATTATATTTTTTGCAGGATGCTGTTGATTTTTGCGAATGAATATAATATCATTATATGTAGTCATTTTACAAAGGTTTAAAACAATGAAACAATTCTTTAAAGATGACGTAATTTTATAAACAGAAGGTGTGGTTTTATTGGAAAACACAACTAAACTCGCCCGGCGCGGCGGATTTATGAAAGGACTTAAAGACGGTCTGCCGATAGGACTCGGATATTTACCGATATCTCTTGCGTGTGGAATAATGGCAGCAAAAGTAGGTCTGCCGTTTAAATTTGCGGAGCTTTTGTCACTCCTTATTTATAGCGGCTCGGGTCAAGTTGCGGCTCAGACGCTTTATGCGGGTATGGAAACTTCAATTTTGATGTATGCGCTCACAATTTTTGTTATGAATTGTCGTTACATATTATTTTCTATTTCGATAGCTCAAAGATTCGATAAGAGCATGGGAACGCTCCAGAGAATTATTTTTGGGTTTTTCAATACTGACGAAATTTATGTTGTTGCGATGAAGCAGCAAGGATTGTTGAGCGCGCCATATCTTTTCGGTATCTCGGTTTTCCCGTATTTGGGCTTTTTAATCGGGAATACTGCCGGTATTTTATTTACGAATTTCTTGCCTAAACCTGTGATATCAGCCCTTGGAATTATGATTTACGCAATGTTCATAGCACTTATCATACCCCCGGCAAAGCACTCAAAACCGGTTGCAATAGTCACCTTGATAGCATTGGCAATGAGTTTTATAATGGAATGTATCCCTGCGATAAAAGCGCATTTACAACCCGGTTTGATAATCATAATCTGCGCGGTTGTAACGGCTACAATAGGCGCGATTGCATTCCCTGTCAAGCAGGAGCAGGAAGCGGATGAAACGGAAACAGATGAAGGAGGAGCTGTAAATGAGTGAGCAACAGTTCTTATGGGCCATTTTAGCAATGGCCGGCGTAATGATACTTTTTAGAATTATACCGCTACTCTTTTTTAAAAAGAAAATACAGAATCAGTTTATACAATCATTTTTGGCGTACGTTCCTTGCGCGGTGCTTACGTCTATGGCTTTCCCAGAGGTGTTCCATTCGACATCCAATTTCTGGTCAGCAATGGGCGGCGTAGTGGTGGCTGTGGTGCTTGCGTATTTCGAAAGAAGCCTGATAGTAGTTGCACTTTCATCAGCGGCAGCGGTATTTATAATCGAACAGATTTTGCATATGTCAAATTTAATGTAATAATCAGCGTATGAGAAACGCTCTACCGTTTTTACGGTAGAGCGTTTCTAAGATTGTTATTTCATAAAAAGAATATTAATCATTGCTGTGGGATCTGTGGATTTAAGCGTAGGGGGGGCTATTTTATAATTGGCATACCAAGTGTAAAAAGGTTTATCCGGTTCTCCCCACCATGGCCCTAAATTCTCTTTTAATGCATCTTCACAATAGCTCTCGATCTCCGGGCCAATTCCGTCGAATTGTTTGTGGTAGTGCAACAAGCTCCGGCCCCACTTCGTCCGGGGAACATCCTCCTTCGGGAAATAGGAGCCCCAGGTGAATCCTCGCTTGTGGTCTGGCCGCATTCTCTGCAAGTCATCATTAAAATCTGGATTCATCAGAACGTTTTTTTTCAAGTGTTCTTGTGATCCAATGAAGTGATTAGGATATGTGGTACGGTATATATGATTGCAATAGGCGTGATAAATGATGCAGCCTATTAATTCATGCGCACAATAAGTAAAAGGAGCGTAATGCGTTTTTTGTAATGCTTTGGTATCCCTCAAATATGGATTATCTGCCTCAATTTTTTTTCTGACTTTGTCTATAATCTCAGATTCTAAACGTTCGCCATGTTCGCCATATTTGCCAAAAAATACAGATGAGAGGAATATGGTAAAACTGTAGGTTGGAGATTTAAGATCTAACATAGTTGTAGAACCGTACATATTTGTCTTAAGGAAGGCGTCAAGTTCTGTATTCCTACGGAATCGATCTCTTGGTGATGTAGGTGTGGTGCTAACGTCTATAACTAGTTTTCCTCCGAATGAACCGCTTGTTAACCACTCTATACATCTTTGCTTTATAGCTTCGTATTCTGGGTTCGAGAACAAATTATATAGTTCGTACAAAACAGTGTACAAAAAAACACTGTTTATTGTTGAATACGTATCTCCCGGAATTTCTATTTCTAGACCGGTTCTCGTGAATAGTCCCTTTAATGCCTTTAATATGTATTCAGTATCTCTTTGACTAATAGTCGTTCCGCTGCTCCACATATCGTCTGGGCTCCGAGGGGATGATCCGGTTGAGCTACCAGAGGTTGTTCGGTGTAACCACATAGAGGTGCTGGGTTGGGCTTCAGTACTTGCTAGAGTAGTCATAGATGGCGTCGTGCCCGGGCTCTGAGAGGTTTTGCCTGGGGTGTTTGTTGATCTATTCCTGGGAACGAAGGGTTTGGCGTCCGTCTTAAAGGAAATATTTTTGTTTCCTTCGGCATGAGCCGGAGCTATGCTTCCCAGAGTTGTAATAGATAGTATTGATGCCAAGATTGTACTAATTACTTTTTTGATTTTCATAATCAGTTCTCCTTTCTAAGTTATTATTTCTGCAATCATTATATAATATTATTTAAACATTGTCAAGGCATACTTTTCGATAATTTGACCCACACTTTAATGTGAGGTATAATAAATTGCTTGATTAAACTAAAAATCACGGAGGATATATAATGAGTAGGAGTAAATATACTAACGAGAGTATATCTTCGTTAAAGGGAGCCGATAGAGTCCGTAAGCGCCCGGGAGTTATTTTCGGCTCAGATGGACTTGAAGGCTGCGAACATTCTGTTTTTGAGATACTTTCGAATTCAATAGATGAAGCTCGTGAAGGGCACGGAAACGTCATAAAAATCACGCGTTTTAAAGATAATTCGATAGAAGTCGAAGATAAAGGTCGCGGAATCCCTGTTGATTTTAATAATAAGGAGCAAAAATACAACTGGGAATTGCTTTTCTGTGAGCTTTATGCGGGCGGAAAATATAATACGTTGAATCAGCAAAGCTACGAATATTCGCTCGGGCTTAACGGTTTGGGGCTTTGCTCCACGCAGTATGCCTCGGAGTATATGGACGTCGAGATAAAACGTGACGGTTTTTTATATAAATTGCATTTTGAAAAAGGCGAGAACATAGGCGGACTGCAAAAAGAGGAATATAAGCGTAAAGATACGGGTTCAAAGATAAAATGGAAGCCCGATTTAAGTGTATTCACGGATATTTCCATTCCGTACGAATATTTTGCCGACGTTTTAAAAAGGCAAGCGGTAGTAAATGCGGGTATAAAGTTTGTCCTTAAATACCAGGACGAAACAGGTAATAGGGAACAAGAATTTTTATATCAAAACGGGATTTCTGATTACGCTTCGGAGCTTCTTGGCAATGAGTACTTGACGCCCGTGCAAAATTGGTCATTTGAGACTAAAGTGCGTGACAGGGAAGATAAGCCGTACTATAAATTAAAAGCGGATATAGCGGTTGCGTTTTCGAATAAGATAAATTTAGCGGAATACTATCATAACTCAAGCTTTTTGGAGCATGGAGGAGCGCCCGAAAGAGCGGTTCGGAGTGCGTTTACTTCGCAAATTGACTCATACTTGAAACAAAGCGGAAAATATACGAAGAACGAGAATAAAATCAGTTTTTCGGATATAGAAGATTCGTTGGTAGTAATAATTTCTTCATTTTCAACGGTTACTTCGTACGAGAATCAGACTAAAAAATCCATTACAAACAAAGGTATACAAGACACTATAACGCAGGAATTAAAACGCCATTTGGAAGTGTACTTTATAGAAAACCCCGAAGATGCGGAGAAAATCGGTAATCAGGTGCTGATAAATAAGCGCAGTAGGGAAGACGCTGAAAAAACGAGGCTTAATATAAAGAAAAAACTTACAAGTACCATGGACATGGCGAGTAGAGTGGCTAAATTTGTGGATTGCCGCAGTAAAGATGTTTCCGAGAGAGAGCTTTTCATAGTGGAGGGTGACTCGGCACTCGGCGCATGTAAACAGGCTAGAGACCCGCACTTTCAAGCGATTATACCCATAAGAGGTAAGATACTCAATTGCCTAAAAGCGGATTACAATAGAATTTTCAAAAGCGAGATAATAACCGATTTGATACGAGTTCTGGGCTGCGGGGTAGAAGTGCGTACGTCCAAGACGGCGAAAGATTTGTCATCATTTAATATAGATTTGCTCAAGTGGGATAAAGTAATACTCTGTACGGACGCCGATGTGGACGGCTTTCAGATAAGAACGCTTTTGCTCACGATGCTTTATAGACTCACGCCGAAACTCATCGAAGAGGGCAAAGTGTTTATAGCGGAGTCGCCGCTTTATGAGATAACCACCAAGAAAGAAACATATTTTGCCTATAACGAAAGCGAAAAAGAAGATTTCATCAAAAAAATTGGCAGCGAGAAATATACTATTCAGCGTTCCAAAGGATTGGGTGAGAATGAGCCCGATATGATGAATTTCACGACCATGAACCCAAAGACAAGAAGACTGATAAAAGTCATGCCCGAAGAAGCAGAAAGGACCTCGAGAATGTTTGATATACTGCTGGGCGATGACCTTTCGGGCAGGAAAGAATATATTATTGAAAACGGACATTTATATACTGAGAATTTGGATATAAGTTAGAAAAAGGCGGTGGAGAAATTGGCAACGAGAAGAAACAAAGAAAAAATACAAAAATCATCAAATGTTAGCGGAGTTATATATAACGCGGGCGAGATTGTCGAAGAAAAGATAGTCGGAACGCTCGAAAAAAACTATATGCCGTATGCGATGAGTGTTATCACGTCCAGGGCGATACCCGAAATCGACGGATTTAAGCCATCGCATAGGAAACTGCTTTTCACGATGTATAAAATGGGGCTTCTGGGCAGCACACGTACGAAGTCGGCGAATATAGTCGGGCAGACGATGAAGCTCAACCCACACGGAGATAGCGCAATTTACGACACCATGGTGCGTATGAGTAGGGGTTACGAGGCGCTTTTGCACCCGTATGTCGATTCAAAAGGAAACTTCGGTAAGTTTTATTCAAGAGATATGGCATGCGCGGCGTCAAGGTACACGGAAGCCAAGCTCGAGAGTATATGTAAAGAACTTTTTAAGGATATAGATAAAGATACGGTAGATTTCGTGCCGAACTACGATAACACATTAAAGGAACCGTCACTTTTGCCGTGTACGTTCCCGTCTGTTTTGGTAAATTCCAATACGGGTATAGCGGTCGGAATGGCGAGCTCGATATGTCCGTTTAACTTGAAAGAAGTGTGCGAAACGGCGATTGGATATATAAAAAATCCCGAACATGATATATCATCGACACTTTTGGCGCCCGATTTTCCGGGAGGCGGCGAGATAATTTATGATAAAGCCAAGCTTGAGGAAATATATAAAACGGGTCGTGGAGGAATAAAAGTCCGTGCGAGGTATAGCTACGATAAAAAATACAATTGTATAGATGTTGTGAGCATTCCGCCGACGACCACGAGTGAGATAATTATCGAAAAGATAGCGGAACTCGTAAAAGCGGGTAAGATACGTGAAATATCCGATATCCGTGACGAAACGGGACTTGACGGCCTTAAAATAACGATCGATTTAAAAAGAGGCGTTGATGCCGATAAATTGATGATAAAGCTCTTTAAGCTCACGCCGCTTGAAGATACATTTTCATGCAATTTTAATATACTTGTCGGTGGCACACCGAAAGTCATGGGAGTGCGAGAAATCCTGGAAGAATGGACGGCTTTCCGAGCGGAGTGCATACGCAGAAGGACGGCTTTTGACCTGGCGAAAAAACGGGATAAACTTCATTTGCTTGAGGGTCTTAATAAGATACTTGTGGATATCGACAAAGCGATAGCAATAATCCGCAAAACCGAAGAAGAGCAAGACGTAGTGCCGAATTTGATGAAAGGTTTTGGGATAGACGAAATACAAGCGGAATTCGTGGCGGAGATAAAATTGCGCCACTTGAACAGGGAATATATACTTAAACGCACGAGCGAGATAGAGAGCCTTAGGAAAGAGATAGAAGAACTCGAAAGTATTCTTTCCGAAAAGAAGAAAATATACAAAATAATAGTAAAAGAGCTTACTGGGATTGCCAAAGAATACGGTAAGCCGAGGAAGTGCCTGCTTATTTCACCTGAGGATACCGAATTTTATGAGGAAGAGGTAGTAGCGCCCGATTATCCCGTAAGGTTTTTCATTACGAAAGAGGGATATTTCAAGAAGATTACACCTCAATCGCTAAAAATGAACTCGGAGCAAAAACTAAAGATTGACGATGAAGTAACGCAAGAGGTTGAGGGCAGTAACCATTCGGAATTGTTGTTCTTTACGGATAAATGCCAAGTATATAAGGCGAAGGGGTACAACTTTTCGGATACCAAAGCCAGCAGCATAGGGGAATTCATACCGGCGGCGCTTTCGTTTGATAAAAATGAGAAAGTAGTCTATATGGCGGTAACTACCGATTATAGCGGTTATATGCTTTTTGTGTTTGCGGGCGGAAAGGTTTCGAAAGTGGATATGAAAGCGTACGAAACCAAGACAAATCGTAAAAAACTAATCAAGGCATATAGTGACCTTGATAAGTTGGTAACGGCATTTTATGAGCATGAGGATAAAGATTTTCTGCTCACGTCATCGTCGGGCAAAATACTGATATTTAATAGCGCCGCAGTGAACCTAAAGCAAACCAAAAACACGCAAGGCGTAGCTGTTATGAAACAAAAGAAAGGCCACAGGGTAGTAAGCGCCGAGGAATATCAACTCGGGAGATTTATCGATGAGAAGATTTACCGAGCGAAGAACATACCTGCGAGCGGCAAGATGCCCAGCAGCGAAACAACGGATTGCGAGCAACTGACACTCGGATAAAATTTTAATAAAAAGGAGGTAAAAGAGTGTGGAAAAAACATCAACTAAAGCCAACTCGAAAATCATAGCATTGTTTGCAGTATTCATGTTGTTATTTAGCTTTCCCATTTTAAATATAAGGTTTGGTTTCATCGGAGTGCTGGCATCTCTTTGGTATTGGAATTATATTTTGGCGGGTTTGGTATCTGTATTTTATGTATTTAAAATGCATAAATTTTACGTTTTGGATTTGGTTACCGCAATAGTATTCGGAGTAGCTATGTCTTTGCAAAGCGGTTTTAACCCTGTAATTGGTTCCATTACGGTTATTGCCTACTATTCGGCCTGCTGCATATTCAGAAAGTATAGTTATGAAAATAAGATATTTAAGATTAATTGTCGAACCGTTTTAAATCATGTCGGATTTGGTCTTTTGATAGGCATATTGCCTGCAATACTCAATGTTTTGGAATACTACATACAAGACGGATACACTCTGCCGCCGTTTAGTATAGATAGATTTTTCCCCGCAGCCGTGCAAGCATTGCAACCTGGTATAAGTGAAGAAATTGTATTTAGATTTTTCCTCTATGCTTTTGTATTAAATGCGTTTAAGGGTATGATTCCAAAGACAAAGTTTGCCACTGTTCTCACATATGCTTTACTGATAATTCCTCACTGTATTATGCACTACCCCACAAGCGATTTTGTCACTAATCCTATCGGAACGGTATTAAACCTTACTTATATGTGTTGTGTTTTCGGAATACCTGCGGTTTGGCTCCTGAAAAATAAAAGTTTGTATTCAGCCATAGCCTTCCATTGGTTTGTCGATTTTATAAGATTTTGGATTGTGGCGCACTAAATTATGACAAAATTTTGAAATTGGAGAAAATGTATGCGGTTGACGATAAAGGAACAAAAAATGCGAGCGGCAAGATGCCGAGCAGCGAAACGACAGATTGCGAGCAATTGACACTCGGATAGAATTTGAATAAAAGGGAGTAAATATAGATATGAAAAGTAAATTTTTTAAAATATTGGCTTTGGCTGCCATACCGCTTATGCTTTCAGGATGTGGTAATAGTTATGACCAGGATAAATCAATGGCAAATAAATATGATTATAGCAATAACCAATTATTAGCAAATACAGATGAACATATGAACGCAATGTGTTGTAGTATTTCGCCCTTAGACAACGGAAAACACTATGGGAAATTTGAAAAAATCTATGGTTTTTGTTCTGTTTTAGAGGCAAATGTCGGTCAAGACACAGAAACCGTTTTACACATCAAATTTAATGCAAACTCGGGTAAGGGAAAATTGGTTTTGGTTAAGCCAAATTCAGAAGTCGAGGTTTTGGCAGAAGTAATATCGGAGAAAGATAAGGAGCATTTTGAAGGCGATGTATCCGCAAAATGTGTTCAGGGAGTAAATAAAATAAAAATAGTCGGCGAAAATTACGGTGGAAGTTTTGAGATATATCAGCCGAACGGAGTGATTTTTAATAACATCAACGAGGTTGAAGTCAAATATTAAAAGCAAAGCAAAAATGATAGCGGTATGTTCGGGGGGATTTTCCGTTTGAAAAATAAATTCTATTTTAGCTTGAATTTCGGAGGTAGCAAATATGAGCGATGTAAGAAACAGTATAAAAATTGTTTTGCTTAATGAAAAGAAAGAACTATTGTTATTAGCGGTTGACGACAAAGGGATAAAAAATGAAGAAGGTAAATATAATGGTAGATTTTGGAACCTGGTCGGAGGTAAAATTGAGGACGGCGAGACTCCGTTACAAGCGGCAAAACGTGAGCTTTTTGAAGAAACAGGTTTAAAAGAAAGTGACGTCAAATTTGGAAACGTAGTTTGGTACGGAGAATTTGATTTGGATATGCATGGAAAGAAAACGCATTTAAATCAGAGCTTTATATATGCCAAAACAAGCAACGAAAAAGTTACTTTAGAGCACTTAACCGATGAAGAAAAACCTGTGGCAAAAACATTAGAGTGGTTTTCGCTTGATAAAATAAAGAATTGCAAAGAAGTAATATATCCGGTTGTTTTGGCGGATTATTTGCCCGACATTTTAGAGGGGAAAATACCCGATAAGCCTATATTTATAGATTTGGCAAAACAGCCTAAAAAGTAGATGTTTATACCTGATTTAGAAGAGATGTGTGCTTGGTAAATATTCTGATTTGTGAATAGAAACTTATACGGAGTGAGATAAATAGTATGAAAAGAGTATTTTTGATAGTTCTCGATAGCGTAGGCATAGGAGAGATGCCCGATGCCGAGAAGTATGGGGATAAAGGCAGCAACACCATGAAAGCTTGCTGGGGAAATGAAAATTTCCATGTACCGAATATGCGAAAAATGGGGCTTTTCAATATTGACGGCATGGATTACGAGCAAGATGAAAGTAGCCCGACTGCGAGCTATGCCAGAATGGAAGAAATATCTAACGGCAAAGATACGATAATCGGGCATTGGGAGATTGCGGGGATAGAATCCAAAAAACCGCTTCCTACATATCCGAACGGTTTCCCGAAAGATGTAATAGAAAAATTTGAAAAACTGACGGGCAGAAAAACGCTTTGTAACAAGCCGTATTCGGGCACGGAAGTCATAAAGGATTACGGAAAAGAGAGTGTGGAAACAGGCGATTTAATCGTGTACACGTCGGCGGATAGTGTGTTTCAAATAGCGGCGCACGAAGCTGTGGTTCCGATAAAAGATTTATATAAATATTGCCAAATCGCAAGGGATATGCTTTGCGGAGAGCACGCTGTCGGACGTGTAATTGCCAGACCGTTTACAGGCGAGTATCCGAATTATACGCGCACGACAAACCGCCATGATTTCGCACTTGCGCCGCCCGAAAAAACTATGCTTGATTTCGTAAAAGAAAGCGGAAAAGAAGTTATAGCCGTCGGCAAGATAAGCGATATTTTTGCCGGCAGAGGCGTAACGGAGAAAATTTTGACAAAAGGCAATGCGGACGGTATAAACAAGACGCTTGAGATAATGGACAGAGATTTTGAAGGCTTGTGTTTTGTGAATTTGGTTGATTTCGATATGCTTTACGGGCATCGTAACGACGTTGACGGATATGCGAAGGCACTTACATATTTTGATGATAAACTAAGTGAAATTTGCGCCAAACTGCGCGGAGATGACGTTTTGATAATAACCGCCGACCATGGCTGCGACCCGACAACGGCTTCGACCGACCATTCACGCGAATATACTCCGATGATAGTTTACGGAGACCTCATAAAACCGGGCGTAAACTTAGGTACACGAAAAGGTTTTGCGGATACGGGCGCAACGGTTCTGGAATATTTGGGGATAAAAGAAAAAAATAAAGGAAAGTCGTTTTTAAAAGAGGTTACATAAAATGGAATTAAAACTGAGTAAAAAATCATTAATTTTATGGATAGAAAAAATAATAATTTGTACGCTGAGTCTGATACTTTTGGGGATAGGCTGTGGAATAAACTTGGCGACAGATCAGGGCGCAGACCCGATAACTGTATTTTATGATGGGCTGAGCGTAGTTAGCGGAATGACGGCAGGGCAGGTAGCGACGATACTCAATGGAAGTTTAATTTTGTTGGTGCTTATTTTCGATTTTTTGGATGCACGAAAAAAAGCAAAGAAAAAGGGAGAAAATATTAAGTTTTTAGACGTTTTTAATCATATACATATTGGGACTGTAATCTATCTGATGGTTTTAGGCGCATTTATAGATTTCGGTGTCTGGGCATACGGACTTTTAAATATACCGAATGTTATGTGTTGGGTCATTAACGTCAGTCAAATAGCGGCATCGCTCGTAGGTTGTGTATTTTGTTTTATAGGTCTCGGCGGATTTATGGCGGTTAATATCGGTATTGACCCTTGGACGGCGGCGGCAGTTATTATAACCGACAAAACCAAGAGACCGTTTGGGGTCGTAAAAATCATTTTGGACGCCTTGACACTGCTTTTCGGCTGGATGATGGGCGGAGTTGTAGGAATTATAACAGTATTTTGCGTTTTTGCCGGAGGCCCGATTATTCAAAAATCTGCTGAAATTCTTGACAAAACATTTAAAAAGATGCTAAAATCCGATTGAGAGAATAATTTTATTGAAAAATTACTCTCATACTTGTTAAATTGACAAAAAATATTTAAAAAAACACACGTAAATTTCAAAAAATAAAAAAATCGAATTAAATAGTTGTTTTTAAGCCATTTATATGTTTATATATTTTAAAAAGGTGGTGGAAAGAGCTTGTTGCGGTAATAAGTTTTTGGGGTTTTGCCGATTGCATCTGCAACAAAGCTTGTTTTGAATGTCTGATAAAATACCAACTCCGCACATAAAGGCGAGTAAAGGAGATATTGCCGAATCGGTGTTGATGCCCGGCGATCCTCTGCGCGCGAAGTTTATTGCAGAGAATTATCTCAGCGATGTGAAGTGTTTTAATGAAGTCCGTGGCATGCTGGGATTTACCGGTACATATAAAGGAAAAAGAGTTTCCGTAATGGGTAGTGGCATGGGTATGCCGTCAGTCGGGATATATTCCTATGAACTCTATAATTTTTATGATGTGGAGAATATCATAAGGATAGGTAGCGCAGGAGCTTTGCAAGATCACGTATCTGTACGGGATATAGTAATAGCTATGGGAGCTTGTACCGACTCGAACTACGGATTTCAGTATGAACTCGGCGGTTTGTTTGCCCCGATAGCGAGCTATGAACTGCTTAGTAAAGCGGTCGAAACGGCTAAAGAAATGCCGATAAAAATGCATATCGGAAATATATGTTCAAGCGACGGATTTTACACAGATAAGAAGTTTGCGGAAAAGTGGCGTAATATGGGAGTTTTAGCCGTCGAAATGGAAGCTGCGGCACTTTATATGAACGCAGCGAGGAGCAAAAAGAATGCACTCTGCATCGTAACCATATCGGATCACGTTTTTAAAGGCGAAAGCCTTACATCGGAGGAGCGCGAAAAAGGTTTTGGCGACATGGTAACTCTGGCTTTGGCAACGGTTTTAAAATAGCTTATCCTTTTTGCATAAAATAATTTTTGGAGGAAATTATGAAGAAAATAATTTCAAAATTATCGTTTTTTATAGTGCTCGGTGCATGTTTGGCGCTGCTTGGCTACATGGGAGTTAAGACGTTTAATTATGCTTCGGCCGACCTTGAAGACGACGGACGCTTTTTCACGGGTATGATAACCGACGGAGGGGGAATTAACGATCAGTCATTTCAAGAATCGGCATGGAAGGGCATGAAAGAATTCAGCGCAAATACAGGCGCAAAAGTCAAGTATATCGAATGCCCTCAGGCTTCAGATTTCTTCATAAATATCGATAAATTTGCCGATGCAAAAGCGGATCTCGTATGGGGTATAGGCTATAAACTTGCCGACGTCATAGAGCATGCCGCGAAGATTAACCCTGAAATCAATTATGCGATAGCAGATTATTCGTTCGGCGAGAATACTCTCGATAATGTTACGGGAGTTGTGTTCAGGTCGGAAGAGTCGTCGTTTTTGGTAGGGTACATAGCTGCTCTGACAACGAAAAAGAATACCGTCGGATTTGTGGGCGGAATAAAAGGCATGGTGATCGATCAGTTTGAGTATGGTTACCGTGCAGGCGTTGCGTACGGCGCAAAACAGCTCGGCAAGAATATAACGGTTAAAGTTCAATATGCGGAGAGCTTTACGGACGCGGCAAAATGTAAAGCGATAGCGATAAAAATGTTTGATGATTGTGATATTATATTCCACGCTGCGGGCGGCGGCGGAACGGGCATTATAGAGGCCGCAAAAGAAACCGGAAAATACGCAATCGGCGCAGATATGGATCAAAGCAAACTTGCTCCGAAAAACGTTCTTACATCTGCAATAAAAGATGTCGGTAAGGCGATAAATATAGTTTCTTCAAGGGTTATGAACGGCGAAAATTTAGGCGGACAGTCATTTTCGTACGGCATCAAAGAGGGCTGCGTCGGTATACCTGACGATAATCCCAATATTCCCGAAGCGGTTATGAAAAAAGTTGAAAAAATCAAAAATAAAATCTGCAATGATGAAATAATACCCCCCGGCACTTCTGAAAAATATGAAGATTTTATGAAGCGTTTGGCTTGAGTAGGGAGGAAAAACTATGCAAGGTGTAAGCAAAGATTATGCGGTGCAAATGCACGGAATAACCAAATATTTCGGGCCGCTCAGAGTTCTCGATGATGTTAATCTCGATATAAAAAAAGGTGAAATACACGCCATTTTGGGCGAAAACGGCGCGGGTAAAAGTACGCTCATGAATATCCTCTATGGTATGTATAATCCCGATTATGGCAAAATTTATTTAAACGGTCAAGAAACATATATCGGTAAGCCAAGCGCAGCGATTTCGCAAGGTATCGGTATGGTTCATCAACATTTCATGCTTGTTGATAAATTTACTGTCTTGCAAAATATAGTTTTGGGCAACGAAACGACGGATTTCTTTGGTGTTCTCAATATGCGTAAAGCCAGAAAAAAGGTTATTGAGATAATTAAAAAGTACGGAATGAAAGTCGATTTGAAAGAGAAAGTCAAAAATCTTTCGGTCGGAATGCAGCAAAAGGTCGAGATTTTAAAAGCGCTTTATCGTGGAGCGGAAGTTCTGATTTTAGACGAGCCGACAGCCGTACTTACACCGATGGAAGTCGATGAGCTTCTCGAAACGATGCAAAACCTCAAAAAAGACGGTAAAACGATAATAATAATAACGCATAAGCTAAAAGAAATTAAAAAATCGGCCGAAACATGTACGATTATACGTAAAGGACAGTTTATAGACCGTGTAAATGTAGCGGACGAAACAGAACAAAGTCTGGCGGAAAAAATGGTAGGCAGACAGATAAAATTGTTTGTCGATAAGAAAGAAATGACGCCGGGCGATACAATTTTTGAAATTCAAAATCTCAGCGTTAGATGTGAGCGCGGCATAGAAACTGTAAAAAATCTTTCCATGAAAATTCGAGGCGGCGAGATATATGGTTTGGCGGGTATTGAGGGCAACGGTCAGACAGAACTTTTGCAGTGCATTTTGGGGCGTAGATATGCAGACTCAGGTAAGATAATTATGCATGGCAAAGAAATTCAAAATACGAATACGAGGAATGTTCTCGACAGTAAAATTTCTTTCATTCATGCGGATCGCCATAAATACGGCTGTATTTTGGATATGTCGGTTGCGGATAACGTAATAATGGAAAAATATCGTGAAAAGCCGTTTAGCGTAAATGGTTTTTTGAACCACGAAGAACGCGATAAATTCACAAAACAAATTATCGAAACTTATGATGTTCGTCCCGCGAAGTGTAGACATCAAAAAATACGTAATCTTTCGGGCGGCAATCAGCAAAAACTCGTAATCGGGCGTGAAATAGCCAATAATCCCGATTTGCTGATAGCCGTACAGCCGACGAGAGGTTTAGATGTCGGGGCTATTGAGTTTGTACATAGAATGCTTGTCAATCTCAGAGATCAAGGAAAAGCCGTTTTGCTCATTTCTCTGGAACTTGATGAAATTTTAAATCTTTCGGATAAAATCGCTGTCATATACGGCGGTGAGATAGTCGGGGAATTCGACCAAAAAGAAGCTGATGAACATAAAGTAGGACTTTTGATGGCAGGGGGTAAAGGAGAATGACTAAAAACATAGCCAAGTTTTTGAAAACGAATTTTATGTGTACGTGTATTGCCGTGTTTTTAGGGTTCATAGTCGCGTGTGCGATACTCCTCATCACGGGTTACAGCCCGTCGCTTTCCATGGCCGTTATGTTCAATGCGGTGTTTTCAAGGGCAAAATTCATCGTAAACGTGATAATCAAAAGCACTCCGATAATTTTAACGGGGCTCAGCGTAACGCTCGCGTTTAAATCTGGGCTTTTCAATATGGGCGCCGAAGGGCAGTTTATAGCTTCTACCATAGCGGCTTCTATTGTAGGGATAAAATGTAATTTTCACCCGCTTATACAGATCCCTCTTGTGATTTGCGTAGGAGTTTTGGCGGGCGCACTGATGGGCGGAATAGTCGGCTGGCTCAAGGCAAAATGCGGTATTCACGAGGTAATTACAAGCATAATGCTTAACTGGATTGCACTTTATATGTGTAATTTCGTAGCGAATTCCGAAATGTTCCACAAGCCCGATAGCGACGGCACCTTTCCGATAAATCATTCGGGTCAAACGCTTCTTTTCTACGACTGGAAATTTTCACACGACGGTCGGGAATACCTGCAAGCACATCCGATTTTGAACGATATAATACTCAAAACAGATTTTAATTTGAATTTTCTTGTAGCCGTAGTAATAGCGGTACTCGTTTGGGTGATAATCTACAAGACAAAAAAAGGATATGAATTCAGAGCGTCGGGTCTAAACCCCGATGCGGCGCGAAATGCCGGTATAGACGTTACGAGAAACATTTTTTATACTATGTTAATCTCAGGCGCACTTTCGGGGCTTGCAGGAGTGCTTTCATTGACGGGCAGTTCAACACCTGTTTTACATGTATTGTCAGTTTTTGAAAATTATGGGTTTAATGGTCTTTCGGTAGCACTCATCGCGGGCGCATCTCCGATAGGTTGTATCTTCGCGGGACTTATGTTTAGCGCACTGATTTACGCAGGCCAAACTTTACAATCGAAAATCGGAACTCCTTCGGATATCGTAAATATAATGATAGGTACGATAGTATTTTTCGTGGCGCTCGTCAGAATAATTCCGGTTTGGGTAAATAGATATCTGCAAAAGGAGGAGAGGAAAAATGCTCAGTAGTTTGTTAATCGCCCTTTCCATAACGCTTATGTACTCTGCGCCGCTTACTTTGGCGGCAATAGGAGGAGTAATTTCCGAGCGTTCGGGGGTTGTGAACATAGGTATTGAAGGTATGATGAGTATCGGCGCGCTCACGGGTGCCGTGGTAGGATACTTCACGCATAGTGCATGGCTTGGACTCCTTTGTGCAGGGCTTGCGGGTGGCGTGCTTGCGCTCCTTCATGCGATTGCATCGATAAGTTTCAGAGCTGACCAGACTGTTTCGGGCATAGCCATAAACCTCATCGGGCCGGGTCTTGCAATGTTCCTTTCGAGATATTTTTTCGATGGCGCATCAATTACGTATCCCGTCCCCGAAAAACTTCCAAAGCTTGCAATTTTTTCCTACTTAAAAGGTACTCCTTTTGCTAATTTTAATATCGATGTCAGTGTGGTTTTGGCGCTGGCTGTGGTAGTTGTAACCTGGTTTGTGCTTTATAAAACCAAATGGGGACTTCGTATACGTGCGCTCGGCGAACACCCTGCGGCAGTCGATACTCTGGGCGTTCCTGTGTATCGTTCGAGATACGCGTGTGTAATTATGTCCGGAATTTTGGCCGGAATTGGCGGAGGCACAGTAACTTTGGCGGTTATTTCGCAGTTTACTCCGATAGCAATAAGCGGTCAAGGATTTATAGCTTTGGCGGCGGTAATATTCGGCAAGTGGAAACCCTGGGGAGCCTATGGAGCGTGTTTGCTTTTCGGGTTTTCGCAGGCGCTTGTTATTATGCTTGACGGCGGTGTACTGCACGTCCCATCAACGATTTTAGCGATGATACCCTACGTTTTAACGATACTTATACTGATAATTTTTGTCGGACGCTCGTCAGCTCCAAGAGCTTCGGGAGTGCCGTATGAAAAAGGTGCCAGATAAATGGCACTTTTTTGAGCTTTTCAATCAGAAAGGGTTATAATATGAATTTACAAGAGATTCTATCCAAAGTTGACCATACGCTGCTTAGTCAGACTGCGACTTTTGATGATATTAAGATAATTTGCGACGATGCAGTAAAATATTCCACCGCTTCGGTGTGTATTCCGCCGTGTTATGTTTTTGATGCGAAAAATTATACTGAAGATAGAATGAAAATCTGCACTGTTATAGGTTTTCCGAATGGATATAACGATACCGAAACGAAAAAATTTGAAACGAGTTCGGCATTAAAAAGCGGAGCCGATGAAATTGATATGGTAATTAATATCGGCGCGCTCAAGGATAAGAAATACGACTACATTTTGAAAGAAATTGCTGAAATCAAAGGTATTTGCGGCGAGAAAATTCTTAAAATAATCATTGAAACATGCCTTTTGACCGAAGAAGAAAAAATCAAAATGTGTGAAATCGTTTCGAAATCCGGCGCGGATTTTATAAAAACTTCTACGGGCTTTTCTACGTCTGGCGCAACTTTCGAAGATATAAAACTTTTTAAAAAATATGTTTCGCCGAGTGTTAAAATAAAAGCGGCGGGTGGCATAAAGACGCTCGAGGACGCCGAAAAATTCATAAATCTAGGAGCTTCTCGACTTGGTACGAGTAGGATAGTGAAAATAGTAAAAGATATGCAAAGCGCGGATAATGGGGGCAGATAGACGAATGAGAGCATACGATATAATCGAGAAAAAGCGCGATAAAATTGAACTTGATAAAGATGAGATTAATTTTTTGATAAAAGGCTATGTGAGTGGCGAAATACCTGATTATCAGATGTCGGCATTTTTGATGGCGGTATATTTAAACGGCATGACCGATGACGAGTGCGAGGCTTTGACGGAGTGTATGCTCGATTCGGGCGATAGAATGGACTTAAGTGCGATAGATGGCATAAAAGTTGATAAGCACAGCACGGGCGGAGTCGGCGATAAAACCACGCTGATAGTAACTCCAATCGTCGCTGCTTGCGGTGTGAAAGTTGCAAAAATGTCGGGCAGAGGGCTCGGGCATACGGGCGGCACGATAGATAAGCTCGCTTCGATACCCGGTATGAAAACCAATCTTGATAATGAAAAATTTTTTGAAATCGTGAGGAAAGTCGGTTGTAGCGTCGTCAGCCAGAGTGGAAACCTTGTCCCGGCCGATAAGAAAATATACGCTCTCAGAGACGTCACGGCAACGGTTGAAAGTAAGCCTCTAATAGCGTCTAGCATAATGAGCAAGAAAATAGCTTCGGGCGCGGACTGCATACTTCTTGACGTTAAAGTAGGCGACGGGGCATTTATGAAAACTTCCGAAGATGCGGTCGAACTTTCCAAAGTAATGGTAAGTATCGGTTCAAGATTTGGTAGAAAAGTCGCCGCTGTGATTACAGATATGAATTCACCGCTCGGGGAAGCGATCGGGAACGCTCTCGAAGTCCGTGAATCGTGCGAAGTTCTGAAGGGGTCGGGACCACAAGACTTGAAAGAAGTTTCGCTCGTTTTGGCGGCAAATATGCTTTATTTGGCAGATAAAGGCACCTACGAAACATGTTATAAACTGGCGGAAAATGCCTTAAATAACGGCTCTGCTTTTGAAAAGTTTAAGGAGATGGTCAAAGCCCAAGGCGGAGATATAAGCAGTTTTGAAGGCGATCATTACGTTAGCGAGGCGAAAATAAAATATGATGTAGTCGCATGGGATAGCGGATATATACATTCTATGGGAGCAGAAAGTTTAGGTAAAGCATCCATGATTTTGGGTGCCGGACGTGAGAAAAAAGAAGATAGCATTGACTATAGCGCAGGAATTTTGCTTCATAAAAAAATTGGCGAGAAAGTCAGCACCGGCGACGTTTTGGCGACGTTCTATTCTTCCGATGAATATAAATGCCATGAAGCGGAGAAAATTTTTAAAGAGGCAGTTTGTATTTCTGAAAACATTCCAAAAATCGGCAAACTTATCAAAGCGAGAGTTACGTCCGAGGAGATAGAGAAGTTTTAATTAAATAAAAAATCAGAGTAAAGGAAGTCGGCGCAGTTGACGTTGGAAGAAGCCAAGCTTTTGGCGGAAAAATACCGAAAAGAAATCGAATATCACAATAAAAAGTATTACGAAGACGACAGCCCTGAAATTGACGATTACGAGTATGATATGCTTGTAAAAGCTTTGGAGGAGCTGGAGAATGAGTTCCCCGAAGTGGTGAGTGAAAGTTCACCTACAAACGTTGTGGGAGGGAAAGCTTCTGTTAAATTTTCACCTGTGGAGCATAAAGTGAAAATGGAGAGTTTGCATGATTCATTTTCGCTTGATGAAATTGTATCTTTCGATAAGAGAGTTCGAGCGGTTGTTGACGCTCCGAAATATGTGGTTGAGCCGAAGATTGACGGGCTTTCGGTTTCGGTAGAGTATAGAAATGGTGTACTCGTCAGGGCATCGACTCGCGGCGACGGAACGGTCGGAGAGGACATAACCGAGAATATCTTAACGATTTTGGAACTTCCGAAAAAAATTTCTGAAGATTTAGAGTTTTTGGAAGTGCGTGGCGAAGTGTATATGTCCAAAGAGAGTTTCCTGCACCTGACGCAAAAACAAGAGCAGGAGGGGCTCAAAACATTTAAAAATCCAAGGAATGCCGCCGCGGGCTCGCTCAGACAGAAAGATGCAAAAATTACAGCTTCCAGAAATTTACAGATATTCGTTTTTAATATTCAAGATATAATAGGCAAAAAACTGAATTCGCATAAAGAGTCGCTGGATTTCTTGAAAAGCTTGGGTTTCCCCGTACTGCCTTTTTATCGTCTTTGCGGTGAGATAGATGAAATTATTGATGAAATCAACCGAATTGGAGATATAAAACTTGGTTTGCCGTTCCAGACAGACGGAGCGGTCGTCAAGATCGACGATTTTGAGCAAAGAAAAATTTTAGGTAGTACGGCGAAATTTCCACGCTGGGCGGAGGCTTTCAAGTACCCCCCCGAAGAAAAGAAAACCAAAGTCCTGGATATAGAAATAAACGTCGGGCGTACGGGAGTGCTTACACCTACGGGAATTTTAGAGCCTGTGTTTATTTCCGGTTCGCAAGTTTCGAGGGTTGTTCTCCATAACGAAGATTTTATAAAGGAAAAAGGCATAAGAATCGGAGACACAGTTGTTATTCGCAAGGCGGGCGAGATTATTCCCGAAGTCGTGAAAGTTGAAAGTCATGCGGATAATTCGCAGAAATTTGAATTTCCGAAAAAATGCCCTTCGTGCGGCTCCGAGGCCGTTCATATAGACGACGAAGTTGCAGTGCGTTGCATAAATACCGATTGCCCTGCTCAGCTTGTGAGGAATATTATTCATTTTGTTTCCAGGGACGCGATGGACATCGAAGGCCTTGGCGAAACGCTCGTAGAAAAGATGGTAAAGGAAGGCCTTATAAGCTCAGCCGCCGATTTGTATGAGCTTGGTGCTGAGAAAATTCAGTCGATGGAAAGAATGGGCAAAAAATCCTCTGAAAATCTTATAAATTCCATTCAAAAATCAAAATTTCAAAGTTTGGAAAGAGTGATTTTCGCGCTTGGAATTCGCCACGTTGGGCAAAAGGCCGCGAAATTAATCGCAAAAAAATTTATAAGCATGGATAGTCTGATGTCTGCGGCGGAGGAAGAAATATGTTCAATTCCCGGTGTTGGCGTAATTTCTGCACAAAGTATAATAAGTTATTTCAGCATTTCGAAAAATCGCGATTTGATAGAGAAACTACGAGACAATGGTATTAATATGCAGTACGTTTCGACAGTAATCAATGATGTTTTTGCTTCAAAGACTTTTGTATTGACTGGGACGCTCGAAAATTATACAAGAGGCGAAGCAACGCAGATTATTGAAAACATGGGCGGAAAAGTATCATCGAGCGTTTCAAAAAATACGTCATATGTTTTAGCCGGCGAGGATCCGGGCAGTAAATATGATAAAGCAAAAAAACTCGGAGTAAAAATACTGACGGAATCAGAATTCGCGGATATGTTAAGATAGAAGTGATATTAAAGCCACGCTCAAAATGCGTGGCTTTAAATTTAATGGTTAATTTTCGTTTCTCGATAGCAGTACCACCGTTTCCACATGGCTTGTACGTGGGAACATATCCACGGGAGCAACAAAAGATATATTGTATTTCTCTCTTTCACATAGATTTTTTAAATTTTTTGCAAGTGTCGCAGGATTGCAAGAAATATAGAGGATTTTTTTAGGATAAATTTTAATCAAATTTTTTATCAGCTCATCAGAACAGCCTTTTCTCGGTGGGTCGACAATTACAATATCTGCACTTTTTTCGCCGATAATTTTATTTTTGACGATGTCGTCCGAATTGGCGCAGATAAATTTTGCGTTTGTGATGCCGTTAAAAAGGGAATTCTGGCGTGCATTTTCTATGGCGCTTTGGATAATTTCCACTCCAAAAAGTTTATGAATTTTCTTCGCGATTGTGAGGCCGATTGTTCCTATTCCGCAGTAAAGATCAAGAGCAATATCGCTTTTTTGGGGCGAAAGGCATTTTTCCCCCAGTTTATAAAGAATTTCGGTTTGATCATGATTGATTTGATAGAACGAAGCGGGGGAAATTACAAATTTTTTATCGCAAAGCGTGTCGGTAATACAGTCATTACCAAAGAGTTTTATAAATTTTGCCCCGAGAATTACATTCGTATCTTTTTTATTGACATTTATGAATATGCTTTTTATATTACGAAATTTTTCAGTAATTTTTTTTACGAATTCATGGGCATACGGGATTTTTTCGCCGTTTGTTACAATGCACAGCATGATCTGCGAACATTTATCGGCACTGCGCAGATATATATGACGGATAAGTCCTTTTTTGACGTTTTCATTATAAACTGAAATTTTATGTTCTGTGAGAAAATTTTTTACATATTTTATTATTTGATCAAAAATTTTCGGCTGTAACAAGCACTCTTCACACGGAACTATTCGGTGGCTGTGGTTTGCGTAAAATCCTGAGATGATTTGACCTTCAGAGCTATAAGTCAGAGGAATTTGAACTTTATTTCGGTAATTCAAAATATTATTTGATGCAACTATTGGCTCGATTTTAATATTTTTAAATCCGCCTATTCTTTCAAAGCAGTCCGAAATATGCTTTTGTTTTATTTTAAGTTCTGCTTCATATGAAATATGCCTAAATGCGCAGCCCCCACAGGACGAGCTTATTTTACAGTCAGATTTTATTCTATCATCTGAGGGCGCCAAAATCTCCTCTATTTTAGCTATCAGATATGAAGATTTTACTTTGATAATCTTTACTTTCAAAATATCTCCAACAGCAGCTTGAGGCACAAAAACAGCCAAGCCTTCGTGCCGCCCGATGCCCATGCCTTCGAGCGTTACATCCTGTATATTTATGTTTATGACGTCATTTTTTTTAAGTAGATTTTTCATATTTCCTCTAGCCGAATTCATAAAAATATTCGTTTTCTTTCCCGTATCCGTCATCGACCATCTTCGAACTCTTTTTAAAACCCAACCCCGAAAGAATTGCATTCGACGCTTTGTTGTCGGGTTTTGCAGTTGCTCTTACCTTCTTGAATTGATATTTTTTACCAAAAGTCATTTCGCGCATAATATCCAAAATGCATCTTACTGCAGATTTTGTTATGCCTTTACCTGAATATTCTTTTTTGATTGAGTACCCTATTTCGGGGTTTGAAGCAGAGCCAAGACTTATCGGACCTACGGCTATTCTTCCGACGCTTTCATCGCCGTATGTGATTATGAATGTGAGAGATTGCGGTGTATCACCGCTCATTCTTTCTACTGAATAAGAAACCCTTTTCTCAACCGTCTCATCTGTGGAAAGTTTTCCCCCAAGATAGTACCGCATATATTCCGCATCGCCACTGCTGCCAAACATAGCTTTCATGCACTCTTTATGCTCGGGGATATTTCGGATCGGTACCAATGCGCACGGCACATTATCCGGTGAAGTGGGCTCATCACTCTTGCCCTCAACACCGAACATAAATTTTTTGCATGGCACACCGATTCTTGCGCTAAGATCCTCGATAAACGCTTTCTGTTTTTCGTTTAAAGCGAAAGAGGGGATTAAAAATTCAAACGAAAATAAAAAAACAAAAAATAACCTCAAATATTTTTTATACATTCATATTCTCCCAAAATAAAAGCACTACGCGCCTGCCCGCACGAATGCTCAAAAATAGAGTGGTCGAGGTGACAGGACTCGAACCTGCGGCATCTTGGTCCCAAACCAAGCACTCTACCAGCTGAGCTACACCTCGACTATAGATATATTATAGATTAAAAAAATCCAAATGTCAATATTTATGTTTTTGCTTATCGCTCCGAAATGATATATTATGTTTATGTCGATTTAAGGGGGAAAATTATGCTGAGTTTTGTTCTTGGACGCACAGGAAGCGGTAAATCCTATTTCTTAAAAAGTATAATACAAAAAAAAATCAAAAACGGCGGGGAAAATATAATTTTAATTGTTCCTGAGCAGAATTCCTTTGAAAGCGAAAGAGCAATCATGAATATGCTGGGAAACGCGGACTGCAATAAAGTTAACGTTCTGAGTTTTTCAAGACTTCACGATTTTGTGATGAGAAAGCTTAAACTTCCGATAAGCCAATCTATAAATGACGTAACTAAAAATATTATTATGAGCGCGGCAATAGAAAATGTTAAGAAGAATCTCCACATATACTTACCCAACTTCAAAACCGATATAGAAAAAATAATGCTCGATACCATTCAAGAACTTAAATCAAGAAAAATCACTCACAAACAGCTGGAAAAAGTACTAAAAAATTTCGATAAAAACATACTAAGCCAAAAGTTTAAGGAAATATCCGCTATTCTAAGCGAATATGAAAAACTCTGCGCCGGAAAATTTATCGACGCGAATGACAAAATGAATATAACCGAGCACGCCATGCAAAAGCACAACATTTTTGACGGATATACAGTGATTTTCGATGCGTTCAACAATTTCACCGACCAGCAATTGAGCATAATAGAACTGATTTTAAAACAAGCCGGCAGCGTATACATGGCACTATGCACCGATCCAAACAGCACAGCGGAAAATAAAACAAATTTATTTGCCCCGATTTGCAAAACTATTACAAATATTAAAAATTTAGCCATAAAAAATGGAATTAAAATTTCGCAGCCGATTAATTTGAAAAATCATAAAAGATTTTTAAATGACGAACTCAAATCGCTTGAAGAAAATCTTTTTAGCGCTCAAAAAGCACAATTTGACAGAACTCCCGAAAATATAAAAATTTACTCTGCTCTAAACGTCTATGAAGAATGCGAAAACGCTGCAAAAAATATATGCAAATTGGTAATTGAAAACGGTTACAGATACCAAGATATCGCAATCCTTATCAAAAATACAGATTGCTATATGTCTCCTCTTAAAAGTATTTTTAAAAGATATAATATTCCGCTATTTTTAGATTCTGTCGAAACAATTCTTAATAAATCTCTCATTAATTTAGTGATTTCGGCGTTCGACTCGATAATTTCGAATTTTCAAACTTCCGATGTCATCAGATATATGAAATCGAAGCTTTTAGGATTTTCAACGGAAGAAATTTGCAATCTTGAAAACTATGCGCTTTTATGGAATATAAAATCAAAAAAATGGGAGAGTGAGTTCTGCGTTCACCTGCAGGGCTATTGCGATAATTGGAGCGAAGCAGACGCCGAACTTTTGAAAAATATAAATGCTACGAAAAACGCAGTTATTGGCCCGCTTATAAATCTCAAAAATCAAATCAAAAACAAAACGTCGGCAAACAAAATCTCGGAAGCTGTTTATAACTTTCTAATTGAAATTCGCGCAAACGAAAACTTGAAAAAATTTTATGTAAATCTAAAAAATTCCGGCAACATTCACACTGCCGAAAAAGAAGCCAAAGCTTGGGATACACTTATGGAAATTCTCAGCTTAATTTCGCAAATTATGGGTACAAAAACTATATCCGCAAAAGAATATTTACGAATTTTGATATCAGGTTTAGAATCGGTCGATTGCTCGTCTATTCCTCAGAGCAGAGACTGCGTAATAGCAGCGAAAATTCCCGGCGCAAGACTTGAAAGCCCTAAAGTTGTTTTTGTGTTGGGCGCGTCAGAAGGTGAATTCCCAGCACCTGTCAGCCAATCCGAAGTGTTCACACAATCCGAAACTATTCAAATTGAAAACCTAGGGATTAAAATCTGCGAAGACAAAAACTATCTACTCCTCCGAGAAGAATTTTTGGCCTACACTGCTCTCTGCAGCGCTTCCGAGAAGCTATACATAAGCTGGCCGGGAATAGATTATGAGGGGGAGCAGAAAAATCCTTCTGAGGTAATAAAAGAAATTAAAGAAATTTTCCCGAAAATCAAAACAGATACGCGAAGCAGCCACAAAATAACCGATTCGGTTTGGTCGGAAAGCTCGGCGTTTAATATCTACTGCGCGTACAAAAACAAACACTCGGAAATCGGAACTACTCTCAAAGAATACTTTGAAAAATCAAATAAATTCACAGAAAGATTCAGCACCTTGAAAAACTTTGCCGAGCCGAAAAAATTCGGGTTTAAAAATAAAGCAAACGCACAGGAGCTTTTTGGAAAAAGCATTAAACTTTCGGCTTCACAAATAGAAAGTTATTACAGATGTCCGTTTGGGTATCTTTGCAAATACGGGCTAAATTTAAAACCGCTTGAACCTGCGAGATTCAGCGCTCTCGAGTATGGCAATCTTATGCACCGTATGCTCGAAAAACTTTTTAAAAAGTATCCGAAAAATCAAATTTTAAAAGTGCCGGAGGACGCTCTAAAAAACGATATTTTTGAAATAATCGAAAGCTATGCAAAATCCGTTTTGGGCGAGGTAACCGCTGAAAACCCCAGAGTTAAATACATAATCGAAAAATCAAAAAATTCAGCTATTATGCTCATCAAGCGGCTCATAGAAGAATTTAAACAGAGCAAATTCGTTATCTCGGACTGCGAACTGGAGATTTCTCCAAAAGGTGCTGTAAAACCGCTTAAAATTCCCCTCAAAGATGGCTTCAGCATTGAAATCGAAGGCAAAATCGACCGCGTGGATACTATGCAAGATGATAGTAAAAATTATGTACGAATTATCGACTATAAAACGGGCAAAAAAACCTTTGAGCTCGGAAATATTCTCGGCGGTATAGATATGCAAATGCTGATATACCTCCTCACAATCAGCAAAAACGGAACCGGCAAATATAAAAATGCCGTGCCCGCAGGTGCGTTATACTTTAAAGCGCTTAAACCGCTGTTTGAAGTAAAACCGGGCAAAAACAGCGATGAAGAAATAAAAAAAGAAATGTGCATGAGCGGTATTGTACTTAGCGACGAGAAAATTATGAGGGCTATGGACGGCTCTCTAAACGGCGATTTTATACCCGTGAAAATTAAAGGCGGAAAGATAATCAAAGGCGATAAGTGCACCGCTAATCTTGACGAAATGAGAGATATTTTTAAGTACATAGAATTGATGATTAAAGAAGTCGGGGTGCATATTCAAAACGGAGTTTTTGACGTAGACCCGACCGCGCAATCGGGGAAAAATCCAAGCTGTGATTTTTGTAAGTACCTGCAAATATGCAATTACGGCAAAGAAACATTCAAAAACATTAAGTCGGGCGAAAGCCGCGAAAATATATTTGCGCAAATCAGCGAAAAAAGAGGTGAAATCTCAGGTGAGTAAAGTATGGACGAATGAACAAAACCAAGCAATAAACACACATGGCGGGTGCATACTAGTAGCCGCAGCCGCAGGATCGGGGAAGACCTCTGTGCTGATCGAACGTGTTATTAAAAAAATAACCGACTCAGAGAAACCCGTTGACATAGACAAATTTTTAATAGTAACTTTCACAAAAGCCGCCGCGGCGGAAATGAGAAGCAGAATTTCCGCAAGACTTTCCGAACTCATAAGCGAAAATCCTGAGGATACAAATTTAATGAGGCAAAAAATGCTATTGCAGTCCGCACACATCGGCACAATAGACAGCTTCTGCTCGAATTTGGTAAAAGAAAATTTCTTCAAATTGGGAGTTTCGCCAAAATTTAGAATCGCAAAAGAAAGCGAACTCCAAGAACTTCAAGACGAGGCTATGGAAATAACTCTCAACAAGTTTTTTTCAGAAATGTCGCTAGAAAGAAGCCTCGCGGCCGATTTGTTCACTTCGGAAAAAGACGACCGCTCACTCGCAAATGTTATAAAGAACATATATGAGCTTACAAAATCATTGCCGTTTCCAAAGCTATGGATGAAAAAGACATTGGAAATGTATAGATTAGAAAACGGCAAAAATTCGATTTGGCAAGAACTGATTATAAGTCACACAAAAGAAATATGCGAAGATTTAGCACAAATTTTAGAACGTATGAGCGTGGCTATGCACTCAGATGAAACTCTAGAAAAAAAGTATTCCGAACTCGTAAGCAGAGACCACAAAACCTTAAATTTGATTTTAAAAGCACTTCAAGAAGATGATTTTTCGGGAGTATCCCGCGCGTTTGAGGGTATGAATTTCAAGAGATTTATACCCATTAAAGAAAACGACGCGCCCTACGGTATGCACATAATAAAAAATTGCCACGGATACTTCAAAAAAACGCTCCAAAGCTTGGCGGAGCTGTACGAATTTAAAGAAGCAGATACGAAAAACGCTACAGAATATCTTCGCAAAGTATTTGGCGCGATTTTTGACGCGGTAAATGATTATGAGACTGAAGTGAAATCTTTAAAACTCCTTAAAAATATTTTGGAATTCAGCGACTTGGAACGCAAAACGCTCGAACTTTTAACCGATGAAAGCGAAAATGGAGAATTTTCAAAAAACGAATTCGCCGAGGAACTTTCAAAAAGTTTTGAAGAAATAATGGTTGACGAGTATCAGGACGTCAACGAACTTCAGGATACAATTTTCAAGATGATAAGCCGAAATGAAGAAAATATTTTTATGGTTGGCGACGTAAAACAAAGCATATATAAATTCAGACAATCTCGCCCGGATATTTTTATAAGCAAAAAAGCTTCGTTCTCTATTTATTCCTCAGAAAATCCTTTATTCCCGGCAAAAATACTCCTTGGGAAGAACTTCCGAAGCGACTCAAAAATTATAGACGGTATAAACTTTATATTTAAAAAATTGATGTCAAAAAAAGCCGGCGAAATAGAATATAACTCAGAAGAAGAGTTAACAGCCGGAGCAATTTATTCTCCACAAAAGCAAAGCAATATATCTATCAAAATCATAAAATCCGATAAAGAAGACAAATATAAAACCGAAGCTGCGGAAATCGCCAAAATTATACTAGAAATTATTTCGTCAGGGTATCAGGTAGAATCAGGCGGCAAACTACGCGCTGCAAATTTTTCGGATTTTTGTATCTTACTGCGCAGCCACAAATCTTGCGCACATATTTACTGCGAAACTCTGCAGCAATGCGGTATTCCCACCTTGGCGGAAACAAATGATAAATTCCTCGAAACCGAAGAAATTTCAACGATAATTTCGCTACTTGAAACTATTAACAACCCTACGCTTGATATACCTCTCACCGCGACTATGCTTATGCCGATTTTTGGCTTTACGATGGATAAAATTGCCGAAATTCGCAAAGCCGATACCAAAGTCCCGCTTTATTTCGCACTAAAAAAGTTTTATAAAGAAAATCCGAACGACAAAGAAATAGAAAAACTGATATCAGAACTGGAATATTATAGAAATTTGGCAGCCTCATGCCCGTGCGATGAAGTCATTGAAGCTATATACGAAAAAACTGCATATCCATCTATTTGTTTGTCGGATCCAAACGGGGAGCGAAAACGTGCGAATCTAATAAAACTCTCAGAATACGCAAGAAGTTTCGAAAAAGACAACCATTCCGGCGTTTCGGGATTTTTAAATTTTATAAACGGCATTAAAAACCGTGGTGAAGACTTAAAACCTGCGGAAATTTCGGAATTCGGCGAAACATCGGTAAAAATTATGAGCATACATAAATCAAAGGGGCTTGAATTTCCAATATGCATACTGGCGAACTGCAGTTCAAAATTCAATTTTGATAAAGACTCTGTTTTAATAAATCATAAGCTTGGAATCGGCGCAAAAACAAAAAACAGCGATTCAACCCTCAGCTACGACAACATTATAAGAAAGGCAATATACATAAAAAATAAAAAAGAAAGTATCTCAGAAGAAATGAGGATACTTTACGTTGCACTAACTCGCGCTAAGCAAAAGCTCATTTTGACTGCCACGCTAGAAAATCCCCAAAAAAAGATAAGCGAATTGTTATCCGCCGCACCCGCGTATTATTTTGATTCTGTTTTACCAAGTATGATATTTAAATCAAATTCGTTTTTGGATTGGATTTTGATGGCTATTTCTAAAAACGGCTCGTATGAAAACATATGCGAAAAGTGCACATTGGAGCCAAAACACATTCACACCACCGAAAACTCAGAATTTAACTGGCATTTTGAGATTATAGACCCCAAAAAAGGAAATAATGATTTGGTTACCGAAAATTATCCCAAAACAAAAAAAGCAATTCTCGTATCTAACAAAAAATTGCTTAATCTTTTTGAAAAAAGATTTAATTTCAAGTATCCGTACACCGAACTAATAAATTTGCCGATGAAAATTTCCGCATCTCAAATAGTTCACGGCGAAACTTCCGAAGACTACATAGCTTCATCAAAGCCCGAATTTATATTCTCAAATAAGCTCACACCCATGCACAGGGGAACCGCTATGCACCAATTCGTTTGCTATACTGATTTCTCCCACATAACTGCCAAAAACACTAAGAATCAATGCCTTAAGTTACTGGGCGAAGGCTTCTTAACAAAAGAAGAATATGAATCACTTGACTTGGAAGCTATCAAAAAATTTATAAATTCTGAAATTTTTAGAAGAATCTCCAAAAGCGGGAAAATACTCAAAGAACACAGGTTTTCCGTAAATGTCCCGGCATATAAAGTAAATTCTGAAACAAAATCTCAAGACGCTCTTATGGTAGTTCAAGGCGCACTCGACTGTGCTTTCGAAGAAAACGGCGAATACGTGATAATCGATTACAAAACGGATAAAGTCCATGATATTCATGAGCTTTACAAAAAATATGAAAAACAATTGCAAATTTATAAATATGCCCTGGAGCAAACCGAAAATATTAAAGTCAAAGAGCTGGGGGTATATTCTTTCCACCTGAACGAATATTTTTCAAAATCTACTGATTAAGCGCCTCTGCGACTGCTTGACGAATTGTTTTCGCACCGATTATTTCTATTTTATATTTTTTCTCGGGGTTTTTCAGAGTAACGAAATTATAATGCGGAATAATGCACTTTTCAAAGCCGAGTCGCTCAGCTTCGGTTATACGCAGCTCGCAGTTCGAAACAGCTCGTATTTCCCCTGCAAGACCTACCTCACCGAACGCAATGATTCTGTCGTCTATGGCAATATCTTTCAGAGCGGAAACAAGCGCTATCGCAACAGAAAGGTCTGCGGCAGGCTCCTCTAGTTTCAGCCCTCCGACGACGTTTATATATGCGTCCATTGCCGAAAAGAAATATCCGGCACGCTTCTCGAGAACTGCCAAAATCAGCGCCATTCTGTTGTAATCAAAGCCCGTCGCCATTCTTCTGGGGTTTCCAAAACTCGTTGCGGTGACGAGGCTCTGAACTTCTGTCAAAATCGGCCTTGAGCCTTCCATTACGCACGCTACGCATATTCCCGAAGCATTTTGCGGCTTGCCCGCAAGGAGCATCATTGACGGATTTTCAACTTCTTGTAAGCCCACGCTGTCCATACGGAAAACGCCGATTTCATTAGTAGAACCATGCCTATTTTTCACCGCACGTAAAATTCTGTATGATGTCTGTGCATCGCCCTCAAAATAAAGTACGGCATCGACCATATGTTCAAGCACTTTCGGCCCTGCAATTGCTCCGTCCTTATTGACGTGGCCGATGAGTAAAATGGTTATATCAAGCGATTTGGCGAGCTTAAGGAAAGTATTTGTGCATTCTTTGACTTGCGAAACACTGCCCGGAAATGACGAAGATTCGGGATTGTTCATCGTCTGAACAGAGTCGATTATTACTATGTCGGGGTTAGTAAACTCTATCTCAGCGGCAATTTTATTAAGATTTGTTTCCGTCATTACATACAAATTCTCGTTTTCTACGCCAAGCCTTGATGCACGCATTTTAATTTGCCTTTTTGATTCTTCGCCCGAAACATATAAAATTTTTAAATTTTTATCGAGAAACTTGCAAATCTGCAAAAGAAGCGTGGATTTTCCAATACCTGGCGTACCGCCCAAAAGCGAAAGCGAGCCCTTGACGATTCCGCCACCGAAAACGCGGTCAAGCTCATTAAAGCCCGTGTGATACCTAACTTCTTCGTTTATATCGATACTATTTACGCAGATTTGGCTTACATCTGACGGCGAAAATCTAACTTTTGAGCCCGATTTTTTTGAAACAGGCTCGCGGATTTCCTCTACCATAGTATTACCTTGCCCGCACGATGGACAAATTCCATTCCATTTTGCGGATTCGTAACCGCACTCAGAACAGACAAAAACATTCGTTGACTTTTTCATTATTTTCGCTTGCAGCGTCCTCCTCCGTGAAATTCTCCTTTACGACCCTCACGTGTGGTCATAGCTCTTTTTTTACGACTCGTATCGGTATCATCTTTTGCCACTTTACTGTCGCTCGTTAAAGAAAATTCCTTGGGAGCAAATTTAATAACATCATTTTTTAGGCGCGTGTAAGCTGCTATCATAACGCCCGCGTTATGCTTAAATTCCGCTTCTGTTTTTGACCTGCGCAGCTGAGTGTCTTCATATCGTTTACTTAAAATCCCGCATGACTGCACGTAGCGTAAAATGTTGAGCTTTATATCGCTCGAAACAGGCGATTCAATAGTATGTTCTAGAAATTCGATTCTTTTTTTGCATATCTCAAAAACCGCACGTTCTCTTGCTATTCCCACAGATTTTGAACGTACAAATGCGGAGTTTCTGACGGAATATTCTATTTCGTTAAATAAATCTTCCGTAAACTCAAAAGTATCCGCTTTCGCAATGAAACAACACAAAGAAATTCCCATAGCAAGAGCCGCTGTAATTACTTTTTTCAGATTTTTCACAGTTACACTTCCTTTTAAATATAAATACTTCTGATTTATTGGTTTATCTGCGTTGATATTTTACTATATATTTAAAGTTTAATCAAATGTTGTTACCAAAATAATCGGTTATGCCGCAGTAGACGCTGAAAGCCATTTCGGATTGGTAATTTTTATCCGAGAGTTTTTTGCATTCTTCAGGATTTGATAAAAATCCGCATTCTACAACAATTGCAGGGATTTTTGCATTATTTAAAAGATAGATTTTTTTATTTGCTTCTTTTATTTCCCGTTCATTTTCGGGCTGCAGAAATTGCGTGATTGATTTCCTCACAGACTGCGCCAAATCCATACTTTTGGGGTCATGCGTTGAATAAAATATCTGCGTTCCGTGATATTTGGCATCTGGGAACTTATTTTGATGGACGCTGACGAATATTGTGTTTTCTCCACTGTTTTTTTCTATTATATCAAGCCTATTATGGAGATCTGAACGCTTTTTTTCTCGTAGCGTTTTGGCATCATTATTGTATATTGCTGTGTCTTTTTCTCTCGTCATTATAACATTATAGCCGGAAACTTTTAAAATATCACGAAGTTTCAGCGCAACTGATAAATTTATATCTTTTTCAATAACCCCGTCGGCACTCACCGCTCCGCCGTCCTCTCCGCCATGACCCGCGTCAAGTATTACAGATTTAATTTCAGGGGATTTATTTTCCGATTTCTCATTTATCTGCGCGCTTATCTTCCCGTAGGCAAGACATGCAAACGTCGACAGTACCAAAATTCCCGCAGAGATCATAAATGCGCCTCGCCGGTTTTTCTTTATTTCCTTAATTGATTTACTAAAAATTTTCAAAATTCTTCACTCCTTCGAGTAAATATATGCTACGAAAAGTATGTACTAAAACAACAAATTAAAAAAATCTTTACTTTTTGAGAAAAAAATTGTATAATGAGAATTAATATAATGTTTTGCCGGAGTGAAGAATATGTTTAAAATATGCCCCAGTGGCTTTAAAACGGAGATAAAGAGCGAATATTGTCTAGGCGAAGAAATTTTTAATGCGGTTTCTCACGGAATAGGTGCTATACTTTCTTTTTTTGCGCTTTTTTTGCTGTTGCAAAAATTTGACCATACTCTTAAAAACTGTATTTGCATAGCTGTTTATTGTTTAAGCTTATTTTGCTTATATACCGTTTCCACGCTTTATCACTCTTTGAAGCCTGGAAAGGCTAAGAACGTTTTTCAGAAGCTTGATCACTGCTCTATATTCGTTTTGATAGCAGGAACCTACACGCCGATATGCTTGATGTTTGTAGGAGGATTTCTAAGTAAATTGGTTTTCGCGGTTGTTTGTGTTGCGGCTGTTTGCGGCATAGTTCTTAATGCGATTGATGTACAGAAATTTTCAAAATTTTCAATGATATGTTACATCGTAATGGGGTGGAGCGTGCTTATCATGGCAAAACCCACTGTCCAAAATCTTGATGTGGATCAGCTTTTTTGGCTTATTGAAGGAGGCATATTTTACACGTTTGGAGCGGTAGTTTATTTGATTGGCAAAAGAGTAAAATATATGCACTCCATTTGGCACATATTTGTTCTTTTCGGCAGTATTTGCCACTTTTTCATTCTATATAACATATAAAGTAAAGGAAATAAAATGTGGGAAAATAAAATAAAAAAAATCATATCAATAATTTTAGTATCTATATTAGCCAATCCAATTGGTATGTTTGCGGTTGCTTCCGATCCGGTCGACGAATTAGAAGTCGGGCAAAAGATTCACTTTAGTTTTGCTGAAGGTGACGGTCCACAAGTTGATCAAGAAAGAACTTTGCATCAGCCGGCACAGAGGGATGTCGCTCAGCGGTGTCGCAGCCGAACCAAACGCGCAAAATTGAAACTTTTAAAACGTTTAAAGATGCATGATAAAGCAGTATCCGAATCAGATGATGATGAATCGCGAGAGGGAGCATATGAGGTGGGTTGTCAAGATTGTGTGCCAATAGATTCCGTACTGACATTTCCGACCGTACAGCAAGCGTGTGTTCCTTATTCTCACGATATGTTGGTTGCACTTTCGCCTGAAGTGCCTCGACAGTGGAGAGAATTGCCCGAAACATTACCTGAGGGCAGACGTGTTTTGAACATACTTTTTTTGCCTGAAGGTCCAAAGGTATGCAACTCGTTGCCTCAGCCTATGCTTATTATAAATATAAATAAGAGCTTGGCAAAAGCATTGCCTAAAGATGAGTTTCATGAAAAAGTTATTTATGAGCTTAATCAGTGGATTGAGATGTGCAAAATTGCCGAGACCGATAAAATCGCAGATCCGCTGGCAAACGTTAAAGTTATTTACTACCCAAAAGCAATAACGGAACACATTCACTCAGTTTTTGATCTAAACGATTGGGCGAATGCGTTGTGTGATACGTTAAAGCCTGATTCGTCGTTTGCGGGGAAAAGTTTAGATTTACGTGAATTCGCGGTATCGTATCGTAGCAGCGAGTATGAATTCCGGGATCTATACGCAGTAACGCGCTATTTTAGTAAGGGTATGGGATGGCTTAGAGTCGATAGATTCGGTAATCGCGCTATATTTAAAAATCGTTGTTTGACCGATAGCCTTGATAAAGTATGTGCATTATATGCATCCGGGCACTCAAACGAAGAAATATTCGATTTTTTAAAATTAAGCGAAGCGGGCTATTGTATATTGCAGCAAATAGAACAATTCCGGTTTGATAACCCTCCCCTGATGATAATAAGCAGACATTTATACTATGCAATGAGGGACAAAGATATTTATAGTTTGCTGACCGCAATCGGAGATTTTAATCTTGTAAGAGAAGCGAGACACTTGCCGCTTAAATAATAGAATTTTAAAAATAGTAGGCTATTTCCAGCATTTAAAAAGCCCTGGGAATAGCTTAGTTTTTTTACGTCTGCAAACCGGATTGTATTCAACTAAAATCGTATCTTCTCCGACGACTTTTATATTTTCCCACTTTATAACTACATCTTCTTCTCGGCCAAAAATTCCGAAAAACTTGAGTTTTCCATAAACGATTATCGCGACGAGGCGAGCATTGAGCATATCCACTTCCACGTCATTTACGCAACCGATTCTGCATCCGTCTTGAATGCTTATAACTTCCTTATTCTTCATATCGACAATTCGGCATAACAAAATTTCATCTCTCCCGTGAATGTAATTTGACTTAATGCGCAAAATATTTATAATTTATTATATCGGATCTTTTGAAAGGAGTTTTCAATGGTTAAGGTTAAAAATGCAGAGCATTTTATCAAAAATTACCACCCGGATATAGATTTTGGCCTTTCCGATGTGCAAGTAAAAGAGCGAATTCAAGACGGTCTTATAAATAAAGACAAAACAAATCCCGGTAAAACCACTAAACAAATTATAAAAGACAATCTTTTTAATCTATTTAATTTTGTAAACTTGGTTCTGGCTATTGCTATTTTGTGCGTTGGATCTTACAGAAATCTTATGTTTATGGGCGTTGTAATATGCAATGCTTTTATCGGCATTTGGCAAGAAATAAAAGCAAAACGCACTATCGATAAATTAAATCTTATTTCATCAAACGAAGCCACGGTAATTCGTAACGGAAAAAATCAAAATATAAATGTAGAGGATATCGTAATAGATGACATCATAATCTTCGAGAGTGGGAATCAAATCTCGGCCGACTGTGTTGTGCTTAAAGGTGAGTGTAGCGTGAACGAATCTCTGCTGACCGGCGAATCCGATTCTATAACCAAAAAAGTCGGTGATAAATTGTTTTCCGGAAGCTATGTTGTGAGTGGTAACTGCATGGCTCAAGCGAAAGGTATCGGCGAAAATAGCTTTTCATCGTCAATTTTAAAAGGCACAAAACTAATTAAAAAGACGAAATCTGAAATTATGTCATCGCTCGGAAAAATTATACAAATAATCTCTATCGCGATAATTCCTATGGGTGCCATGCTATTTTACAGGCAACTCACTTCATCAGGTGGCAATTACATTTGTGCAATCGAGGGTACTGCTGCCGCCCTCACGGGCATGATACCCGAAGGTTTGGTGCTGCTCACAAGCTCAGTCCTGGCGGTAGGTGTAGTCAGACTGTCACGCAAAAAAGTTCTTGTGCAAGACATATATTCGCTCGAAACACTCGCAAGAGTAGATACACTATGTCTTGACAAAACCGGCACAATCACAGAAGGTACACTTGAAATTGAAGATATACTCCCCAAAAATAGCTTTTCAAAAGATGAAGTTTCAAGAGCACTAAAGTTTTTGACCTCAAATTTGGCGGACAACAACGAAACTTTTAAAGCAATCAAACGAAACTTTTTACCCGATAAAAATTATAAGTTTGCAGATAAAATTTATCCATTTTCTTCCGATAAAAAGTGGTCGGGAGTGCATATTCCGCAAAGCGGGTCGTATATACTCGGTGCGGTAAAGTTTATTTTCGGCGAAAAGCGGCTCGGATGTAATAATGAAATCGAGAAATTTTCAAAAAATTACAGAGTTTTGGTGCTGGCGCATTCGAGTTTTGATTTTGATGACGATAATATCCCGTCCGGAGTCCAGCTCATGGCGCTGATACTCATAAAAGACAAAATAAGATTTAATGCCGAAAAAACACTTAGCTTCTTTAAAAATCAAGGTGTGGATATTAAAGTTATTTCGGGCGATGACCCGATTACTGTTTCACAGATAGCAAGACGAGTAAACCTAAAAAATGCCGAAGATTATATTGACGCGACGAATTTAAAATCGTTTGAAGAAATAAAATCCGCCGTTTCGAAATATACTATATTCGGGAGAGTAACACCTAACCAAAAACAAGACATAATTAAAGTGCTGAAATCAGACGGCCACACGGTTGCAATGGTAGGGGATGGCGTAAATGATGTACTTGCGATGAAAGAGGCAGACTGCGGCGTGGCTATGGCAAACGGAAGCGAAATAGCCAGGAATGTAGCACATCTCGTACTTCTTAACTCAGACTTTGCTTCTATGCCTAGAGCTGTTGCCGAAGGGCGCAAAGCTATCAACAATCTCCAGCGCTCATCTTCACTATTTTTATCAAAAACTATTTATTCATTCTTACTCGCTTTCTTATTTTTTATAATTCCTGCGCCGTATCCATTTATCCCCATACAAATGACGCTAATCAGCGCACTAATGATCGGAATTCCGTCATTTATACTCGGCCTTGAGCCAAACAGGGAAAAAATTCACGGGGATTTATTTCAAAATATATTATCAAAATCTTTGCCCGCAGCGTTATCTGTCGTAACTGTTCTGATGGCATGTGTCGGAATATATTCATGGTGTGGAATATCCCAAGAACGATACTCATTTTTGACCGTAATGTTGACTGCACTGCTTGGTTCTACATTGCTTTATAATGTTTCAAAACCATTAAACGGTACACGAAAAACGCTTTTATACTCAGTTGTTGTAGCGTTTCTCGTTGCAATAACAAAATTCTATGGATTTTTCGAAATTGAAAGGCTCAAACCAGTGAACGTTCTGATTTTAGTTCCGATGGCTATTTTTGCCGTCATAACATATTTATACTTTTCACAGATAAACTGGCAGAAAATTTTTAAATTAAGATTCAGAAAATCAAAAGTATAAGTTCGACAAATTAAAATTGACTTGAGTCTCCAAAATATATATTATAGTTTTAAGAGAAGAAAAGGAGATAATTTTTATGAAAGAAAAAAACAGATGCGGATTAACGATAATCGTGGGAATAATAACTTCTATAATAACCGTTGCATCTATCGTGGTGGCTGGGTTGTGGCTGCTCGACCGTAAGAAAAAACGCGAAGATCGTGAGCTTGAAGAATATCTTGAAGCGAGCATAAACTAAACATAAGAACTCAGTTTTATATAGTGATTTTTGATACTAAATAAAAATCTCCTCCGCCGTAAAGCGAAGGGGATTTGTTCTTTTATTCGGTTTTATTCGTCACTCTTTTCAATGTTGTCATCTTTTTTATCTTTTTTGCGATTCGCGAGGAGAATAATGAGTATCAAGAGCGAGCCAAGAAGCAAAATCGCCAAGACTGCAAGGAATTCGTTATCCATCGCCCAGTTGTATAGTGAATTTGCAAAAGCTGATATACCACTGGCCATACTGTTTAGCAGTGAGTCTGAACCTTCCGAGCCTCTCGATCCGTTTTCGCCACCGGCATTGGCGTTATTGCTTTTTTTGCTGTTTTCATCTTCCAAATCTATAAGGTGTCCAAGCTCAGAACTCAGGTCTTCTCCGAGTAATGTTTTGAGTTCGTCGTCGTCGGAAACAAGATTCCCCATAGAAATTGACATATCCGAAGTGTTTTTCGAGTAATTCGGGATTTCTTTTCCCGCTACTCCGAACAGCCCCATAGAACTCGTGGCGAATTTAACAGTTTCGCCGATGATATTCGGATCGAGATATTCCATGTTATCCGCCAAATTTCTGTGCGCAACTGTTATATTTTTATATCCCGTGAGATCGGGGCATGGCATGGTTATTTGTACGCTTTTGCCATACGGTATGCTGTAGTTTTCGCCGGTGAGCAAATCTATCAGTTCAGCCCTGTAAAGCGAAAGCACACTTCTGCGATCCACATCTTCAGCGAACGAGTTCATTTCTTCTTCATTATCACTCAGCGGTGTAACTATTAATTTCACATTCCAGTCAACCCCGCTTATTGTCGTGCCGTTTGAGGTGTGATTTATATTTCCGGCCTCGTTTTGAGCCTTTTCGAGTGCTTGTTTGTTTGTTACCAGCTTCTTTTCCTCATCGGAGAGAGAATTGTATGCTTTTGTCGCAGCAACTACTGCATTTACGTCATCTTCGTTTCTGACGGGGTCCGGTACGTTCTGAATATAGTCTATAGTGACTTCTTCGGGATTTTTTTCAACGTTTTCGACCGTCACCGTCACATCTTCGCTGATGTTCTCAAGCACATATGAGCCGCTGTTTTCAAGAAGGCTCTTTGTGCCATTCATCTTAACCGCAGGCGTTGACTGATCATACGCGTCCAGAAGTGAAATTTTAAAATATAGCGATTCTCCGTACTCAACATTGAGTGTTCCGCTGAATTCTTTACCTTTGGCTGTCCTGTAGACCACACCCTCCGCCGGAACAAATGTTGCAGTGTATGAATTTTTAGTTACATTTATTATTTCCACGATTTTATTTTCGGTTATGTTCGAAAGTGTATATTTCCCGCTTGAATCGTGCGGTACCTTGTTGTTTGTACCCTTAATGGTAACATCGGCGGTGTCTTTGGATTTGCTGTATGCGGGATCAAACGAAAGGTAGAATGAATAATCATCTCCGTCCGAAACGGTTATGCTTGAAGGAAGCGTTTTCCCGTAAGAATCTATACACGCTACGCCTGTAACGGTTCGGAATTCTACGGTATGCTGCTGCTTTGAAATTCCCGAAACCGTAACGACATAATCTGATGTTATGTTATCGATTGTATAAATTCCGTTTGCAGGTATCAACGTAACGGGTGAGCCGCCGCCTGAGTTTCTTTTTGCGATGACTTCAACGTTAGATATATCGTAACCATAATCTGCCTGGAGTCGGAACTTAAACGAATTGCCGTAATTTATGTTTCCATTGTTTTCGGGGAGAATGTTTTCACCCGTTGTGTCATAATATTTAATTCCATTTGAGGGTTTTAATAAGACTGAATATTTATTTACTTCAAGCCCTGAAAGCGTAATTTTAATATCTTGATTTACACATTCTCGTGGAATTATATAAAGGTTGTTGTCAACGTACGGGCGCGGATTTTCACTGTCAGGCGAGTCGGAAAATTCTTCACCGTTTACGTATGCTTTTATGTTTTCAGCTTTTTGAGAATAACTCTCATCAATCTCTATTTGGAACGGGATTTCTTGGTAATAAGGAATTTCTTGCCGTAGTAGATATTCTCCACCCGCCGTGTTTTTATATTTTACCCCCTCATACTGTTCGAATTGAAGTAATATGTTTGATTTTTCAATCCCGCTGACCGAAATTGTAGTCGGTTCGCTTACGTTAACGAGTACGTACATACCGTTTGTAAGGGGCAGTATGTTTGTAGTTGTTGCTGTTGAGGCCGTTACCTGTATATTTGATATGTCGTAACCGTCTTTGGCCACAACTTTAAATGCCAATGCTTCTCCGTAATTTAGAGTTTTCTGCGTATCTTCGATGACCGTTCCGTCGATTTGTGTGTATTCGCTGCCTTCAGAGTAACTAAAAGTTACAGTGACCTTGCGCAGAATTCTTGTGGAAGTAATTTGTAGATCTGTCGTCACTCCTTCGGGGGTGATGATCTCGGAGGGGACAACTTTGGAGTAATTGACGTTTTCGGTGCCGGACGCATCGTTATTTTTGATGATGTATTCACTTATCGTTTCTGTACTTCCCGCAATTTCGTATTTTATTTGAGAATCCTCCATAATCGCCCTTATAAAGAGCCCCGGATCCGAATCTGAATATGACAGTTTTATCCATTCACCGTTATAGCTTGCTTCATTGGTATTATCTATAATTTTTATTTTTGAAATATCATCAACATTATAGAATGTTTGATTCTTTAATATTCTTAGAGAATCAGTGTACATATACCCTTCTTTCGGCTCTGTATAGAAGGTAAGTCCCTGCGCATATCCAACTTGGTCGGCTGTTGTTTCGGTTTTTTGAGAGTTTCTGCAAATTCCTCCTATTGGGTTATATTTGATATCATGTTTAAGATTCTCTATTTGTGAATTATTTGACCAATTTAGAGAGATTGATTTGTCAAACGCCGTGGCCGTTAGCGTACAGTCAATATAGCAGTACGCACCATCCTGTACAATACTTTGAGTAAGTTTCGCGTGAGCTCCTTCATTTAAAGATATTGGCTCGGTCACTCCGCTTGCGAATGTTTTTCCTTTTTCAAGATATATTTTGAATTTGCTTGTAGCAGGTTTAAAATCAAACCTCGCATAATTATCACTGTCGTAATCGGGAGAATATGTTGTTATATTAAAATCAGAGGAAATATTATCTAAGTCTTTATATTCGAGTGTTGACTGATGATTAACATCATAATCGAGATTTCTGTCCAGTGATACCCATTTATATAAAACTCCAAATCCTTGACAATAGCAATCGGGTAAATATTGTAAGGCTGAGGAACCGTCAGGAGTGTATTCATCTATGGTTTTTTGCGCATAGTAATCTCCTGTGGTTTTTTCGCTTATTGCCGTAGCCGGAACAGCTGCGTCAGTACTTGGTATAACGCGCTCCACGTCATTTGCGCCGCTTTTTCCTTGAAGTATCTCTTTCACGAACAACACTTGTGTCGGATATCCGCTTGACGCCGTGTCCCCACCTATGATCGTGTAATGACTTATTTTAAAGTTTAATTTGAATTTTTGGTTATCCAGTACCGTGTTGCCATATAAGATCTGGGGTAAGATTAGCTCCGACTCATACAAGTTTTCTTCCGGTGTTTCGCCTGTTTCTATTAACTTATAGTTAGGATCGTTTACCATCAAGGTTGGGTCGGTACCCGTTGGGGAAAGCTGGATTTTTTCCGGTTGGTTTATACATTCGCAAGCCTCGGGATCTTTACTTAGTACAACCAACGGCAAAGGGATTGCCTGTTCCATTGAAAAAGATGCCACTCCGGAATATGCTTTTGCAGAGGAGGGGGAATCGGGCGAATAAATATTTTCACATAGGTCTACATAATGCCCCGTTTTAGCGGTTTCTCTTGTATTGGCGAGAGTTGTTCCGGAACGTAGCGCAGTGACCGAAAATGTATTTGAAGAAGTATCGCTCGGTGTGATGGGATTTGAAACGCTGGACATAATCGAAGCATTGTCTGTGCTTCTTCCGCTTTTTGAAAGGACTTTAAATTTGAGATCAGTGCCGTATTTTACAGTGTTTTCTTCGGGGAGAATGATATTTTCGTCATCTGCATCAGTAAATTGTATGTCATCATCGTCAGATTTGAGAGCTATCGTAACGTCGGAGCTTTGCGCTCTATTCGCGCTGAGAACGATGTTATCCGTAACCCCGCTCAGTGAATACATATTTTTTTCCGAAGAAATTTTTTCGAGTTTTCCGCTGCCAGATTTTATGCTCAGCGGAATGTCTTCGTTCGGATTGCCTGCGTTATCGGCGGGACGCACCTTAAATTTCAGTGTGCCTTCTTGATATTTTATCGAGGCGCTGTTATTTTCCCATGTGTGTCCATTTTCGCTTGTCGCGACTATATCATTACCGTCAAACGAAACTTTGCATGAAGATGCCGAAGCTCCGTTTATTATTATATATTTGTCGCTGTCGATATTTTTAAATGTGTATTTATTACCATCTTTCTTGACTTCAACGGAATTATCCACATCGCTCGCGTTTATTGTGGACAAATCATAACCTGCTTGTGCTTCGAGGTTTACTACCAAATCCATTCCGTGAACAACTTTGAATTTATTTTCGGTAATTTGTGTTATATTTTCGCTTGGCTCGATCTGCGCATTTGCGCCGATTATTTTTTCGGGCAGCGTTACGGTATAAATGTTTTTATCCATTTTACCGGCGATGATTTTCACAGGTTCGTTAATGTTTTTAAGCGTGTAGAGGAAATCGCCGGAGGGCAGCAGCAAAAATGATTTTGCTTCTTCGGGGTCGGCGTATATATCATAGTTGCCGTTCGTGAGTTTGCTCATTGGTACAGCGTACATTTCGGCTAAGATAAAGTTTTTGCTGTATGCGTCGCTCGGAATAATTTTAAGGTCTACGGAATCATTTTGCTTTGCGTTAATTTCGGAAACTTCATTGCCAAAGGTATCACAAAGTTTTATTCTGTCTTCATTTTCGGGGAGCGAAATTGTGTATATAGCATTTACTTTTGGCGTAATTGCTATGCTGTAGTGATCTTTTATGTTCTCCAAAGTATATATACCGTTATTTTTTGCTATAACTTTACCGTTTGCCGTCACATCGCCCGATTTAAGGATATCATCACTGCTTGTGGCACATTTAATTTCCAGACAGTCACCGTAGTTCACTTTTAAAATTTCAGAAGATGTAAATTCGTCGTCTGAGCCTGCAATTCTGTACGAAAATTTAGCGTTTGAATATTCATTAAAAGTAACACTATAGCTGTTTTTTTTCAGATTTCTTATTTCTAAATCAATGTCGCCTTTGAGCTGTGGGAGGGTGCATATTTTTGATTTTGTATCTATTGCTATTTGATTTTCAGAATTTACCAAAGATAGATCCGAATTTGTATAACCTTCCGTGAATTCGAACATCAGCTTTACGTTTGAGCTTTTTGTGAGATTATTTATTAAAAATGCGTTTTCTCCCTCTGAAAATTCCGCCTCGATGTAGTTTCCGCCGTTTTCGGCATATTTGAGCTTTACCGCATCGGAAAGGTTTACATCATTATTTTCATCGGCGATCTTGACGAGGTATTTGTCCTCTTCTATGCCTTCAAAAGAAAGCTTGTCATCTTTTCTTACAATGTAATCGGAAGAAACGTAAGTTTGATCGGGATTTATGGGTGCGCTGTCCTCGACTCTCATAAGTACAAAATTGCCTTCATCATCTTTTGCATAGGTATTGAACCTCAGAACAGAGCCGTTTTCGGATTTTATTTTGACATTTCTGACGTGTAACTTCCCGTATCCTTCGGACTCGAATTTAACGGCGAAAGTAATTTTAGCACCGGCCTCGAGTTCGATAGAGTCTACACCATCCGTGCTGCCTTTTGCTTCGCCGTTCACTATATATTCTATTTTTTCTATGCCATTTTCGGCTTTAGGCAAAGCTATTATGCTTTTACTAAATCCGTCGGTACAATCAACTTTAACGGCAAAAGAGAGTATCATAAAAAGCGCGGCAATGCACCAAATAAATTTTGAATTTGCGAGTTTTAGATTATAGAAAATCTTTTTCATACGCATTTCCTCCACAATAATCGCTCAAAACCAATATTTATTATATTATACCAATTAATTTTAGAAAATCAACATAATTTATAATTATTTCACCAACTTAATAATATTCTATAATTCGCTTAATAAACATAATATATAAATGTAAGTAATCTCATTGGAGGATAAATAATTTTATGTTTGAAAATCTCTTACCGACTGAAGAAATTAGGCAAAAAATCATTAATAAGATAACCGATGAATTTGATTTTATAAAGACGGAAAAAATAGGCGAGAGCGTTTGCGGAAGAAATATAGATTTAATAAGCATCGGAAATAGCGAAAATGCCGCGATTTGGGTCGGTGCACATCACGGTTTGGAGTGGATTACGACTCTTTTATTGTTTGAATTTTTTTATGATATTTGCAAAAACGTAAAATTTAATGAAAATATCCATGGAATTGATGTGAAATCAAAAATTGAAAAGCGAGGGCTTGTAATTTTGCCATGCCTTAACCCGGACGGCGTTGAAATTGCGATAAACGGCTTTAAATCTGTTCCGAAAGATGAGTTGCCGATAAAAAATATAGATGACGAACTTTCCAAAAAATGGCAATCCAATGCAAATGGTGTGGATTTAAATCACAATTATAACGCAGGCTGGGAAGCACTTCATAAACTGGAGCGGCAAAATAAAATACTATCGCCACGACATACGCGTTACGGCGGGAATGCGCCCGAAAGCGAACCCGAAACGAAAGCACTTACCGATTTTTGCAGAAAAAATAATTTTGAATACGCACTGGCGTTTCATAGCCAAGGCGAGGAGATTTATTGGAATTACGGCGAACGAACACCCGAAAATTCAGAAAAATTTGCCGAAATTTTTGCTCTTATGGGTGGCTATAAAGTGAGCAAACCTGAGGGCTTGGCGGTCGGCGGAGGGTTTAAAGACTGGTTTATTGAAGAATTCGGAAAGCCTGCATTTACGATTGAAGTAGGTTTGGGAGAAAACCCACTGCCAATAGAAGAATTCCCAAAAATTTACAATAAAATAAAAACCGCTCTTTATTTCTGCGCATTGGTTTAGATAAAAAGCCGATTGAACAGTATTTTATAATGTGTTAAAATCCCCTTGACGACTAATTTTAGGGGGATTTTTAAATTGAGTAGCGCCGAGAAAAATTTTAATTCATGGATTGAAAACGTAAGCGACGAAGTAACTAAAAATGAGCTTATCTTGATTAAAAATAATAAAAATGAGATTGAAGATAGGTTTGGCGAGGATATTAAATTTGGTACGGCGGGTCTCAGGGGCTTGATGGAGGCGGGAAATAACCGCATTAACATCTATACTGTCAGAAAGGCCACGCAAGGACTTGCAAATTACCTGCTCGAAAAGCATAAAACTCCTTCTGTGGCGATTTCATACGATTGTAGGAGGAATTCGAAAAAATTTGCGGAAGAAGTTGCGTGCGTCATGGCGGCGAACGGCGTAAAATCATATATCACAAAGGAGCTTACACCTACGCCGTTTTTATCGTACCTGGTGAGGAGTCTTAAAACCGACGCCGGCATAATGATTACAGCGAGCCATAATACTGCGGAATATAACGGATATAAATGCTACGGCAATGATGGTGCTCAGATGAATGAGGAATTTGCGAGCAGAGTTTATGAATATATCCAAAAAGCGGACATGTTTAAAGACGTAAAACGCATAGAGCTTTCTGAGGGGATAGCTGATGGAGTGATTAGTTTCACGGATGATTCTTTGAAAAAAGACTATATAAATGAGATTTTAAAATATAGGCGAGAAACAGTTTCATTAGGCAATATAAAAGTTCTTTATACGCCCCTGAACGGCACGGGCAATAAATTCGTCCGAAAAGCCTTGGAGGCGGCTGGAATAAAAAATTTATCGGTTGTAAAAGTCCAGGAAAACCCCGATGAAAATTTTACGACTTGCCCATACCCAAACCCCGAAAATATTTCGGCATTTAATGAGGCGTTGAAAACAGCCAAAACGGGGAATTTCGATTTGATTTTGGCAACGGATCCCGACGCAGACAGACTCGGAGTCTGCGTAAGAAGTGGCGATGAGTATAAACTGCTGAGCGGAAATGAGATCGGAATACTTCTTACCAATTATATTTTAGAGCGGCGGAAAAATTATAAAACGCTACCAAAAAACGGCGTGATAGTTAAAACGATAGTAAGCACGATGATGGCTGAGGAGATCGCGAAATCGTATGGGTGTGAGGTTCGAAACGTTTTGACGGGGTTTAAAAATATTGCGCATGAAATCGCCGATTTAGAAAGTTCGAATCGCGCTGATGATTATTTATTCGGCTTTGAAGAAAGCAACGGGTATTTATGCGGTAGCTATGTCCGTGATAAAGATGCCGTTTCGGCTTCGCTGATTGTGTGCGAGGCGGCAGCGTACTATAAAGAAAAATTCGGTAAAAATTTAGCAGAAATTCTCGAGAAGCTTTACTCAAAATACGGTTATTTCGGTGAGAAAACGCTCAGTTATAATCTTAAAGAAATTAGCCCAGAAATATCCACAGGCTACATCATGCATTATTTTCGGAATAAAAGCTTAGATAGCATCGGGAATTACAATATCAAAAACAAGAAAGATTATCTGAATTTTAAAGGCACGCTAAAATCGGATGTTTTGGAAATCGAATTGGAAAACAGTATGAAAATTATAGTCAGACCGTCAGGCACGGAACCGAAAATTAAGTTTTATGTAATGATAAAATCAAGCAGTGCCTTAGAAAGAGAAAAAGCCATTAATTCGCTTGTTAATGCGGTATATAAAGTGTTAAAAAATTTTTGAAATTAATTTTTATACAAGGAGTGGATTTTTATGGTGGGAATTTTGATTTTAACTATTTTGTTTTCGACGATCCTCAATACCATTAGTTCTATGACTGCAAAGCCTTTATATGAGGTTATCGCTGCATCGGGCTTTTTTGATGCCGACAGATATTTTGTTATGTCCGAATACTGCGAAAATATGACCGAAAAAGCACGAAGTGGTGAGTATCACGACTTTTTCACGCGCGATGACAAAATTGAAAATTTGACCGATATACTTTTACTGAGTGAGAAAAGTAACCCATGTATAGTCGGGGGCAAAGGTGTCGGGAAAACGGCACTTGTTGAGGGATTGGCGTATAGAATTGCTCACGATAATGTTTCTGAAAACATGAAAAACAAAAAGATATTTAAAGTCAATATCGCCAAACTCATTGTTGGGAAAAGCGGAGTAAAAGGTAGTATATTGACTCGCTTGAGAGCTATTTTGAATAACGCTAAATCGGATAAAGATATTATTTTGTTTATTGATAATATCTATCAAATATCACAAATCCCCGGCGTTTTGGAACTTATACAAACGTATCTCGATAAAGGAGATATAAAAATTATAGTTTCGGCGACGGACGAACAATACACTCAAATGATGAAAAATGATGCTTTTGCTCAAGATTATACATATATCTTTTTGGAAGAGCCCAATAAATTTGATACTTTTAGGATACTCAAGTATTTAAAGAGCGATGCCGAAAAAAAACAACATGTAAAAATATTTGACGAAGTGCTTATGGATATCGTAAATCTCACCGGAAGATATATGAAAAATAAATTTTACCCCAACAAAGCGGTAGATATACTTAATTTAGCTTTGGTAACCGCACAGAAAAAGTCAAAAGGAGATATATGTCAAGTTAAACGAGGTGATGTTATAGACGCTATATCCGAAGTAACAAATATACCGATCGGTGATTTGTCGGCAGATGAAGCCGAAGCGCTGGAAACTATGAATAATCGAGTGAAAAAATTTGTCATAGGGCAAGATCACGCCGTCGATATTGTCTGTTCAGCGGTGAAGAGGAGCCGTTTGGGATTCTGTGATGAGAATAAACCCAGAGCTTCTTTTATGTTTGTAGGACCTCCCGGAGTAGGCAAAAGCGAGCTTGCAAGAGTGATTGGGGAAGAAATCGGTAGTTTTATAAGTGTTGATATGCTAGGCATCGGATATAAGCATTCGCTTAAAAATCTAGTCGGTTCGAGCGAAAGCAAGAGCGAGCTGATAGAAAAAATTATGAAAAATCCTTATTCCGTGGTTATGTTTGATAATATCAACTCGGCAGATTCTGCTGAGTTGAGCGTTATATATGAAATTTTAGACAGAGGTTTTCTAACTGATTTTTCGGGCAAAAAAGTTGATTTTACCAATGCGATTGTTATTATGGTTGTAAATTCGAGCGATGCAAATTGCAACATAAATTCAGTCGAAAACTCTTTAAAACAAAACGTTATTGATAACTTTGATAACAATATAGAGAAAAAAATAGATAATGTTATATTTTTCAATAATCTTTTGGAAGAAAATTATAATTCTATAGTGAAGATGAAACTTTCCGGCCTCGAAAACAGACTTTTCACGGGCGGAATTGGGATCAAGATTCCCGATGAAGTTGTAGCTTATATACGCAAGCTTAGTTTTGAAGAAAAAAATTTATACGGTGCCAGAACCATCGATAAGATCATAACGGAAAATATTGAACACCCAATTTCGGACTTGATGATCAGAAGAAAGCTAAAAAGTGAAGAGCAGATCATCTGCAATTTGGATGGTGATAAAATAAAATTTGAGATAACAAAAATTTCATAAACCGTAAATCCTGCTTGATTTCTGCTTAAAAATTTGTTAATATACTTATTCGGAACAATTGATTTTAAAATTTGATATATTAACGGGGGAAAAGGATTGAAAATTTTTAAGAGAAAATGTTTGGCAGGATTTTTGGCGTTTAGTTTGATTTTTAGTGGCAGATCGATTTTGATGCCGGGTACAAAAGCAGAAGAAAATGCACAGGCAGTAACCGGCAGTGCGCAAATTGGAAAAGGTAACGGGCTTTTGGTTTCAGTTATCGGCTCCGTGATAGCCAGTATGGTACCAAGGATACTTGGTGAAATTATAATGCGCGTCGATGGGTTTATTGATAGCGCAAAGGCTCGCAGCGAAGTTAATAAATACTCGGGATTTCGCGAAATTTCCGAAATAGTAAAAAAGCTGGAGGATATTTGTAATAGTAAATCCGAAGTTCGTGTATACGGTCAGCAAAGGGCGAAACGACAGATGTTCAATGCTCTTAGCGGTGTTGCCGCAAGGGTTGACGATTTAAATCGCGGAAAATATGACGAAAAAGATATGCGTGGGAATATAATCTATATAATCGGGCCATCCGGCACGGGGAAAACAAAAATGTGTTATGCCATTGCTGACGCATTTTTAAAACATTCTGAAAAAACGTGTATTTTCTGCCATAGCGAGAGCATAACGTCTGAGTCGGAGCTGGGTACGCAGCTTTTTAAAACGATTTTGACAAAAGATATAGGAGAAAAGCGTCAAAAAAACTGGTTTACTGGTAGCGACGGCCTTGTCCCCAAAGATGAAGAATCTCCCATGCTTAAACATCTCTTGCAATGGTATGAATCTGTTGTAATTATTGATGAATATGATAAGATGAAGCTCAAAAGTGCAAAACCGGGGACGACTATGAACATCCAGGGTGTCAGTGTGCCTATTCCAGGCCAGAAGGAGGCATCATCGGTTGACAACAGTGCTGATGAGATATTACGTTCGATAGCTTCCACAGGTAAATATAAGTTTATGAATAAAGAAGTCGATTGTACCAGGACGCTTTTTCTTGTCACTACCAATGAAACACACCAAGAACTTGAAAAAAATTTCGGTATAGACGGCACAAAAGGCGGTGGCGCACAGCGCTTAAATATTATTGAATTCGAACATCTTTCCAAGGAAGCCTGCCGCTCGATAGTTGATGATATGATTGAAAAAATTACCGAAAGTTTAAAAGAGCCCGCGGGACCTTTCAGGCTGGCTGACGTCATTTTCGAAGAAGAAATCCGTGATTCAATGGCTGAGGATATGTTTAACGATAAGATTATGCAAGGCAGACTGAAAAATGTTTTTGAAGATGAAATTAGAGGTTTAATGGCGAAAACAATGGGCAAGGATTATGGAAGAAACGTTAAAATACTATTTGGAAAAAACCATGAAACCGGTGAATACGAATTTTCAAGACAATTACTGTAACAAACAACAAATACTGTATAAAATAAACTTATTTTACTTGACTTTTTAGTTTAGGTTGATTATAATAGAAAGAGGATGAATAGAATAATTTGAAAGGAATGTCGCCAATGGTTAATAATTCCAATTTAGATATTTTGATGGAAAAAATTTTTGATAACGAAGCAAAAATTGATCAAATTATGGTAACTGATGATATGGTTGAGCTTTACAAAATCTGCCAAACTATCCAGGATGGATACACCTTTGAGGAGTTTTGCGAGTTTTTTGATCAGCTTGTTTGTATGTGCCTTGATGAAATCGGACAAGCGGCCGAGGAAGCTCAAAAAATCAGTGATGATGAAATAAAAAAACTCAGCGAAAAAGCTTTAAATGAAGTTTCCGGTGGGGCAAATGTCATGCAAAGAATTGCGGCTTCAGCTTTAGCTTCTCTCTCGTTTATGACGTCTGCTCACATATACGCCAAAGATACTTCGGAATCAAATGTAAATCCAAACTTTTCTCAGCTTCGTGATGAAAAATCATTTAGTGAAAAATATGATGATCTCCGCAGTCAAGAAGACGAGGAACCGCCTGAAAATATATCCACAGGTGCGAAGATTTTAAATACTTTAAATAAATTGGCGGATACCATTTGGGATAATAAAGGAAAAATTTTGTTAGCCTCAGCTGCACTTATAACGGGCGGCGCAGCTCTTGTTGGTCAACGCGATAAAATAGGAGGAAATTTCCAAGCAGCTATTAAGAATCGTGACGAACTCGAGGAGACCAAAAAAGCACTAAACGAATTGCGGAACGACAAAATGCCGCCAGAAGCAAAGTTTAACGCACAGCATTATTTATTGAGCGAAAAAGAACGTTTAGAAAAAGAAGGGTTTGTAAAAAAATTAACCGAAGGCTTGGTACTCACCGGTGCCTTGACAACAACAGCCGGTGGTGTAGCAACGCTACTTTCCAAAACGACAGGTGCTTTTTCCTCAGTTCGTAAATTTTTCGATGATGTAAATATGATCAGGTATCAAACCAAGGAATTGGGTCAGTATAAGCAAGAAGCTGAAAAGCTTATCGAACTGAACATGCAAAAAGAAGCAGAAAAGAAATACGATTCTGAAAAAGAAGAAAGAGTGCTCAGAAAGAAATTTGATAACGAAATTCATGGTCAGAAAGGCGCTAAAGAGCAAATAATGTCATTCTTTGTTGGTTTCTCTGCGGAAAGAAAAGCTGCAAAAATGGGAGCATATGTTTCTGATCTTCCTGAACCAAAAGTGCTTATATTTAATGGGCCGTCAGGCACCGGAAAAACATATATGGCTAATCTCTTAAGTGAATCATTAACAAGTATAAAACCTTATGTATTAACAGCAGGCGATGTGTTGCAAGCTGCAAAAAATAGTTATGGAGATATGCCTTACGCACTGCTCTACAGTAACACAAAACAAGGAGCCGACAGGACCTCGACATCATCGCTGCTCGGCGAGTCAAACACATTGGCATCATACTTAAAATCAACCGAAGGTCACGTCAGAGTTGTAATTTTAGATGAGTTCGATAAAATCTATAAAAAAGGAAATGACGGCAAATATCCGAGTGAACACCCACTCGACGAAGTGTTGAGGTCTATATATTACAATGAATTAAAAGATCATTACGGAAACACAATAGACTTAAACGGATTAGTATTTATATGTACTACGAATGAAACGTCCGCTTCGCTTCAAGGTAGGGTAAAAGTAACCAGTCAAGGAAAATTGATGGAAATTAAAGGTGATGATACCGGTAAACCTGTTATAGATGACGGTGGCGATTTTGTCTATATAACGCCAAAATATGATGATGATTCCGGAACGCAAACTTTAGTTCCGCACGACTCTTCTATAGCTCAGCGATTTGCTAATAGCACATGCTACTTTGATAAATTAACCGTTGACGATTACGAGAAAATCGCTCGCAGTGCTATCGAAGATATCAGGAGTATACCTAATGTTGCGGAATACAACAAACATAGTTCGCCGTATAACGTAAGTTTGATTATACGTATCAGCGAGGGAATAGGCGGTGTGTTGATAACTGATGCTGACTATAGGAAAATAGCTCAATATGCCGCGAAGATGCCAAATGCTGCCAGAGCCATAGTAGGTGCCGGAGGCAGTAAAACGGGATCTGTATGTGGGAACTTGTACTCATCTGTTGTTGAAGAGTTTTCCGCGATTAAAAATGCTGGCAAGAGCTATAAAGGACTTACTTTCCTTGCCAAACCTTATGAAACACATGATTCCACAGGTAAGCTTACGATTAAATTTAAAATTTTTCCGCTTGGATATGATTCATACGATAATTACAGCAAAGCAGCAAAAGAGCTGCAGAGTCTTAATCCTGAGGCATCACTCACTGCTGATCAGATTAATGATTACATCGAGCGGAACAGTGAAACCGACAAATAAAAATATGTACTTTATTCCTGCTGCTTTGTGTGGCAGGGTTTTTATTGACAATTTTGAAGAATAAACTTACTATAGTATTGATAACTTTTATACGAGGCGATTTTGTGAATTTCAATAGCGAAACCATGAATTTAAATTTTAGCGATAAAGTCGGCTATTTGACGTTTAAAAAATTTGAGCAGTATCCTTTTTTAAGCCACGCTTTTTCCACGAGGTTGGGCGGAGTTAGTAAAAACGAATTCAGTTCCATGAATTTTTATCTTTCGGGTTCGGAAACGCCGGAAAATATTGAAGAAAACTATAAAATTTTCTGTTTGGCTCTCGGTTACGATAGAAAAAAACTGGTTAGAAGTCTGCAAATTCACGGAAACAAAATTAAAATTATTACAGATGAAGATGTTAAGAGCGGAAATCTGAATTTTTCGGGTGCGGATGGCTTTATAACGGATATTCCGGGCGTGGTTTTAAAGACTTCTCATGCCGACTGTTGCCCTGTATATATGTTCGACCTCGTTAAAAAAGTCGTTGGCCTTGCTCATGCAGGCTGGCGAGGTACGGTTTCGAAAATTGCCGAAAATTTAGCTCGCAATTTTACAGAAAAATTCGGCAGTAAGAAAGAAAATCTCATGTGCGCATTAGGGCCGTGTATTGGTAAGTGCTGCTTTGAAGTGGGCGAAGGTGTAAAAAATGAATTTGAGGCTTTAAACCTCGGAATGACTTTTGAGAAAAACAAAAACAACAAATTTAATATCGATCTCAAAGAAACGAATAAAAGAATTCTGGAAAATTTTGGTGTGCCTTCAAAAAATATTGTCAAGTCGGATATTTGCAGCTGCTGCAATAAAGATTGGCTATTTTCGCACCGTGCGACGCAAGGTAAGCGCGGAAATAACGCAGCATTTATAACTATTAAAAATTAATAAATTTGGCCTCTTTATCATAGAAGTGTGATAAGGAGGCTTTTTTATGTCTTTATCGAGTTTGGTGCCGGGAAGAGCGGTGATTTCCGAAAGCGATATCGTTCCGCTTGCGGGGTATTACGGCTTTAGCGATGCGCCGCTGGAAGTAATCGTAAAATATAATGGCGATATTGTGGCGGTAGGGCGTCAGCTCGGCGTAGAAACCGAGATTCTCAGCGAAAATTTTGCAATTATAACGCTTCGGCTGAGCGAACTTTCGCGCTTAACGGAGTTCACGGAAGTCGAGGCTGTAGAAGCGCCAAAAATACTCACTCTTAGCTACCAGGAAAGCGTTAGAAGTTCATGTGTACCCGAAGTGCAGAGAGTAGGCAGGTATAACCTTACGGGCGAAGGCGTTGCGGTAGCGATAATAGATTCGGGGATAGAATATACGCACCCCGATTTCATAAACGAGGAAGGAACAAGCAGAATTCTTTGCATGTGGGATCAGACCGGCGAAGGCAACCCTCCGCAGGGGTTCACGTCGGGCGCAGAGTACACAAACGAGCAAATTAACGCTGCTCTTTCGTCGAATGACCCATATTCTCTTGTGCCTGAAGTAGATATTATGGGGCACGGAACGGCTGTGGCGGGGATTGCCGCGGGAAACGGAAGGGCATCGGGCGGAGAAAACGTCGGAGTTGCACCGAATGCTTCAATTATAGTCGTAAAGCTTGGCGAAAAAGGATACCCGTCTTTTGCAAGGACGACAGAACTTATGCGAGCTGTTAAATATTCGCTTGATAAAGCTCTGGCGTTTGGTTTGCCGCTTGTAATAAACATAAGTTACGGCACAAACGACGGCGCGCATAACGGGCAGTCGCTTTTTGAGCTTTATATAAATAGCATGGCGGAAAAATGGAAAACATCGATAGTGGTGGCAGCGGGTAACGAAGGTTCTGCGGGGCATCATTATTCAGGCAAAATTTCAAACGATGAAGTTCAAAATATAGAATTTTTCTATTCGGGTAAAAATAATTCGTTTTTTCTTACGATGTGGAAAAATTTTGCGGATGATTTCTCCGTTGGGCTGATTCTTCCGAGCGGGCGCTCAACGGGCGAGATTTCGTATATTGATAGGGTAAGGAATTTTCGTATAGGCGACGCAAGAATAGTTGTAAGCTATGGTCAGCCGAAGTTTTATACTACTTTTCAGGAAATATTTTTTCAAATCGACCCAGTGGAAGGGCAATTGCCCATCGGAATATATAAAATACGCGTCAGAGCGAGAAAAATCGTTGAGGGCAGCTATGATATTTATCTCCCGACCGTGGAAGAAGTCGGAACGGATACAAGTTTTGTCAATCCGTCAATCGACGCAACGCTTACAATACCCGGGACGGCTCAAAACGTAATCACAGTCGGTGGATATGACTCTGTGAGGAACATAATAACAGATTTTTCAGGCCGCGGATACACCTTGAGCGTTGTTTACACAAAGCCCGATTTGGTCGCACCGGCGGTGGATATTCTTGCGCCGTCTATGGGTGGAGGATATTCACTTTTTAGCGGTACGAGTATGGCGGCGCCGTTTGTTTCGGGCGCGGCGGCACTTCTCATGCAGTGGGGCATCGTACAGCAGAGGGACCCGTTTTTATATGGCGAAAGATTAAAAGCTTACCTAAAAAAAGGTTCGCGGAGAAACGGCAGAATAAATTACCCAAATAATAGTTTTGGCTACGGAACGCTCTGTGTTTACGACGCCTTGGAGGAATTATGGATTTTCAACGGATATATTTAAATAATTTTTTATTTGAAAATTTTCAAATGGTTATCTATTCAAATTATATAGTTTTTTTATCCGAGTTTTACACCAAACCCAAGCCACCTGCCGTCAATATCTTCCAAAACCAATTCTTTGTTATTATAGTCGGTTACGGAAAGTCTTTTTACGATTTTAAGTCCTTTATCGTCGAATTCTTTCTGCAGTTCCTCTTGATTATTTACGATTATATAAACATCATATCCATAGCCGTACAATTCACGGTTCGGAATGACTTTTTGACCGTTTGAATCTGTCAGTATAATCTCAATATCGTCTTTGTATAAACATATGTGAGGTTCTTTGGCATTTAAATATTCTACCGAATCAAAACCTAATTTTTGGACGTAAAAATCAGCGGTTTGTTTGGGGTTCGGTGTGGGTAAAATAGGATGTGTCATGTACATTTTTTGCATAAATTAATTCTCCGTTTTTGTTTTTTATTATAACATGTTTAATTAGAAGAAGCGATACTTTTGGCGTATTAATTACATTTGCAGTTAGTAATATTATAGTGCATGAAACCGCTTGCATAGCATATTTTGGAAAATTCTTATATTAGGAGGATTTATATGCCGAATTCAGAAGATATATTACTGCCGCTCGATGAATTTATAGCTTTGCCGACAACGGTTCCGTTTTACGCCTGGTATACGCCTTCTTTTCAGGCGTATCTGGCCGATAAACCTTATATACGGCTCGTTAAAGTGCTATCTAATGACCTTGCGATTTTGTGTACAAATGAAGAAAATATGGAAACTATTTTCGAAGAGCTCGGTTCGGATTTTCTAAATACCTATCCGGAAGTGTACGGTCTGACTTTTACCGAGGCGCTCGAAGCAAGTGGTATAGCGGACGTACAGCAGCAGCCGTATTTAAACCTTACCGGCTCGGGCGTGATTGTAGGCATAGTCGATACCGGCATAGATTACACGAATCCCGTTTTCAGATACGAAGACGGGACGACAAAAATTAAGTATATTTGGGATCAAACTGCAGAAGGACCGCAAAACTACGGTGTGAATTTTGGTACGGTTTATACCGCCGAACAGATTAATGAAGCACTTAGGAGTGAAGAGCCATATAATATAGTGCCGCATAAAGATGAGAATGGACACGGGACGTATCTTGCATCTCTCGCGGCGGGTCGACAAGACGGCGAATTCATAGGAGCTGCGCCCGATGCCGATTTGATAGTAGTCAAACTGAAAAAAGCGGCGCCGTTTTATCTGAAAAAGTTTTTAGTCCCGCCCGAACAGGAAAATGCATATATTTCAATTGATATAATGCTTGGTCTGTCGTTTATCTTTGAGCAGGCGGGAGCTCTCGGGAGACCATGCTCGATATGCCTCGCACTCGGCACAAACTTCGGCGGACACAATGGGCAAAATCGTCTGGAAAACTATATATCGTTTTTGTCGAATTCGGTTGGGACGGTTATATCTACCGCAGTGGGCAATGAGAGCAATGCCAGGCATCATACGCAAGGGGTTGTGGAAAAGGAGGGCGATGTTGTGCCGATATCCGTACGCGTGGGAGAACAGGCGAAAACTCTGAGCGTTTATATATGGTATTCGGGCTGGGATAAAATTTCGTTTTCGCTAAAATCTCCAACAGGTGAAATAATAAATAAAATTCCGTTTTTTGTGGGTACGACGTATCAGAAAAAGCTGATATTTGAACGTTCTACGGTCAATATTGCATATCATCAAAACGAAAGTAGGTTTGCGATAGTGCAGATAACGGACGTCGTGCCGGGAACGTGGGAAATAAATCTCCACGGCGATTTGATAATAAGCGGAGAGTATCAAGCGTGGTTACCGATGACGGGGTTTGTGAGTCCCGATATAGAGTTTGTTGCGCCGACACCAAATTATACAACGGTGATTCCTTCAACCGCCATGGGAACGATAGCCGTCGGTGCATATAATAGCATAGAAAGCAGTCTTTATATAAATAGCTCTTGGGGGCCTACTGTCGGAATGAAGTTTTCGCCCGATTTCGCCGCGCCGGGAGTGAACGTCGAGGGAGTTTCCCCGAATGGTTTTGTAGAGATGAGTGGAACGAGCGTAGCTGCGGCAATTACTGCGGGTGCAGCGGCACTGCTAATGCAGTGGGCGATAGTGGAAAGAAATTTCCTTGCCCTCACGGGCAATAGACTCAGACTAATTCTGATACGAGGGTGTGACCGCGACGCAAACAGAGATTATCCAAATCCACAGTGGGGCTATGGTACGCTCAATTTACTGCGCGCATTTAATATTTTCCGCGAAGAATAAAAAACTGCGCCCAATTTAAGGTGCATAGAGATATTACACTAATGTCGGCGAATCCACGAGTGTAAAAGGCTCACTGGTAGCACACTGCCGCTTAAAACGGTTAGCCCACCTAAAGATGCAGCGGCTATAGATAAACTTTTTGCTGTTTCGGCATATTTTTCCCTTTTTCGCATATCATCTTGCTTTAGAGCGTTAGAAGCTTTTTGATTATAAACAGCACTGGCAATTGCGCAGGCCGATCCTCCAATTGACCCAAGAGCTGCAGACGTTATTGATCCATAGATAATGAAATTCTCCACATCTTGCTTTCCGCCGCCCGAAGCGTTTTTAAGTGAAGCCAGGTTAAGTTTTTTTATAATGGTTGGCATAAAATCGCTCCTTTGTAAAGATGTGCTTTAATTAAATTGATTGTTTTTTGAAAGTATTCAACAAATTGATAGAAAATTTTCAAAGGAAAATTTTTACTTTTAATCGGTAAGGATTATTGTAACGACTGTTGTAGTGCATAAAGCGGACAGGCTACCGAAACATGCAGAAGCGATTGATAAATCTTTTGATTTTTTAGTATATTTTTTATCTTGCTCTACATCTTTTTGACGTGCAGCTTTTGAATTATAAACGGCACTGGCGATAGCGCAAGCTGTTCCTCCGATTGCAGCAATTGGAACAAAAAACATTGATCCCCAAAAAACATACATTTCTAGACCGCTTTCTCTACCGGAAACATTTTCAAGCGAGCTGTCCGACAGTTTTTCAACTTTAAAACTTTTCCTGTTCATAAATTTAAAACACCTTCTGAAAATTTAATTTAAACTCCGGTTGATAACATAAATTACACATAATAATATGATAAAAGTTTCATCGATAAATTTTAATATTTTGCAAAGATGAATACTGCGTATGCCAAAACGCTGATCTTATTCTAGTCTGCCATGAGGTATATAAGCGGTGCTGCCGAGGCAAAACATACACCTGCTACAGCTAATCCTGACATAACAGAATCATATTTTTTCGCTTTTTCATTATTACCTAGTTTCATCGCGGTATCGCTCTTTTTTCTGTAAATTGCGCAGGAAGCGGCTGATGTTACTGCGGCTGCGGCGGCTCCGAATGATGCACATATTAAACCGATTTGAATGGATTCAGGTCTATTTTTAACTTCAGAATTTCCTCCCGAAATATTTTCGAGTGAATTGTATTTCAGTTTAGTGAAACTTTTACTCCTGGTCACTGTTCATCCCCTCCAAAAATAGATTTAACACTTCATAATTTACATTATATATTAATTTAAAAAAATTGTCAAAGGATTTTAATAATCTTATCTGCGCAAAATAATTATCTGCACCTACTGAAGGTGCAGATAAGTTTTTCATGGTTTGTCTAATTTCACTCAATACTTATTATGTTGTTTTGCGGGATTTCTTTAGGTTTTTCTTTTGGGAACGTAAGTGCAAGCGTACCATTTTCGAATTTCGCTTTTATATCCTCAGAAGTAATGTGTTCGCCGATATAAAAACTTCTAGTATATTTTCCGCTGTGGCGTTCTTTACGTATATAATTCGTATTATCTGATTTTTCCTCCGTAGATTTGCTTTCGCTTGTCGAGGCGCTGATGATAAGATTGCCTTCTTCAAGTTTAATCTCAATATCTTCTTTCTTCACTCCTGGCAAGTCCATAATAAGTTCGATCTTGCCATCTTTTTCCACGACGTCCGTATTCATAACGTTTGGAACTCTCGGTAAAGAATCCAAAGTTTTGAATAGACCTTTGAACGGGTCGGATAGATCAAAATCTCCGAATAAATCATTTGAATGAAAAGGAACCATACGCATAAATATCAAACCTCCTAAAAATGTTTTAAGCAAAACTGCTTACAATGATGAGTGTAACACGGTGTTTTGGCAGTGTCAACCCCTAAGTGCTAATTTTTTAAATTCTTTTACACCTCCTCGAAATTTAATGATGTTATTTTAATAAATTTTACTGTGTAACACATGTCGATATATGTGGTAATTTTGAGTGAATTTTTAAATTTAAGAATGTTGAAAATAAAAAAAGTAAATGATAAAATTTAATTGCTGACTATTTTGAATTTCGAGGAGTAGATGTAAATATGTACTGGTACTACGGAGATCCGACCTATATTTTGTTTATGATAATTTCGTTGGCAGTCACACTTTATGCACAAATAAAGGTAAAGAATGCATTTAATAAATATTCTAAAATTCGTTCGTCTAAGAATATTACGGGTTCAGAGGCGGCCAAAGCTGTTCTTGATTTCAATAACGTCACGGGAGTTAGTGTAAACACTACGTCGGGATATTTTGCGGATTATTACGATTCACGTTCAAAAGGCGTGTATCTTTCTGAAAATGTGTATTCCGAGCCAACTTTAGCGGCGGTGAGCGTTGCCGCGCATGAGTGCGGACACGCGACGCAAGACGATGTCGGATATTGGCCGATAAGACTGCGCCAAATTCTCGTCCCCGTTACGACGGCAAGCTCAAGACTTGCTATGCCTTTGGTACTGATAGGTTTATTTTTGCCGACAAAATATCAATTTGTTATTAATCTTGGGATAATTCTATATTCTGTTGCGGTACTCTTTGAGCTTGTTACGTTGCCAGTTGAGTTTGATGCAAGCAGACGGGCACTCAAAGCACTTAAAGAAAGTGCAATGCTTGCTCCGGAAGAAGTGAAAGGTGCGAAAAAAGTGCTTTCGGCGGCGGCTATGACCTATTTGGCGGCGGCATTTACTTCATTGTTATCGCTAGTTAGGCTGATACTTATCGCTAAAAGCCGTAGAGATTAAAATTTTTTTTTAAAAATTGATTTTATACTATTGATTTATTTTACCGCTTGTGATACAATTAGATTCGGGCGATGGCTCGTTGGTCAAGCGGTTAAGACACCGGCCTCTCACGCCGGTAACATGGGTTCGATTCCCATACGAGTCACCAAATCTATTATTGTAGGTGATATATATGAATAATTTAAATGACAAAGATTTATCCAAAGTTTCAGGTGGCAATGATATGGTAATTTCCGAAGAAAGTAATGTTGAAGGTGTTGTAGTGACCTACAAATGTCCAAATTGCGGTCATGAATATACCAACAGTTATTTTGGATCTTACGCGACTCAAAAAGGCTATCCCGCCACCGAGTGTCCGGAGTGCCATAAAAGATATTGGGGCGGAGAAGAGCTTGTATAATTGGCAAAAATTAATCATATAATAACTTGTGCAAGATGTTTGATAATTTAAAATTATGACTGTTGAAAAAATTTTCAAAAAGGTCTTGACATACACTTGATAATGTATATAATGTAATTATCAAGTGAATATTCCTCCTTAGCTCAGTCGGTAGAGCATGCGGCTGTTAACCGCAGGGTCGTTGGTTCGAGTCCAACAGGGGGAGCCAAACAAATCCCTGAAAGGGGATTTTTTTATTGCATTTTTAAATGTTTTTTATGTGACTACCATTTCTCAACAGCCAAAAAACTCATCAATAAAGCGAGAATTAAGTCGAAAATCTTCGGATATTTTTCGTATGATTTCAAACACGTTTCGTGTATTATTGTACTTGGAAGGGGGCAACATAATTGAACTACACACTTGTAAAAGAAATTATCCACGATGATTCTCTTGGGGATTACGAAAGTTTTGGTATAGAAAATGAACGCGGACATAAAATTTCTGATATTTCTACTGATATGGGAGATGTAAAAAGATTTTTATCCAGGATAAACGCGAAACAAACGCCTGAAAATTATCTTCAATATGAAATTGATAGCTTTTTTTCCGAAATTTGATATATCAAATAAAAAAATCTCTCACGATTGCCTGTCCGTGTGAGGTTTTTGTAATTTTGCGTTTAAATACGGCGGAAATTAATAATTATAAGATTTTATTTTTTATTGAAAATTAATTTTTTAAAAATATCTAAATCTATTGATATATTTCTTAAAAATGGTAGAATGATATCAACAACAGAGGGCAAACATATTCAATTTTAGTAAAATATTCAACTTTTTTGAAGGTCAGGTGTTGTAAATTGCAATACGATCAAACTTCTAAATTATGGCTTAAAAGGCTCCTAAAGTACGGCGGAAGGGCAATACAAAAAAGGGCTTTGCAAAGTAACAACCGAGCACAGCCAGACAGAAATTGTCAAGAACACATCTTGGAAATATTTTCTTATTTTCTCGGAGAAGAATTTAATAGGAATACCTTTGAGCGGAAGATTTTAAAAAAGAAGCTTCCTTCAAGGCCGAGCGCAAAAATGGTTATTAAAAAGCTTTATGAGTTTATATACTTTGTCGATAATACCAACAATAATGAAGCTATAGAAAGTAGCTCTGATGAAATCATAGGAATTGTGGATAAGCTTAATAGCAGATCCCGATTTTTCAAAATAAAATTGCCTCTAAAAACAAAAATTAACGAGCTTACTAAAATAAAAAAACAGTGCTATAAAATTAGTTCAGATGATGTTGGCAATTTTTCCTATTTTCTCCAAAAATTGGAGGATATGAGCCCTCTAGATCTGGAAGTATTGGATCAAATTTTGGATTCGTTAAACGAGCATATTGCCGCGGAGAGGAAACGTAGTGCCGAAAATAGAACACAGCAAATTGATTTTACCGGGGATTTAACGCAGTTTTTTATGAATCTTGGTTCAAAACTGGCACAATTTATTAAAGATAAAGGATATGAAATCAATAAAGAAGAAATCAATAAAGCAACTATAAATAACCAGATAAATGAAGTTTTGTCTGATGTTATGATATCCAAAACGTACTTGAGTAGGGAGTATCGTGCTTCTGAAGAATTGAAAAAATCTATAAATAATTGTATAAGGTATTGTAGGACAATAGATTTTGTTACCAAAAACACCGAGCAAAAACTTGAATATCTGGAAGAGAGGAAGCAACGAAAAGCTTATGGATTTAAAAGTTTTGAAAGAATTTTAAAACTTCACAAAGATGCAATAAGTAATGCCAATAAACTGTTGGCGGAAAAGGGTTTTGATTTCCAGATTTCTGATCAACTGCTTTTTGAATATCAAGAGATGCTGGACCGGAGAAATCCAAATATACTAAAAAAAGAGTTTTTTGATGCAAGTGTTAAAGAAATAAGGAAAATCGTTAGCGAGGAAATGAGCAAGATAAGGAAGAAAAAATCTGTTTTTGGCGATAAAAAGCCCGATGCGAATAGTGTGCTAAGCGCTATCTTAAATGTACTTAAAAATAAACTTTCCGCAGAAGAAAAGAAACAGCTCAAGGCGAAGTTTAAGACAGAAAATATCGACCTTTCTGAGGCTCCGAGTGACCTCATATTGAGAACGCTGGGCGAAGATTTATTGAAAGACAACGATGCTAAACAGGGCTTAATCGAAATTTTAAATCACAGGGATATAAGCTCAAAGCTAAACTACAAAACTTTATTTATCAAGGCTCTTAATGAGGACACAACCGCTTGGAGAAAGCTGGAAAAGAAAATAACGATTCAGGGTCATAAACCGGTAAAAGCAACTATTACTTCTACTCCTGCTGCCGATTTTGGTATTTTTACTTATCTTGATGAGGGCCATGGTCAATCTTCCCAGGAAAGAGATTCTGAACATATTGTTAATATGTGGAAAACTGAGGTGCAGTCGAATGACGGAGAAGTTCTATTTTCTGCTATGAGATCCGGTAATTCCAGGGGAAGGGAAAGTTCGGTTAAAGAGATAATTTTAGCCGCCGCTTTCGCGCAATACGGCTCTAAGCTTCAAGAAAGTTCCTCGAAAGATCCTTGGAAAGTAAAACTCGGAAATATACAGATAATGAGCCCGGTGGATAAGTTGAACCCAATTTCTCCGGATAAAGATATGTCTTTAAAACAAATGAATATGCTTAAAAAAATTGCCGATAAGGGACCTTTTAAAATGTATATAAAAAGCAAGGACGGGAACGGCTCCAAGGAAGTAACTTTGGAGCTTTCGCCTCCAATTTTGGTTAATTTTGGGATGAATATTCAGCATTTTGCACTGGGAGGTCATTTGGTCAAAAGTTCTTATAAAGAGAACAGAGAGGCGTTTATTCGTTTATTCGGCAAAGATGTTATTAAAAATCTGGAAAATAAAAAAATAATGCTTTCAAGCTCATCAGAAGTTCAGTTGGATGATAACTCAGAAGTTGGCAAATATTTAAAAGATATAGATGAGAAAATTGCAAATCTCAAAGATGAAAATGATAAAAGGGAGCTTACATTAAAAAGAACAAAAATTAATAATTTGTCAAAACAGATACTTTTTATATGGCAAAGCACTAAAGGTATAGGCGACAAAATCAATCCGACGTCTATTCAAACCAGATTGGCGGTTCTTCTGTACCTAATAGGATATCCCGTTTCATTTAACTGCAAAAGCGGAAAAGACAGAACAGGAATTCTTGCTGCTGAAATTAATTATTTGGTACTTAAAATGCAAGCAAACGAGGGCAAACCGCCTGAGCCTTTAAAAGAATTAGATAATGAGGAAAAACTGGAAATTCGAGAGGTCTACAGGGCCACTCAGGCCGATCAACTCGGCAGTGTTAATACAGGTGTGTCAGGTCTTAAGGTGCCTTTTGGGGCTGTTAAAGCTCGGCTCGGGGAAGTTAGAGGTGCTTCGGGCAATGCAAGTATTGACCGTGTTCGCTAGCACACTAAAAGTTTAAAAAATAAAATCTTGGAGTGTTGTTTTACTGGTGTTGAGGTTTATCAATGGGTTATTGATTAAAAGAATTTTGTTTAATAAAAAACTTTATCCCCCGAAATTAATACGGGGGATTTTGTGTGCATAAATCCATTTATATTGTTATGAGTAGTTATAAAGGGCGAAGAAACTCAGTAACAATAAGGTTTCAAGATAACTACAATGTTTGTAAGAAAGGTCATTCGACAAAATCCAATAAATTCTAAGAACAATGCACCACAAAATTAAAACAAATATAATTCTTTAAATAGCAGTTTAAAAAACTCTTGCTTTTTTCTTAAAATTATGTTACAATAAAAACAACTTATTGTAATGGAGGAAATTTATGAAAAAAATATTATTAAAATGTATCGCCATGATGGCAGTATTCGCATTTACTGTCTCTTCCGTATTTGTAGCGGGACGCCCCATGACCAAGGCAGAACAAAATGCTTTTATAGAAGAGATGATGAGCAAGATGGAAGCATATATTGATAGTGCAAATCGTAAGGATTTTCCTAAAACACTCACTATGATAGATCAAATCACTGATGATTTTGACAGAGAACATGGGTTTCCCCCCGATGACCCAGACCCCAGCCATTGCACCGTTTCATTTGAAAAACTGAGAGATATATATCATGAGCATGTTTCAAATGTTGCGGCATTTGTAAAACGACCATTAAACTGCCGTGCAGTTGCTCTGTATGTTGTCAAAGAACTAATGGATAGGGGTATAACTTGTTTTTTTACAACCCACCAGGTACTCAATAACCACCAATCACCAGAGTTACATTGCGTGGTCGCGTATAACGTTGAAAAAGAGTGTTATATTTGCGACTTTGCGCGCGCATTTACTTTGTACTCAGCTCGGCGACTTGGCGGAGATACATCTATTCTACCTTTTGGAAAAATGCAACCAAAAGATCTGTTAGCCACCCCATTTAAATCCTACCAATCTTCCAATGCTTTGCTATTTGATGTGAGACGATTTAAAGGATTACCTGCCATAGAAGTAGCGCGTATAGATAGAGTTGGATGGTATCCTTTGAAATTTAATGAGTATAAAGACAAAACCGCATCTGAAGTACTAAATACATTTAATTTATTTGATGAAATGACGCCAGATGAACTTGAAAGATATTATGGGGTACGCACCATGGAAGAAGCTAAAAAATCATTAGAAGGCAAAACTTCCGAACAAATTAAAGCTATGGTTTATGACAGATTACGTAGTTTAAAAAGCTAAGTTTTCCACTTAACATGTATAAAGCTATCATCGTGCCTTCCATACATATGTGGAAAGCTTATAAAAAATCATGACCACGCCTAAAAGACGTGGTCATGATTGCCTCAAAAAATATGGTACGGGTGACAGGACTTGAACCTGCACAGCTTACACTACTAGGACCTAAACCTAGCGCGTCTACCAATTCCGCCACACCCGCGTATATTTATAGAGTATTAAATGCTGTCTGCGGTATTCTCTGAATTTTTTGAGAGCTTTTCTCTGCACTCAGGGCACCACGGACCCGTTACCCAATTTGGCATAGGGTTTTGTGTGCCATAACCATACTCACGCATATCCCAAATTT
>CAMZEH010000004.1 GCA_947305745.1 uncultured Clostridia bacterium | reverse complement strand
CATTAAACGAAGCGATAAAAGCATTAGATAATCTTCATAGACCGCCAAACGATCCGCAACGCATAAAGGCGTTAATATCTTATGCTAGAATACCAGGGCCACAGCAATTAACGAATGGTGTAAAATGCTTAGAAGAAGCATTAGAAGTATTACAAGATGATTCTAAATTCGCACCACAAATAAAAAAAATAGCCAATAGTATAATTTTTAAATTAAAAAATGACCGTGGCCTTTCACCTAAGGATCGCCGTATATTAGCCAATAGATTAGAAAGTATCATACATAGAGCGGAACTCAAACAAACAACTGGCAAGTCTCGCGCTAAACATAGGCGTATATAAACTGGTTTATCTGAAAAATAAAAAATGATGTATGAAATAGAATTTGACGTTCATAATATTTTGGCTGCTTTTCGGACTGTCGCCTTGATTTCAACTATATAATCATCAAGCTTTATGGCACGTTTTTAAAAATTTTTTCAAAAAATAACTTGACATATATGTTTTTTTAATATATAATTAACTTACATACAATATTCAAATTGAAGGGATTTATGAAAATGAAGAACACAAAGAAAATTGTTTCGATAATAATGGCCGGCATTTTAAGTTTCAGCCCCGTAATGGCCGCCGACACAAACCATCAAATGAAGGATCAAAGCAAATCAACATTCGCAAAAGTTGCCGGAGGAATGGTATTGGGATGTGCGGTAGCAATTCCGACAACGTTACTAATAACAAAGCACATACTAACTCGTAAGTTATATGATGACCAAGGAAAATTAGAAAAAAAGATTGAACAGATTGAAAATAATTTAAAGGATGTCAAGCAAGAACGCGAACGTTTGAAAACACAGCTAGATCAAGCTCAAAAACATTGCAAAGATTTGCAGGCGCAGGCCACCAGAAATAATTCTAGTATGGGTGCATTGCAGAACGAGTTGGAACGGGCTCGTCAGAACGTTGTCGACCTTCGCGCCCAAATTAAACAAAAAGACTACGCCAATTTTTATCTTACACATTATCTTGAACTTTCAAAAGTAGAAATTGGAAATAAAAATGCTGAATGTGAAAGTTATCGAAGAATAGTTCTTGAGTTAAGGCAACAACTTGAAAGCAGGCCAAATTCGACCACAAAAGATCCATACCTGGAGTGTCTTCGTGGGAACCTAGATTTCGATACCACTATGTCGAAGTTCGCTGAAAAACTACAATCAATAGAATGGTTCGATAAATTTTTGAAAAAAATCGGTGCAGCACCATCGTCGATCGACATCAAGAATCTTCTTAAAAACATAATGCTACACGGCTATAATTCAACTCATTATAAGGATAATGAGCCCGCTAAAAGAATGTTGGGAGCCGCAACTACAGAGTTGTACAGCAGAAGTGGCGCCGTTGACACTGACTTAGATATTAAATTCTTTGCTTACTTATTTTTGAAAATAGGTATAAATGGCGATGGCATCATTCCAAATCAACCGTCCCCCTCGACATCGGACCATTCCACTTGCGATGAAAACGATTTTTAAAATTGTTACTCCTTTTTATTACTGAAATATAAAAACTATAAAGTGCCTTCATATGGGCACTTTTTTATACAGAAATAAGTACCTTAACAAGTTTTTTAATCTAAATATATCGTTAATCGGTATAATTGCAGATAAATTTTTACATATCGAAAATCATAGAAAACCGTTTTTCTAAAATATCTTCACCATACTATAGTAACGAAAAGATAATAAAAAGGAGAATTTTAAATAAACAACAAATTTTTTTTTTTGCGGCTAAAGCTATAAAATATGGAATCACACCTCTACCCGATGACCCTAAAGTTGCCATGGTCGGGATAACCAATAGGGGCTTGGAAGAACTCAGTAATAGTAGGTTTATGCCATCAACAATGTTTACAGTAAAACTCTATAGATGAACTATTGTTACATCGTCATAAATTTTTGCAATTTTTTCTGCGAGTAATCTGCGATGACACCGCTCGGGAGTGCTTTCGGCACAAAGAATACAAATTCGCTTGTTTTTAAAAGCATAGAAAAAGTCGAGATTTGCTTGCGTGTCCAAAAATTTGTTATAAATTTTTTCGTATTCGTTCCAAGAAGTTTTTCCGTTTTTATAATTTTCAAAAAGCGATGGATTCGGAGCCAACTCTTTTAATGCCATGTAGCTGCAATCACAAATTTTTTTGAGAAAATATTGTAAATCTACACTTTTACTAAATCCTGCCAGTTGAGTGGAATTATAAAGCCTAACGTCTGCAACTATTTCAATTTTGTTATCACTTATAATTTTAAAAAACTTTTCTGCAGACTTTTTCGTATATCCAATTGTAAATAACTCCAATCTCGCTCACCCCTTGTTAAATAATTCCGATTAATTCTATTATATCATTATATCACGTAACAATCCATACCATACGATTTTATAGAATTTTTTAAAGGATAAACCGCACAAACGAATTTATAGTAAAGGTCATTACCATATTTTTTGTATGGAACTTCAGGCAAGCTTACAGCAACAAGGCATTTAGAAATTTTCTTGTTTTTTAGTTTAAATTTGGGGTCGGTTATGCTAAAACCCTTGTAATTATTGTTGTTATAAGTAAAATCACACTTGTGCTTCCCTTCATCATTTTCATATATAAATAAATCAGTAATTTCTACAAACAAAAACGATGCGTTTTGGTGATTTATTTCTCCTTCGGTAAGCCAAGGATTAATATTTGAAAATATAAATTCCGGATTTTGAGTATATTTTTGTAAATCTTCGGTTTGAACATTAGATTTAGTGTGGTTAATTATTTCTCCCAAAACATAATTTTCTTTTTGATGTATAAGCGGGGCAGGAACCGCATTTACAGTTAAAAGATCCGTTTTGTTAAATTTACATTGTTCTTTGTCAAGGGCATGACCTTCAGAATTTTTAACCAATCTTATAAATTTTCCAAATTTGTTTATGCCCACCACGCAATATCCATTATTCTTATCAGATTTTGCAAGAATCAGTAATTCCATTTTCATAAAAATTCTCCTTCGTATAGTGATATAAAAACTTGTTCACTATACTGCCGGAAACAACAAAAAATTGCCCTAAAAAGAGCAACTTTTCAAAAACAAATTATTCTACAAAATCTGACATTATTTTTTAACTGGTGCGGCCAGTGGGACTCGAACCCACACGTCTTTCAACACATGCCCCTCAAACATGCCTGTCTACCTGTTCCAGCATGGCCGCGCATAAATAATATCAAGCTGACACTTATGTATTCTATCATTATTTATTGTTTATGTCAAGAATATTATTAAAGTAGTAAAATTAAATTTTTAAAGCTCTGAAACATCGATATTTATCGATTAAACACAATTTTTTAAGTGCTATATTTTTTAAAAACTATTATATATGTGAATTAAAATAGATTTTCCGGTCAAAAATCTATATATTTATATATTTATTTTTTGTTTGTTTGCTGATATAATTCATTTTAAGGATATCATATTTTATTTTTAGCGAGGGATTATTATGAAAAAACTTTTAGAAAACAATAGAAATTCAAAGAAAATCTACATCCGCACACCTCGTAAGTTCACTTTGAAATCTGCATTTATCATATCATTCATTTTATTTGTTATTCTTGCGCTCGGATACGGCTCTGTGATGTTTTTTTCGAAAAATACAGCCAAAGCCGAAAGCAAAAGCGTACACTGCACAGAAACGGGGAAAATTGATTACGAAGTGGAAATAACCGAAAATCAGGAAGATTTGCCAAGTATTTTGGAAAGCAATATGAGCTATATTTCTTCTATGATTAATACTGTAAATTTAAAATTTAATTATAATCTTCTTTATGACAGAAGCCTGGAACACGGCTCGAAATATAAGATTTTTGCAGACTTTTTTATAATTGATAAAAACGCTTCCGAAAACGCAGATAATGTTTTAATGTCCTTCACAGATGAGCTTTACAGTGCTGAGCGTTATCTGGAAACGTCAGATAAAATCTCACTGGATAAAGAAATGCACATTCCTTACAGAAGATACAACAAAATCGCCAAAGAATTTTCCGAAAAAAATAACATAGATGTGAATTCTTACGTGAACGTCAGGCTTGTGATAAACACAGACGGAAAATCGGAAAATATAGAATCTATGAATCGGGAATCTGTTCTTTCTTTAAAAATACCGCTTTGCTCGAAAACAATAGACATCGACGAAACGCACTCAAAGATAGATGAATCGTTTGTTTTTGATGCATATATTCCAAACGTGCGTAATATTTCGCTTGGTTTGGTGTGTCTTCTCTTGACGGTTACATTAGTTATAATGGAATATGCAATCATTTCAGCTTATATCCCGAGATATAAGAACTACTACAAAAAACTCAATTTCATTTTCAGGAATTACAGCCACATTATCGCCGAAATGACGGACGATGAGTCTTTTGAAAAAATGCTGAATGAAGAAATTAATTTAAGATATGTCAGGAATTTCGAAGATTTGTCTTTAATAAGCGATATAGTGCATCAGCCGATAAAATATTATAACGAAAAAGACGGGAATGTAGCGTATTTCATTTTGGATAATGCAGATTTTGAAAGGTACGTCTATGTAATGCAAAATTATGATGATTAAATTGTATTCTATAATTAATCGAGAGCACTTTATCCACAACATTTGGTTTATCAGTCTACTGCAGTATTGCAGTAGACTTTTTGTATAATTATAACAATATACTTATAATTTATTTGTTTAATAAAATAGTGTATATTTCTCAAATTAAGTGTTGATTTTTAAAAAATAATATGGTTTAATTATAATAATCAAGAAACGAGGGGCTGGTTTAATGAAAAAATTCAAATTATTCTGGGGTGCCGGTATCTTAGGCATTATTGTCGCCGGAGTTTTATTTCTCGGCGGCTGCAGGAAAAAACTCATTACTTCCACATATACCGATGAAGAAAACAAAGCAAGTATTTCTCTCAGTTACCCTGAAGACGCTAAATTCAGCTATTCGACGGACTCAAAAGATTTAAAAACCAGCGCGGAGGAAGCAGTACTTATAGCAGACACATACAAAATCGCTTGGGATGTCGTAAGCATCGGGTATAGCGGTGATTTTGAAAAAGTAAAAGAAAAAGCAATGGATCGCGAAGAATCGAAAGAAGTAACCTATAACGGTATTAAAGGCGTTTCTTACTATTACAGCCCCTATATCAGATATAGTGTTGCGTTTCCTATTAATGATAAATGCTATATTGAATTTCATATTTATTCCACAAACGAAAAACACGACAAAGAACATGTAGACGAAGTATTCAATAAAGATGAAGTACAAAATATATTAAAAACTGTTACTATAAAACAGCTATAAAAACCATGTCCAAACAGAAGGGAATGTATACTCATGAAAAAATTTTATTTGTACTCTCTGGCATTAATAGTTTTATCGAGCTCGGCATTTTTGACGGGTTGTAGCAACAATAATACTGGCGAAACCGATATTAAATCGCCTTCCGCACAGTCAAAATCTTCGTTCGAAACTTTTGAAAACGACACCATATCAATAACGCTTGATACCAATAAATACGCGGTCGAAAAAAATAAGGAATTTTATAAACCAAGTTTGAGAATTATAAAATCTGACGAAAGATATAACGAAGAATATATTTCGGTCCAGCAACTTAAAAAAGGAAACGAAAAAATTACACTTCCTGACGACGGCTCCTACACAAACGATAAACTAAAATCCGAATTTCAATACTACATCTCGGATTTAACGGGGTTTACACCTGTTGAAGAAGAAAAGATAGGCGACAAAACTCTGTATAAAACCACAACCGCTGTAAACGCGGTCGAATCCGACATATACAGGATATTGACAGACGGGAAAAATGTATATAAAATAGTGGTTTCGGGGCCTAACTTTAAAGATACCGAAGAGGCAAAAAAACTTTTGGAAGATCTAAAATTAAAATAATAAAGGAAAGTGATTAAATATGGGACTTATCAAAGCAGCTATCGGAGCAGTTGGAGGCACATTGGCGGACCAGTGGAAAGAATTCTTCTATTGTGAATCGATTCCTAAGGATACACTTGTTGTAAAAGGTCAAAAACGTGTTTCCGGACGTTCATCGAATACGAGAGGACACGAAAATATAATCTCAAACGGTTCGGGTATTGCGGTTGCAGACGGGCAATGTATGATAATAGTAGAGCAGGGTAAAGTTGTGGAGTTTTGTGCCGAACCAGGAGAATACACTTATGATACTTCGAGCGAGCCGAGTATATTTTCGGGCAAATTTGGAGAAAGCATCAAAAAAGTCTTTGCAACTATCGGGAAGCGCTTTACTTACGGCGGCGATACGGCAAAAGACCAGAGAATTTACTATTTCAATACCAAAGAAATTGTAGATAACAAATTTGGAACCCCAAACCCAATACCATTCAGAGTCGTAGATAGAAACATCGGCCTTGATATCGACGTTTCGGTAAGATGCAGCGGGGTGTATTCGTATAGAATTACCAATCCGATCCTGTTTTATACCAATGTTTGCGGTAACGTAAGTGACGAATACACAAGGGACGAAATAGATAGCCAGCTCAAGACGGAATTCGTAAGCGCGCTTCAGCCGGCGTTTGCTAAAATTTCAGATATGGGTATACGCCCCAACGCTTTGCCCGCGCACGCTGAAGAAATGTGCGAAGCAATGAATGGTGCTCTTACAAAAAAATGGGGGGATTTGCGCGGAATATCGGTGATTTCAATCGCGATGAATCCGATAACGCTGCCCGACGAAGACGCGAAGATGATCAAAGAAGCACAAAGGAATGCCATAATGAGAGATCCGACAATGGCGGCGGCAACTTTAGTCGGAGCGCAATCCGACGCTATGAAGACGGCCGCGGGAAATTCATCCGGTGCGATGACAGGATTTATCGGCATGGGAATGGCTCAAAACGCAGGCGGAATGAATGCAAGAGATTTATATGCGATGGGCAGCACCGCTCCAAAGCAAGAAAATTCAGGCTCGCAAAAGAGCGGTTCGAACCTCTGGAAATGCTCATGCGGCGCGGAAAATTCAGGTAATTTCTGTTCCGAATGCGGATCAAAAAAACCGTCCGCAGAATGGAAGTGCTCTTGCGGAGAAATAAATAACGGTAAGTTTTGCCAAAACTGCGGAAACAAAAAGCCCGAGAATTAACTCGAAATATCTATGGGAGAATATAATTCTGTCTCTCATAGATTTCATATTTAATGAGGTATTTGTAAAAGGAGGATCATACCGTGTCAGACATAATGGAATATAAATGCCCGAATTGTGCGGGCGCTATAAAATTTGACAGCGAAAAACAAAAAATGAAATGCCCGTATTGTGATACAGAATTTGATGTCGAGGCTTTGAAATCGTATGACGAAGCCTTGAAAGATGAAAAAAGCGATGATATAAAATGGGAAATAGGCGAAAGCGATACGCTTGATAACAACGAAAATATAGCGGTATATGTTTGTAAATCTTGCGGCGGAGAAATCGTCGGCGATAAAAACACAGGCGCTACAAAGTGTCCGTTTTGCGATAATCCCGTAATAATGGCGAAGAATTTTTCGGGAGTACTAAAACCTGATTATGTAATTCCGTTTAAACTCGATAAAAAAGGCGCTAAAGAAGCGCTTCAGAAGCATCTTAAGGGTAAATGGCTACTTCCGAAACTTTTTAAAGACGAAAACCATATTGATGAAATCAGAGGAATTTATGTACCGTTTTGGCTCTTTGGGGCCGATGCCGACGCGGATATGACTTACCGCGCAACGAGGGTCTCCGGATGGAGCAACAGTAATTATACTTACACGAAAACAGATCACTACTTTTTAACAAGAGCAGGCAAAGTGGCATTTGAGCATATACCGGTAGACGGCTCTTCAAAAATGGAAGACGATTTAATGGAATCGATAGAACCTTTCAATTTTGATGAGGTAGCCGACTTCCAAACAGCATATCTTGCAGGCTACCTTGCCGATAAATATGACGTCAGCGCCAAAGAAAGTATAGAAAGGGCTAATAAAAGAGTTAAAAAAAGTGCCGAAGATGCTTTTAGTCCCAAAGGCGAAGGTTACGCAACAGTTATACCTCAAAAAAGCAGCATCAAAATAGAAAACGGCTCCGTAAAATATGCGCTTTACCCCGTATGGATCCTCAACACCACATGGAACGGGGAAAAATATACATTTGCGATGAACGGGCAAACGGGAAAATTCGTCGGTAATCTGCCTATGGATAAGAAAAAATATTTTGCGTGGCTTGGCTCATTGGCGGCAGCTTTTGGCGCGCTTACGTACGCAGTTGCTTGGCTTATAAATTATTTGATGTAGAGGTGAGCAAAATTGAAATTTCAAAAAAAATATTTTCTAAGTTTTATATTATTCTCCGTGGTTTTAATGGCATTTTTTCCTTTCGGTGCATTTGCGTCTGAAGGGAAAAACAGATTGATTGATAATGCCGGATTATTGACTTCGTCCGAGACTAAAAATCTATCTTCAACACTTGATGAAATCAGCGAAAGGCAAAAAATGGACGTTGTAATCCTGACAGAAAATACAATCGGTGAAAAAAGTCCTCAAGATTACGCAGATGATTATTTTGATTATAACGATTACGGAATCGGTGAAGATAAGAGCGGAATTTTGCTGCTTTTAAATATGCAGGAAAAGGATTGGTATGTCTCGACTAAAGGCCATGGAATAATTGTGTTTACCGATGCGGGACTTGATTATATATCGAAAAAAATTTTACCTGAATTAAAATCTAAAAATTATAAAGATGCTTTCAATATTTTTGCAAATCTTTGCGACAAGTTCATCACAAAAGCAAATACAGATAAGCCTTATGATAGCGGCAATCTGCCAAAAGAGCCGTTTAACATATCTTTCTGGATACCTGCCGCAATTTTGATGGGCCTATTTCTTGCGTGGCTCGTTGTGTTATATATGAAAAAACAACTAAAAACAGTGTTACCCAAAGTAAAAGCTGATGATTATATTCAAAAAAATAGCTTGCAAATCAAAAATGCCCGTGATATATTTCTATATAGTAGTATTACCAGGCGCGCCAGACCTAAATCTAGTTCGGGCAGCAGCACTCACCGAAGCTCTTCTGGAAGCACTCATGGCGGTAGAGGTGGCAAATTTTAAATCTCTCACAAGGGAGGCGATGTTTTTGACCAAAGATGTACATGATTTTTTTGAAAGATTAAAAAAAGATCCGGAATTTAAAAATGAGTTTAAAAAAGTTTTGGAAGTGTATCCGGAACGAGATATTCTTTGCAGTTTTTCTTTTGATGAACAAATAATGTTTATATATGAAGTCGTTATTCCTTTTGCAAGGAGACATGGATTTGATTTCAATTTGGAAGATATTTTCACAGAAAATAGCAAAAATATAGGCGACAAATATCTCGATAAAATTGCCGGAGGAACTAATTTAGCAACAAAGTTATCCGCAAGTGCGTTAACAGCAGTTCAGGCTCTGACGATGATATCTCCCGCAAATGCAGTGACGAACGGAATCACATCCTCACAACCAGAAATATCCTATGTTTCCAGTTCCGAGAAAGAAGATGACAGAACTGATTATGGTGACATACTTGACGTTTTAGAAGAAAACTCAAACAACATGCACCAGATATCCTCCGATGAGCATCCTTTCAACGAGGTCGACGGAATGATATTTGCAACACTCGCTTATCTGCCCATGCATGTAGTTCCGAACTTAGATTCCAATCTTGAAGATAAAGAGATCACTCTTTCACAGTGGTGCGAAAGGCTTTTGAAATACTTTAATAGTTCAGATAAAAAGTTAAAACTGCATACGGAAGACGACCATAATATATCCATCTATAATGTAGATAAAAACAGCAAAAAAGAACATGACATCATGCAGATCAGAAGAATTCGGCTACTTGAAAATTTGTCAAAATGTCCAAGATATAAAAACATCAAAGTGGGGAATTTCAAAGGCAAATATTCATATGTGAGCAATAAAGATTACGAACAGTTTGCCGCGGTAACGCTTACTCTCGAAAACGGTACAAAGGTAGTATCGTTCAGAGGCACTGACGGGACATTGTCAGGTTGGAAGGAAGATTTGGATCTTTCGTGGAGCAAACAGGTCCCCGCACAAAAAGATGCACTCGAGTATCTGGAAAAAATTTACGAATTAAACCCTCATTCAGATTTTATCTTAACAGGCCATTCAAAAGGCGGAAATTTGGCAGTATATTCTTCGTTTTATATGTGTTCGAAAAACGAGGATTTTCGCAGTAAATTAAAAAACATATTAAATTACGACGGCCCGGGTCTTAGCGAAAGCATTACAAGTGACATTGACACTGATTTACTTAGTGATATAAGAAAGAGGCTTACTACTTTTATTCCTCAGTCGTCAGTAATAGGCAGAATTATGAATGATATTTCAAAAGGGAAATTTGTTTGTGTTCACAGCTTTTCAAAAAGTATTTTTTATCAGCATGATTCGTTGAGTTGGAGCGTTTATAAAGATTACGAAAACTCCAAAGACAAATTCAGGTCCTATGAAATTCAACCGGAAAGCGAGTTCGCTGCCGAAGCAATTTCGATTTTTCTTGACAATCTGGACAAAGAAAAAGCCATGAGTATATTCTTGAATTGGTTTTTTGAATTTATGAATGATAACGACATTGAGATAGGCGACGAAAGAAGCAAGAGCCAAATATTTAAAGAAATTTTTTATAATTACTTTATAAAAGGGAAATCGCTCGATGAAATCATTGACACAGTTTTTAGCCCCAAAAAGGTAATTAATATAAGCAAGGAGGAGCAAGAGAGTTTCAAAAACGTTATGGGAGCAGTATTTAAAGGAATTGCTGTTGCCTACTGGCACAAACGCTTAGAAATGAACGAAAAATTTGGATTTTCTTCTGAGCTCAATGCATCGATAGAAAAAATGATAAACGATGAATATTCGATGACGTCTATGGCAAACGTAGTAAAAGCGTTGAGCGATAAAACCTTGAGTATCGAAAATATATGGAAATTTATTAAAAAGCTTTATAGTTAGTTAGAATTATTCATAGGAGGTAGAAATATGGATAAGATAAAAAAATTTTTAGAAAGTCACGATTTGGAAAAAGAATTGCTAAACGATAGATCATTCGTAAGCAAATCCGAAAAACTATTTGAGGAGCACCGTTTGGAGTTCAGTAAAAAGCAGCTCAAGGAAATTATCGAGGGTGTACAAGAAAATCTAGAAGATGTGAAAGAGCTTCCGGAAAACGAACTCGAAGCTATTGTCGGCGGAGGCGTAGGAGTTGGCTCGATAAACGAGCCAGTACAAACCGCCTCAAAAGAGCAGCAACCCGGCACAGCAGGAATAGCAGTAAAAGTGACCGGCTCGATCTTGGGCGCGCTAATAGGGGGCGGATTAGGGTTGATGCTAAGCACAAAAACTAGAAAGACCTCTTTTAAATATGACAACAAAGAAGGAAGCTCAACATCAGTCGAATATACTCCGTTTCCGGCGGTCGCTGGAGCAGGAGCAGGAAGCGTTATAGGATATAAACTCGGAAAACTTATCGTCAACAAATATAATTTATAATAACCTATTCAAAATTAGAAATCTAACAGATTTATTAAAAAGGAGGAATTAAAAATGAAAGAAAAACTAACCTTAAAACGTCTGTTTGCTGCCGTTATGGCCATCTTAATCTTTTCCACTTTTACCGGTTTTGGAATGGCTTCCAATTTAAACTTTTTTATCCGTCCGCAGGACAATATGGGAAACATAGTTTCGGATAAATCCCAATTATATAACGAGGATGAGTATGCAACAATTGAGGCAACATCTAATGATGAAAATCGGTATTATTTTTCGCATTGGGAGTCACAAGCAGGGTCATCGGAAGGTGGGGTGTTCGAAGATCCTGAAGATAACTCTACCACGTTTACGGCTTCGCATGATGCACTAGCAAATAATCGGCCTATAAATATTTACGCGTTTTTTTCAACTGTACGTTTGGAAGTAAGTTGTGATGATGACGAGCATGGAACCGCAACAGCAAGCCCTCGCGCTCCAATGGTCGATGACAATGTAACACTGACAGCCACACCTAAGGAAGGATATCGATTTAAAGAGTGGCAAGTCGAAGAAGGATATGCCGATATCGATGATTGTGAAAATGAAGAAGCGCATTTCACAATGTATGGAGGCCCAGATGTTTTGAAGATAATTGCGCATTTCGAGGCAATTGAATACAGCGTTACGGCTACGGCTGAACCGCAAAACGCAGGTCGCGTGGCTGTGACTTCCGAGCATGGCGTAATAGGTGACGTGATAGGATTAAGCGCAGAGTCTGAGGGTGGATACAGATTTAAGGAGTGGCAAGTGGTTTCCGGAAATGTATCAATTGACGACTCAAGCAGTGCGTCAACTTACTTTACAATGGGGTCCGAAAATGTAGAAGTAAAAGCTATCTTCGAAGAAATACACGCTATCGCCGTAACAGTCGAAGGAGAAGGAACCGCGTCGGCGAGTCCAGATGAGCAATCGAACGGTAACAGCGTCGAGCTTTTTGCAGAGCCTTCAGAAGGATACGAATTTGATCATTGGGAAGTTATGTATCCGGATTATATATCAATTGATGATCCCAACAGCGCATCAACTCACTTTACGATGGGATCTGAAAATGTGGATATAAAAGCTGTTTTTGAGGCAATTCAGTATAACGTTACGACTATGGTTGATCCTGAAGATTCAGGACACGCAATCGCAAATCCTGATACTGCAGCAAAAAACACCATCGTCGAGCTGAGTGCAACACCTAACGAAGGATATAGGTTTAATCATTGGGAGGTTATCGAAGGCGAAGCCAATATTGATGACCTCCAGAGTGCGACAACACACTTTACGATGCAATCCGGAGATGTGAAGGTTAAGGCCGTTTTTGAAAATACATACAACGTTACTGCTTTAGTTGAAGGTGAGGGGACTGTATCTGTTATCCCACCTTCAGGGCCAAACGGTGCAGATATCCACATTGTTGCCACACCTGGTAGTGGATATGTATTTGATCATTGGGAACTTATTTCAGGAAATATAACAATCGATGATTCGCGCAGCGCGTCAACAAGTTTCGCAATGGGATCCGAAAACGTAGTGGTTAAAGCTGTTTTTGAGAAAATACACAATGTTTCCATAACTGTAATTCCGCAAAACGGAGGGATGGCAGCCACAAATCCAACTTCGGGATTGACAGGTGATGAAATATCATTGACAGCAACACCCGAACAAGGTTATCAATTTAAAGAATGGCGCGTAGTGTCGGGCGGCATTACTATCAGTGATCCATTCAATGCACAAACATCATTCTCATTGGGGGAAAACGACGTTGTGATTGAAGCTGTTTTTGAAGCTGTATATGGTGTCAAAACCTCGGTAGAAGGCGAAGGAACAGCAATCGCTATTCCAATTTCGGGAGTGCAAGGAACAACCGTTACTTTAAAAGCAACACCGAACGAGGGATATCAGTTCAGAGAGTGGGAAGTTGTTTCGGGGAAAGCAGAAATTGCCAACCCAAAAAGCAATATCACTACATTTAATCTCGAGGACGAAAATGTAGAAGTCAAAGCTGTTTTTGATGAGATTGTTATTACCGATATTTCTTTAGATTCCGAAAACGCAAAGAAAAGTTATATTGTTGGTGATATGCTTGATGTGGAAGGTTTAGTTTTGGAAGTAACCAAATCTGACGGAAGCACCGAAAGAATTAATGTTACCGAAGACATGGTTTCCGGATTTGACAGTTCCAAAATCGGCAAGCAGACATTAGCGGTAACGTATGGTGATCACATAGGTACTTATGATATCGAAGTAAAAGAGCCGGAGAAAGAAAATAATGGAGAACATCAACAAAATTATTATAAAGATACAGATATGAATTCTTCTTCAAATAGAACTCCGGGAAGCGATGCTACCAAGTCATCTCCCAATACGGGTGACCATCGCCATATTGCACCTTGGTTTGCGTTGATGACTGTTTCCGCAGCAGGGTTTGTATATACTTATATTTGGCAAAGAAAGAGAAGAACCATATAGTAGATAATTTACGCAAAACAACAACTTAAAAGGGCGGGGTTAATCCCGTCCTTTTCTTCTTTATGTAAATAAAGAAATCAGCCCTGTTCTTTTTTTATGATAAAATATGATAAAAAAAGAAACTATCCTGATCTCTGGCCTATTGCTGCTAATTGGCACCCCCTGCCAGAATCGAACTGACAACTAATCCTTAGGAGGGATTTGTTATATCCATTTAACTAAGGGGGCACACTTGATACGTTCAGATTATATCACATACAGCTATTGATTGTCAAAAATTTTTAATAAAGATTTCAAATATAAAAAATCAGCTCAATGTACCCTCGTATGGATACACAGAGCCAATTGTGTAATGGCATTTTTATTTATCAGATGTCTTGATAGTAACGCTTATCTTTTTGATCGTGGTGCACCGTCCGGTGATGATAGCCATGAGGGAAAATAGGAGGGGGAGGCATCATCGAATTTTCCGCTTCCTCTTTGGTTTCACATATTGCAGATTTTGGAATTTTGGCAAAACGGCCATCGCTCAGCTCCACAATTTCCATCTCGGGAGGCTGGGGCATTTCTTTTTTGTTGCCACCCGCAACATCCAATTTGTTATCGATTACGGGTTTCGGGGGTACCATTAGGTCATCGGGTTTTTTAGCAGGGATCATAATCGTTCCTCCTACTTTGGTAGGCGGTGCCATAATTTTGTTATCTTGCTCTCTGCTCATAAAAAATTCCTCCTTAAAAATATATTGGTGAAATAATTCACATCATTATTATAACCATATTTTTATTTAAAATCAACTAAATAAGCAAAGTTTAAATAATAAACGACGGATTATAAGTAGATTGGTTTAAATATGCTTCTGTATATTTTAAATCCCCTGACTTATACAAAATATTAATTTTGTATAATTAATAATTCAGATAAAATTAAAACACACACATACGCTCCCTAGTTTTTTATATCCAAAAATTATTTTAAAAAAATTATTTTAATTTCTATTCTTTATTTTATATTAATAGCGGGATCTAAAAACTTCATTATCATTTTGATAATTATACTTGACAAGCAACAATTTTTGATATATAAGAATAACTAGTTACATACAAAGTGTATATTTTTTAATATTTTATCCAATAAGGAGGTAATTTATTATGGAAAATGAAAAAGCAGTAGAAACCCCTGAGAAAAAGCAACCCAAAAAAAATGTTCTTGGCATATTATCTGTAGTTTTTGCAGGAGTGGCGCTTATCGGGTGCTGGATACCTCTTCTTAACGTTATTTCCATAATTTTTGCAATCGCTGCGATAATAATGGGAATTATATCCTTTATCTTTGTACTTATGAAAAAATCAAATTACTTGGCACTCCCGATAATCGGCGTTATTATAAGTATAATATCGATTGCGCTTGCGAACGGCGTAAACACAGCTGTTTCGGATTCGCTTTCGGATAAAGACACGAGCCAAAAAGTAAGTTCTTCATCAACTACCACTACAACCGAAAGCACCAAAGACACCGACGAAAACAAAGAATACAAAGTTGGAGATACTATTTCTGTAAATAACCAAGAACTAACGGTAACAAACGTTCAAAGGAACTATAAACCAAAATATGATGACCCAAAAAGTGGGCAGGAATTTATAAAAGTAACTTTCAAACTCGAAAACAAATCAGACAAAGCCATCGTTGTAAATCCACTCTATTTTAAAGTCCAAGATAGCAATGGTGTAATAGAGGAATGTGATTCAAACTCTTATTCATTGGATGACAGTTTTAACCATTCTGAAATTGCTCAAAAAGGAGCCATAACAGGTTCATTGGTTTTCGAAGTACCAAAAGGTGATACTAATTTAACATTTATTTATGAGCTAAATGGCTCCAACAAGAAAGTCCAAATAAAATTATAAACCTTCCCGCCTAATATACATTTTTGTGTAACAAATTCCCCTACCGTTTTTTCATTTTCGGTAGGGAATCTTAATTAATATGTTTTTAATCAATATATAACCCGCTTGATGTTTGATAACATACCACATTATGACTGCGCCACATGTCTACAATTAATGGATTATCCTCAAAAACTAAATCAATATTTTTGAAACCTATTTGCATACCTATCTCTTCTTTAAATTTTACCGATTCAATATAATTCCCTTTTGCTCTCATTTTTAAATCAATACAGTTAGGGTTTAATTGCAACTGATTGGATAGCCAGTTAATTGTAGTGGCCCTAACTGTTTCTTCTCTTGCCGTCAAAAATAAAATATCAGCTTGTGGCAAATAATTAATAATTGCTTTGGCAACTAAAATTCCGGCAGGAAGAGGTAAATCATTAATAGCATCTTGAAAAAACATTCCCCAATTAACTTCTGAATTATTTTTATCTATTAAAAATTTTTCTCGATTATTTGTGTCCGCTAATACACCGTCTATATCGAAAATTATCACTTAAAACTACCCACTTCCACAATGTTTTAATTAAATAGAAATATGCAGCGCGTTCTCATATAGAGCAACATCAAATATTTTTTTGGCCTCTACGGCATCATCTATGCTAAAATCAACTATGTTTCCGCACTTGCTAGCTATTGCTCTGTTTTTCTCGCCTCTCATTAAGATGTCAACCGCGTGGCAGCCCATTGAGCTGGCAACAACCCTGTCTCTAAGCGTCGGCGAACCTCCCCTTTGAACGTGGCCGAGTATGGTGCTCCTCGAATGTATGCCTGTTTCGGATTCTATTTTTTTCGCGATTTCGGTCGATTTACCGCTGCCTTCGGCAACTATAATTATAAAATGCCTTTTGCCCATTTTTTGCGTGTATTTTATCCTGCTTATCACGTCTTTTTCAAAGTCGTGACTGACTTCGGGAATAAGTATCGCCGTGGCACCGACGGCAATTCCCGTGCTGAGAGCAATATCACCGCAGTTTCTGCCCATTACTTCAACAACACTACACTTTTCGTGCGATTGTGCTGTATCCCTTATTTTATCGACCATTTCCATCGCCGTATTCATCGCCGTGTCAAAGCCGATGCTATAATCACTGCCGGAAACGTCGTTATCTATCGTCGCCGGAATGAAAATGCAGTTTATACCCTTTTCAGAAAGCGCTTTTGCTCCTTTTAGAGTACCGTCGCCTCCTATCGTTATCACTGCATCGATTTTTTCTCTTTTGCAAACTTCCGCGGCCTCTGTTACCCCTTCATCGGTTTCAAACTTTTTGTCGCGCGAACTGTAAAGAACCGTTCCGCCACGATGCAGGATATCCGAGACACTTCTGAGATTCATCTCAAAGATATCACCCGTTCGAAGCCCCATAAAGCCCCTTTTTATCCCAAAAACTCTTATTTTTTGGCTTATCGCATATCTTACAATCGCACGGACCGCGGCATTCATTCCGGGAGCATCTCCGCCGCTCGTGAGAATTGCTATTGTTTCTGTATTCATTATGATTTTCCTCCTTGAAAACCCAGTAAATCTGCGGTTTCTTTTGCTATCTCCATTTCTTCGTTGGTAGGCACGACCCAAACATCAATTTTAGAATTCTCTTTAGAAATTTTCATTTCTTTTCCCGAAACAGCAGTTTCGTTCAAATTATCATCAATCAAAACGCCTAAAAATTCCAGATTTTTACATATATTTTTTCGGTGTGCAGGTTGATTTTCTCCTATACCGCCCGTGAATATAAGCGTATCAAAGCCCTGCAAAACCACGTTATATGCGCCTATATACTGAGAAATCTGATAGACCATAATTTCGTGAGCAAGGCTTGCAAGTTTATCACCGCTATTTTCAGCCTTCATTATTTCCCTGTCGTCTCCGCTTATTTTTGATATCCCCAGAAGCCCCGACTCTTTATTGAGCATTCTATTCATCCCTTTAACGCCCATTTTTTCTTTTTCGGCAATATGCAGGACAACCGACGGGTCAATAGAACCCGAGCGAGTACCCATAATTATGCCCCCAAGCGGCGTAAGCCCCATGCTTGTGTCAACTGCTTTACCGTTTTTTATCGCCGTTATCGACGAGCCGTTGCCCAGATGACAACTTATGATTTTAGAATTATTTTTATCGGTTTTTGCGAGGGAGTAAACACGATTACTGACGTATCTATGTGATGTACCATGGAAACCATATTTCCTAACGTGATATTTTTCGTAGTATTTATAAGGAACAGGAAAAATATATGCTTTTTCGGGTATATCCGAATAAAACGAAGTGTCGAAAACCGCAACTTGCGGTATTTTTTTATCGAGAAGCTCACGGCACGCAAGTATCCCAGAGAGATGCGCAGGGTTATGAAGTGGAGCAAGCTCGGAAAGCATACCGATTTTTGATATGACATCATCATCAATAATCGCCGGCTCTTTAAAAAACTCTCCGCCATGCACTACCCTATGCCCCACCGCAGAAACTTCATCAAACGACTTGATTATTCCATGTTTACTGTCGGTAAGTGCTTTTTCTATATATTTAAAAGCTTCTTTGTGATCTATTTTTCTATGGATTGTTTCGGCATATTCATCGCCCAAATACGTTGTTTGTTTTATTGCACTCTCAGGCTCGCCGATTTTTTCGCATATCCCTTTTGCCAAGACTTTATTCTCATTCATATCTATCAGCTTATACTTCAGCGAAGATCCGCCCGAATTAAGCACCAAAATATCCATGACCATCTCACCCCTTCAAATCAGTATATTATTTGCGCATCTCAGATGTTCCTTTTTCTCTGAGATATGTAGCTTCGATATCCGATATATGTAGTTTCACTGCCAATGGATATTTATCGAATGCCAGACTTATTGAAAATCCCCCTGCACGTGCCGTATCGTCAAAGCCTCCCATGTGCCAGCGTATGGCCATGGCTTCACTCGTTTTGAGGCGCATAAATCTTTCTATCAAAAAAACAGATTTTTCGCCGTGACCATACGGAAATGCATCTTCAACGCTATAATAAGGCACTTTCTCCCACGCTCCTGTTACTTCGTTTTTTACGTTTCTTGTAGATGTTTTATAAAATTGTGCCTTACAAAGGTCGTGAAGGAGTGTACAAATCGTTACGCTTTCCATATCGTCTGTTTCGGGGTCAAAATGCTTTTCCATCAGCACTTTATATACATTCAAACTGTGCTTTAAAAGCCCTTCGTGGCAAGCGCAGTGAAATTTCGTACTCGCAGGGGCTGTGAAAAAATCCGTAGTTTCCAGCCATTTTAAAAGTTCTTCCGCACCGTCTCGCTTTACGTTTTTTGTGTATATATCTATAAACTCTTGCTTTAAATCGCTCATTTTTAAAACCCTTTCGTTGTTAAAATTTCGCCTCTATTATACCATTTTAAGAATAAATATACTATTCAAATTACCGAAAATTTTATTTGCTGTATAAAATATTTTTTCTCGGTCAATAATATCACTCAGGAGGTGCTTTTTAGCATGAATAACACAGAAAACAACAAAAAAAATATTATTGGCCCCGAAGACGGCTCGAAGTCTAAGAAAAACAGAAATTTCTATATCGCTCTGACGTTATGCGTCGCTGCGGTTTCGGCGGCAGGTTGGTCAACTTATCAGAGCGTTAAAAATTTTCTAAGCCCCGTTGGCGTGAATTCAAAAGCAAAACGAGGCGACTCGCAAAAAAGTGATAAGCATAAGAATATTTTGGAATCGGAAAAGAGCGAAATTTTCGGAAAAGAAGAATCACCTATAAATAGCAACGCGAAACGCAAAGGAAACGCTTCATCAATAGGTACTGCAGAGGAAACAAAATCCGTTTCGGCGGAGGCAGACGGAAATTTGATTATTTATCCCTCCACAAAAAATGTGATAAAAGAATTTAGCGGAGATAACCCTGTATATTCTAAAACTTTTTCCGACTGGCGAACACATCAGGGAACGGATTTCAGAGCCGAAGAAGGCTCGATGATTAAATCCATTACGGACGGGAAAGTAAAAGATATCACGAACGACAGTGTTTACGGAACAACTGTTGTAATCGAGCACAGCCCCGGATTTACAGCTTACTACTGCGGGCTAGGAGAAAATGCTCTGGTCAAACCCGGTCAGGAAATCAGGACGGGCGATGATATAGGGTCTATTAAAAATGTTCCGTGTGAAATTCTCGACGAACCTCATCTCCACCTTATGATTTCGAAAGACGATAAATTTATTGACCCGATTTTGATTTTAGATGGAGCTCCCGGTTAAAATATAATAAAAATAAATCTTTCAGAATTTCTTCTGAGAGATTTTTAATTTATGAAATTCAGGCTATTTGCTTAGCGATTTTATTTCTTCGGGAGTTAAATTTCTCCATTTGCCAGGCGTCAGCATACCAAGCTTCACGTTACCTATCGATTTTCTTTTGAGCCTTGCGACTTCCAGCCCTACCATTTCACACATTTTTCTGATTTGCCTATTTCTTCCCTCTTTTATCGATATTTCCAGTACAGCTCTGCCATTTTCTTCCAGTATAACTTCGACCTTTGCGGGGGTTGTAGGTTTTCCGTCAATTTCAGGCCCGATGCAAAGATTCGTAAGCTGCTGCTCTGTAATCAAAGGTTTAACGGTAACTCTGTACGTTTTCCAAATGTCATGAGACGGGTGAATAAGTCTGTTCGCAAAATCGCCGTCGTTAGTCAAAATTAGGAGCCCTTCGGAATCTTTATCCAGTCGCCCGACGGGAAACACTCTCGCAGGGATATCCTTAACTAAATCCGCTGTGCATTTGCGCCCTTTTTCGTCGTTCATAGTTGTAATATATCCGCGAGGCTTGTTGAGCATTATATAATATTTATCAGAAGAATCGTATGAAACTTTTTTATCAGACACAGTAACTGTATCTTTCCCGACAACTACTCTCGAGCCAAGCTCTGCAACGTGGCCATTTATCTTTACTTTACCTTGAGATATAAGTTCCTGAGATTTCCTCCTAGATGCAACGCCGCACATAGAAAGATATTTTTGTAAGACAACATCTTTTTCCACTTATTTTAATTTCCTTTCAAATTCTTGGGCTATTTATTTAAAATGAAATATTTTGCCAAAAAAATCTTTAATTATTCTAATTATATTCCCTTTTTCGGGAGTTTTTTCACAGACCGATTCGGTCGCGATAATCGGATTTTTGCCGATAACATTATCTCCAAGATAGTATACCACATTTCCTACGATTTGTCCTCTTTCGACCGGTAAGCTGCAGGCTGACGGTATTTCAACCTCTCGTTTTATTTTATTTTCATCTTCCTTTTTCAAACAAACTTCAAAAACAGAATTTGCTTTTCCTTGAATATGACCTATTTCCTTGCTTTTCACGGGGATATTGGCCGAGTAGCCAGTGTCGTTAAACGTTTTCAAAATAACATTATCAAATCCGTAATTAAAAAGTTTTGTATGGTCGTCCCAATCGTTTGGGGCATTGAGCGTTACGCATATAAGTTTTGCGCCGCCTCTTTGCGCACACGATACAAGGCATCTTCCCGCGGCTTTTGTAAAGCCGGTTTTAATACCGATACAACCATCATATAGCCTTAAAAGCTTATTGTGATTTTTCATCGTAACATATTTATTTGGATTTATAAAATGAATTTTCATGCTTTTTTGAGATACAATTTTTGCGAAATTTTCATTTTCCATAGCATACGCTCCCAAAAGCGCCATATCGTAAGCCGTTGAATGATGATCGCCTTTGTCAAGACCCGAAGGAGTGCAAAATATGGTATCTTTCATACCTATAAGCTTTGCTTTTTCGTTCATTTTATCAACAAAAGCTTCCGCGCTGCCCGACACAGCTATGGCTGTAGCATTTGCGGCATCATTACCGGAAACTGTCATCATTCCTTGAACAAGAGCTTCCAGATTAACTATATCCCCCGCTTTTAGTCCCATTGACGTCCCCTCGACTCTGACCATTTCATCGGTTATTTCTATCTCTTTATTTCCGAACGCTTCCATATTTTCAAGCGCCAGAAGTGCCGTCATTATTTTTGTAGTACTTGCCATCGGGAGCGATTCGGACTCGTTTTTTGAAAACACAACGCTTCCCGAATCCGCGCAAATTAAAATAGCTGATTTTGCCGAAATATCAAGCGCGTTAGAGCAGAAACAAAAATTTAGAAACATCAAAAATGAAATAATTACACTCCAAAAAAATTTTACACAACGCTTCATTATTATATATTCATCGCCTTCCGAGTCATTTATAAATAGGTATGCAAATGACTACGAAAAAACGATTGTTTAAAAAATAAAATTTTGAAATCCTGAATTAATTTTTATCAATCCGCCGATACTTAACTTATAAAAAACACTTAGGCGAGGTGAAAAATCATGGCAGGGTACGCAAAAGTAACGATATGTGGAATAAATACTTCAGAAATAAAAACTATTTCGGAAAAAGAAAAATTAAAACTTTTAAGTTTATCCAAAAAAGGCGATAAGCGTGCAAGGGAATCGCTTATAAAAGGAAATTTGCGCCTTGTTTTGAGCATAGTGCAAAGATTTGCGGGACGTGGCGAGAATATGGACGATTTATTTCAAATCGGTTGTATAGGCCTTATAAAAGCAATCGATAATTTTGACATTACTCAAAACGTACGTTTTTCTACGTACGCCGTGCCTATGATAATCGGAGAAATAAGACGGCACTTAAGAGATAACAGCGCGTTAAAAGTAAGCCGCTCTATGAAAGACACGGCATACCACGCCATGAAAGCAAGAGAAAATTTTATATCCGAACATGGTAAAGAACCTACCGTAGAAGAACTTGCATCCGCTATAGGAGTAAAAAAAGAGTCAATTGTACTATCTTTGGAATCGGTTTCTTGCCCAATTTCACTAAATGAGCCTGTTTTTTTGGATAACAGTGGTGATACGGTTTACGTTATGGATCAAGTCGGGGATAAAAACGATGACACACAGTGGATAAATGCAATAACACTAAAGCAAGAAATCCAAAAACTCTCACCTCGCGAAAAAGCAATATTAAGATCAAGATTTCTTAAAGGAAAAACTCAGACTGAAGTTGCAAACGAGCTAAAAATAAGCCAAGCGCAGGTCTCGAGGATAGAAAAAAGCACTCTTAAAAAAATCAAAGAGTGCTAAAATAGTTATTCTATGTTAGATTTTAAGAGTTTTATTATTTTTCAAAACGGTTATCAAAACTAAAACCGTCCCAAAACATATACAGTAGTCAGCTAAATTGCATACAGGTGGAAAAAACGTAAGTTTAATGTAGTCTGTAATGAATCCATAGAAAATTCTATCATATAAATTGCTTACAGCTCCGCCGAGCGCAAGAGCGATAGATATAAGTAAGTATCCGTTTTTTATATTCTTTTTTAAAGTATAGTAAATTACAGACGCAATCACTAAAGTCGAAAATATAATTAGATATATTCTCATGCCCGACATGCTTCCGAACGCCGCGCCTGTGTTCTTTACATAGGTTATCCTTAAAAACGGAATAAAAGTATCTAAAGTGTCGCCGGGTTTAATGTTGGCACGTATAAGATATTTAAAAATTTGGTCGACTACAAAAACCGATAGCAAAAGTAACGTAAATAGTATCATATCCACCCCCTCGGTGATAAAAAATCAAAGAGCAATCAAAGCGGTTGCCCTTTGAAAAAAATTAATTATCGATTGCTTTGCAGCATCTTGCGCAAAGCGTTGGGTGCGCATCAGTTTTTCCGACAGTATTATCATACGTCCAGCATCTCTCACATTTGCCGAAGTCCGAGTGCGATATATCTATCGAAAAATCTTCCAGGCCTTCGACTGTATACTGCCCGATGCCGCTTTCGTCTGCGGTCTTAAGCCCGGAAACAATCAAAACTTCTTTAAGTTCATTAATATTTTCATCGATGAATTTTTTCATTTCGGCGCCGCAGTAGACAACTATATCAGCCTCAAGCGATGAACCTATAACTTTTTCTTTACGCTGAATTTCAAGAATTTTCTTAATGCCGTCGCGAATTTTATAAACCGTGTTCCAGTGATTTACGAATTCCTCGGAAACTGTTATATTAACCTTCTCGGGCATATCGTTTAAGAAAATGCTCTCGGCGTTATCGGATGAAGTTTTCGGAAAGTAATTCCAAATTTCCTCCGCCGTGTATGAGAGAATCGGCGCGATAATTTTTACTAAAGACCCCAAAATTATATACATCGCTGTTTGCGCAGCCCTGCGTTTTATGCTGCCCGATTTTTCGACATACAGGCGGTCTTTTATTATGTCCAAATAGAAATTCGACATATCTACTATGCAGAATTTTTGAATACTATGGAATACTTCGTAAAACTCAAACGTATCGTAACCGTTAAAGCATTTATCCAGCACTTGATTAAGTTTATACAGTGCCCACCGATCGATCGGCTCCATATCACTATATTTTACCGCGTTTTTATTCGGATCAAAATCATATAAATTTCCTAAAATAAACCTTGCTGTGTTGCGGATCTTTCTGTAAGATTCGCTTAGCTGTTTTAAAATTTCCTGTGACATTCTAACATCTGAATGATAATCAGCCGACGAAACCCAAAGCCTTAACACGTCTGCGCCATACTGTTTAACTATCTTTACAGGGTCTACGCCATTTCCGAGCGATTTGGACTGTTTCCTTCCACTTTCGTCAACAACCCAGCCATGAGTTACTACATTTTTGTAAGGAGCCTCTCCGCTTACCGCTACGGACGTCAGTAGTGATGATTGGAACCAGCCGCGATATTGGTCGGCACCTTCAAGATATAGGTCAGCAGGTACTTTTAAAGTATTTCTATGGCCGCAAACCGCAGCATGAGACGTCCCCGAATCAAACCAAACGTCCATTATATCCTTTTCTTGTTTAAAGCTTTTCGAAGCGCAATGCGGACATTTGAAATTTTCCGGCAAGAAATAATCCGCATCATGCTCATACCACGAGCCTGAGCCCTCTTTTTCGAAAATATTGGCAATTCTCATCATTATATCTTTGTCAATGATTTCTTTACTGCATGCCTCGCAGAAGAAAATCGGTATCGGCACTCCCCAAGTTCTTTGCCTGGATATACACCAATCTCTTCTTTCGCTTATCATTGAAATCATGCGTTCACGACCCCAAGCGGGATTCCAAGTAACGCTGTCAACCGCTTTGAGAGCGTCTTTTTTGAAGCTCTCGACCGAGCAAAACCACTGCTTCGTAGCACGGAAAATAACGGGAGATTTACATCTCCAGCAATGCGGATACTGATGTTCAATGTGTTTTACAGCAAAAAGCATATCTATATCTTTGAGATGTTCGATAATTTTAGGGCTTGCCTTAGAAATATGCATGCCCTGAAACGGACCTGCTTCAGCCGTCAAAACTCCTCTTGAGTCGACGGGAACGACAACGGACAAATCTTTATAATTTTTGCAGACGTCAAAGTCTTCCATACCGTGTCCCGGAGCAGTATGTACGCAGCCCGTACCGCTTTCCGTGGTTACGTGATCTCCGACTATGACTTTTGAATATTTTGCCAAAAACGGGTGGTATGCCGTCATATTTTCAAGTTCTTTACCATCTATTTTACCTATGACTTCGTAGTCTTCAATTTTTCCTTCCGCCATGGTCTGCTTTACGAGCTCGCTTGCCAAAATATAGTATTCATCATTCGATTTTACTATGGAATACTCAAAATTTGGGCCGACGCAAATTGCAACGTTTCCGGGCAGCGTCCAAGCAGTCGTTGTCCAAATTAAAAAATACGTATTTGTTAAATCGACGCCGAATTTTGAGAGTTTTCCGTTATCATTTGCGACTTTAAATTTTACGTAAATAGAATCGCACTGGTCGTTGGCATATTCGATTTCAGCCTCAGCAAGAGCAGTTTCACATTTTGGACACCAATAAACAGGCCTCAAGCCTCTGTATATTGTGCCGGGCTTTTCTGCCATTTTTGCAAATGTTCTGACTTGTTCGGCTTCGTACTCAGGAAAAAGAGTTACGTAAGGATCGTCCCAGTCGCCTAAAATTCCGAGCCTTTTAAACTGTTCTTTTTGAGTTTCGACGTACCCTACCGCAAATTCTGTGCAAAGATTTCTCAGCTCTTTTATGCTCATGGTTTTTGCTTTTTCAGCCCCGACCTTTGCTCTGGCTTTTATCTCCGTAGGTAGACCGTGCGTATCCCAACCAGGCACAAAGGGCGCTTTGAAACCATTCATGTTTTTATATTTTACTATTATATCCTTAAGAATTTTATTAAGCGCATGACCCATATGTATGTTCCCGTTTGCATAAGGCGGACCGTCGTGAAGAACATATGACATTTTATTCTTATTTCTTTCCATTATTTTATTATAAAGTTTTTCCGATTCCCACTTTTCGAGTGTTTTAGGTTCCTTTTCAGGGAGATTTCCTCTCATCGGGAATTCGGTTTTGGGTAAGTTAAGCGTTTTATTATAATCTTTTTCCATGGCAAATCCTTTCAGATATATCTTTAATTTTTGTAAGGCAAAAAACTAGCTCCACTGGTAGCATTATATATCTTTTTGATAAATATTTCAAGAATTTCACACGTAAAACAAATCGGCGGCAAAAATCTGCCGCCAACTCAGTTTTATATATAATTGCAATTTATAAAACTATTTTTCAAAGATTCCGTTATATAACCTTTCATGTTTTTCGTTTCCACCGGCACCAGAATTATAATTTTCTCCGAATTCCAAGTTTTTGAACTTTTCGTTTACGGGACTTTTCGCTCCACCGCTCACTTCTTCATCCGCCGGCTCTGAAAATATATCCACAGAAGAAGCCTCTTTTATAATCTTGTTAACCTTCTCTTCAGGGCTAATTTTCGGCTCTTCAGACTGTGTGATTACCCCGTCTTTTTTTTCGTCCTCAGCTTCTTCGGAAAAGAATTTTTCAACTTCGCCCGGGATGCTATTTATAAGCTCCATATGAGATTTGTAAATATTGGCGAGTTTTTCTTTCATTTTTGAAGATTCGGACTTTATTCTGTCCGCTATTTCACTTTGAATCGAAACCTCTTTTTTTGCTTTTTCAATCATCTTTTTGGAAGATTCCGCAGCATTGGCTATCATACTTTGACTTTCAAATTCTGCATCCGAAAGTGATTTTTCGACAATGTTTCTCGCATTCGAAATGACATCTTTGATAGATATATCTTCGGCTTGTAATTTATCTACAAAAGATTTCATCTTTTTAAATTTTTCAATCATCTCATCTCTTTCATGAAGAATTTCTTCATACGAAATTTGCAGATCGTCTATAAAAGCATCAACATCTTCGGGTTTATATCCCCCAAATTTTGCTTTGCGGAAACTTACACTTCTTACGTCTTCTAAACTAAGCATTCGAGTCGCCTCACATATAAAATTTTATAGTATTTTAAAAGTATACACCGTGATTTTCTAGCTCACCAATAAGCTCACTACCTTCAATGTCAACATTGCAAGGAGTGACTATAAAAGTATCGGTTGAAACTCTTTTTATCTTTCCACCGTGAGCATATGTTGCGCCGCTTAAAAAATCAATTATTCTTCTGCTATCCGGTTTTGCAACGTCTTCAAGATTTAAAACTATTGTGTGTCTTTGCGAAAGCTCGTCCGCAACATTTTTGATATCTTCGCTAAAACGATCCGGTTTTGTAAGAACCACTTTTGATTTTGAAGAAGAACGCAAACTTACTATTTTGTCGCCCGAACTTTTTCTATCTCTATATGTAAAACGCGAAGAATTGTCTTCAAATTCTTCTTGACCTTCATATTCATCATCGTAATATTCGTCCGAAGGTGCCCACATTTCTTTGAATTTTTGCATTAAACCCGCCATTGTAATTCCCCCTGTATTTATTTTCTATATTTTTTTTAATACACCGCAAATTTTACATCAAAACACCGAATAACTCCAGATTATACGGTATCGATTATAATTATCTTCGCTTTTATAATGAATGTCAATAACTATTTTTAGAAATTTTCTTAAAACTAATGTTAATTTAATACAAAATTTTACAAATTTCAGGTATTTAACTAATTTTTATCAAAAAACAAAGCAAAACTGCGATTTTATTTTACAGTTTTGCTTATAAATCAAACCATTTTCTTCCCTATATATAAATCATTACCGTTTATTACTACGTTATCGCCGGGTTGCAAGTAGTCTTCGCACATATATTCTTCCGCATCGTATTTACACACTACCGTATCTTCGTTTAGGAACATAGGATTAACCGATTTCCATTTCAGATAATTGCCAACTTTTACGTATACTCCGAAGTTAGATTCATTTTTGCTATCGTTAGTCTTATGTAACGCACTATTTTTTATTATAATTCCTTTGAAATTATCAAAAGCTATTTTAAAATTTTCTTTTCGAAGATTTGCAAGCTCCTTATTCATATAATTACAAGAAATTATAACGGTTATTTTTTTTCTTGAAGAATGTTTCCTCACTGCCTCGACCCTCGCGGGGAAATATTTTTCCGGTCCGAGCGACGGAATATTAAGGTTAATCTCAGTACCCTCGGTGACATAAGAACTCATATTAGAATCCAAATTGCATACTGCATACCAGCATTCAGATTTTATTATTTTACCGATAACATTACTTTGTATTTGTTCAGGCTCAATGTTCCCCGGATCAATTTTTTCAAAATCCGTACTAAAAATATTTTTATAGTTAACTGTTTTTTCATAGCCGTCGGTATTGCTTATGAATTCACCCGAACAAGGAGATTTCAGAGTAGTATCGGGTTCGATTTTGCCTGAAGCAATATTGCTTTTTTCGGATTTCAAATCCTGTATTTTCTTCGTAAAATCAACATTTTTGCCAAGTATAATTTGCCGTTCACTCAGAAGATATCTGAGTTTCTTTTTTATATTTTGGATTTTGGAAATTTCAGAATTGTTTATCGAGAGGAAGAGACTGTTTATCTCAGAATTGACCTGGGAATTAACCGCACTGAGTGCCTTTGAAATATTATATTTTTTATCGCCAAGTTCTTCCAAAATCTCAATTTCTGAATTTATATTATCGATCATATAGCCGGCAGATGCTTTTTCTTCTGAAGAATAAACCTCCGCAAAAACACTGTGGCAAGGTATTTTTTCGCTGTCTGAATAAATATATTTAAGATTTTCTTTTGTGTAAGACTCCGGTGCTGTAAGTATTTCTTCATCACGCACAACGAAACCTACCGTTTCAGCCGAATTCTTGACTTCACCTATTTCGGCGATTTCATATTTATAAACAAATTTTTCGCATATAAACCAACCTACAGCCACCCCAAAAAGTCCCAAAACAACTGCTATTTTTAATGCTTTTTTTGTAAGTCTTTGTTTTTTCATAATTTACGTTCCTTAAATTACTACTTAAAATAATTTTTCTACTAAATTCTTTGCAAACTCTGCAACTTCGTTAAAATTCTCAAAATCATCAATGTATATCCAGTTGATCTCCTTGTCGCGCCTAAACCATGTAAGCTGACGTTTTGCATACCTTCTTGTGGCTTGCTTTAAATTGTTCTTTACTTCGCTTAGAGTAGCCTCAGAATTTACATACGGCAAAATTTCCTTGTAACCTATCGCCGCAGATGCCGTTTTACTGACATCCCCTTGCGAAACTTCTCGCACTTCTTCCACAATGCCTTTTTCGAACATTAAATCCACACGTCTGTTTATGCGGTCATACAAAATATCTCTGTTTCGGAAATTCAAACCCAGTTTTAGAGCTCTATATTTTCCCGGCACAAGTTTGGAATTTTTATCGTGCTCAGATATAGGATAACCCTCCGAATAAAAAAATTCAATAGCTCTTATAAGCCTCTTTGTGTCATTTAGGTGAATTTTTTTCGCACTTTCTTTATCGACTTCCGTTAGCATTTCTAAAAGATTTTCGTTTGAGTATTTTTGTAGTTCTGCCCTTTTTTCTCTATCGACAGGCTTTTCGTCCGAAAAATCAGTCCCTTTTAAAAATGAATCCACATAAAGCCCCGTGCCGCCGACCATTATAGGCAAGTTGCCTCGATTTTTGATTTCTTTGAGCGATCTATCGGCGTCTCGGATGAACTCTGCCGCGCTGTATTCCTCCGAAACAGGTACAAATCCGATTAAATGGTGCTTGACTTGTCCCAATTCCGTATCTGAGGGCTTAGCGGACAAAATACTGAATTCTTTATATATCTGCATCGAGTCTGCGGATATAATTTCGCCCAAAAAAGCTTTTGCAATCTCCACAGCGAGTGCCGTTTTTCCCGATGCCGTCGGTCCAACTACGGTTATCAAATCAAAATTTTTGTTGTCTTCCATATTAAATTCTTCCGAACTGCTTTTCGATAAATTTTTTGTCTAAGGAAACAAAAACCGGCCTCCCGTGCGGGCAATGCTGAATTTCGGGATTTTCAGAAAGCTTTTTCACAAGTGCAATAATTTCTTCATCAGAACTTTTTTGACCTGCTTTAACCGCCGCCCTACATGAAATATTATCATAAAGCCAGTCGAGTTTTTTCGTATCCAAACTTTTTTTATGAGTGCTTAAATATTCAGCTATTTCAGTCACGGAATCACTGATTTCCGAAATATCAAGATACATGGGGATTTCTCTGACGATCACGCTTCCCGCACCAAAATCTTCAACAATATAGCCGATTTTTTCAAAAAGGTCAAGATTTTCGATTATTGCGCTATATTCAGATTTTTCAGCATTTACAACCACAGGACTAAGTAATTTTTGAGAATCACAGTGGGTTTCCGAATTTTTCATTTTTTCAAAAATAATTCTTTCGTGCGCAGCGTGCTTATCGATTAAAATCATCTCGGAGTTTCTCTCTAGAATAATAAAGCAATCAAAAATCTCACCTACGACTTTTATCTTCTCTTCTTTCGAAAGAAATTCGGTCTGAACGATTTCGCTTTTTAAAACTTTTTGCGATTTTTCAAGATTACAAATAAAATCAGGTTTCGGCTTTTCTTCCGACGCTTCGTTCTCGGCGCCTACCCGAGGCTTGCTCGCAGAATTTTCACGGTTTCCAAGATCCTCTGAAACGCTGCCTTTGATTTCACTTTTAAAACCGTTTTTCTCGTCATTTAATTTTGCCGTTTTTTGGGGCACGCCAAAGATAAAGTTTTTAAAATTATTTTTTTCTTCAAAAATACTTTTAGAGAGTTCTTTTTCGGGCTTTTTTGAGGGGAAATCATTTATATTATTGGTAACTGATGAAACATCTTTTGCGACCGAATTTTTATTAACGCTCGGCTCATTCGACAAAACCATTTTACCGCTATCGTTCATGAGTGCTGTTTTAACAGCGTAGTAAACAGCGTCAAAAACCTTTTTTTCGTTCGCAAATTTAACCTCTGTTTTCGTGGGATGCACGTTGACATCAACACTGCTGAAAGGAATTTTAAGATACAGCACACAGTATGGGAATTTACCGACCATTATGGAGTTTTTAAAAGCTTCTTCAAGAGCGGTTGAAATGAGTTTGCTCTTAACATATCTACCGTTTACGAAAAAATTCTGAGAAGTCCTCGTTGCCTTTGCGAACGCAGGCTTGCTGATATATCCCGAAATTTCCACGTTTTCATAAGAATATTCGCAAGGTATCATACCGCTGAAAAATTCTTTGCCATAGACTCCATAAATAGCCGACGAAATTTTCCCGTCCCCTGCGGTTCTCATCGTTTCTTTGCCACCATTTATAAATCTGAATGCAATTTCAGGATGCGAAAGCGCGAGTTTGTCGACAACCGCAGCGCATAAATTTGCTTCCGTTATGTCTTTTTTTAAAAATTTCATTCTGGCCGGAACGTTGAAAAATAAATTTTTTACGGAAATCATTGTTCCGTCGGAAACTCCCGCATCTTCTGCCTCACCCGGTTCCCCGCCAACTACCGAAAATTTAGTTCCAAAATCCTCGTCTTTTGTTTTGGTTAAAACTTCCGTCTCGGAAACGGCGCAAATAGACGCTAAAGCTTCGCCTCTAAAGCCAAGCGACACTATATTTTGGAGGTCTTTTTCATCTTTGATTTTGCTGGTTGCATGCCTTAAAAATGCGTTTTTCACGTCGTCGCGGTAGATTCCGCTACCGTTATCCGTTATTCTTATAAGCGAAACTCCGCCGTGGCTGATTTCGGTAGTAATCCTCGTAGCACCCGAATCCACCGAATTTTCTATGAGCTCCTTAACAACCGACGCAGGCCTTTCGACAACTTCACCCGCGGCAATCAGCTGAGCAAAATGCTTATCTAAAACGTTTATTTTTTTCAAATCAGTTTGCCTCCCGTCAAAAATTATATATCTTTCGCGAGATTTACTAAATTATAAAGGATATTTATGGATTCAATCGGAGTAAGAACGCTGGTATCAAGGCTCTTGAGCCTTTCGATTATTTTATTGTTATTAACGTACTCAGAGCCGAATTCAATCTGCTCCGAGGCTGCATTATTATGCTGCGATTTACTGCATCTCTCCGGGCTTCCGGACTCTAAATCTTTTAAAATTTCTTTTGCGCGCTTAGTAACCATGCTTGGCAAGCCCGCGAGCTTTGCAACTTCAATTCCGTAGCTTTCATCGGCCGCGCCGGGTACAATTCTTCTTAAAAACACAATATCGTCTTCCCTCTTTTTTACGGCGATGCTGTAATTTTTAACGTTCGGGAGTTCGTTTTCGATATCCGTAAGCTCATGATAATGCGTCGCAAATAAAGTTTTCGCACCTAAAGTTTTTGCATTTGCGACGTATTCCAAAACGGCTTTGGCGATGCTCATGCCGTCAAAAGTAGACGTCCCTCTGCCAATTTCATCGAGAATTATAAGACTGCTTGGTGTGGCACTTTTTAAAATATCCGAAACTTCGTTCATTTCTATCATAAAAGTTGATTGACCCGACGCCAGGTCGTCCGACGCACCTATTCGTGTAAATATATTGTCTACTATTCCGATCGTTGCCTCGGACGCAGGTACGAAACTTCCAATTTGTGCCATCAAAACGATAAGTGCTGTTTGGCGCATATAAGTTGATTTTCCTGCCATATTCGGGCCGGTTATAATAGAAACCATGTTTTGAGAATTATCAAGGAAAGTGTCATTCGGCACGAACGGAGAGCCCTTTAAAAGCGCCTCCACAACGGCGTGGCGGCCGCCTTTTATTGATATCGTTTTGCCTGCGGTTACTTCAGGCTTTACGTAGCCTCCGGCTGCCGCAGTTTCCGCGAGAGACCTCAAAGTATCCACCTGAGCTATGACGTTTGCGGATTTTATAATCTCGGGGAGGCTTTCCGCTACTTTTTTACGCACCGATTCAAAAATTTTATACTCAGTTTCGTTGATTTTATCTCTTGCGTAAAGGATTCTGGCTTCGAGTCCTTTGAGCTCTTCGGTAATGTACCTTTCACAGTTCGTGAGAGTCTGCTTTCTGATATAGCTTTCGGGGACTTTATCTTTAAACGAATTTGAGACTTCAATATAATATCCGAAAACTTTATTGTATCCTACCTTAAGCTTAGGAATTCCCGTACTTTCGCGCTCTCTTGCCTCAATCTCGCCGACGATCGTTTTCCCGCCTTTCATGTCTTTTCTGAGATTATCTACCGCGCTGCTATATCCGTCCTTTATAATTCCGCCTTCCTTTATCAAAAACGGAGGCTCATCTACTATCGCATTATCGATAAGCATGAAAACATCTTTGAGAAGATTAAGATCGTCGCAGAGAGTTTTCATCAGCTTCGAGCTGAATTTATAAAGAATGAATTTCACTTCCGGAAGTTTTGAAATAGCACCGGCGAGCGACTTCAAATCTCTTGCGTTCGCAGAGCCGTACGTTATGCGCGTCATTAAGCGCTCCATATCGTGCACACCCATAAGTGCCGCACCGAGTTCATCTCTTAAAATCGTATTATCCACAAGCTCTCCGACTGCATCTTGGCGCTCTTTTATTCTCTCAAGGCTAAGTAGCGGCCGCTCTACCCAAGATCTCAGCATACGCTTACCCATCGCAGTTTTAGTCTTATCCAGCACCCAAAGTAGCGAACCTTTTTTGGATTTCGTCCGCATCGTTTCAACTATTTCGAGGTTGCGAATAGAATTAAGGTCAAGGCCCATGTACTCAGATCTACTGTATACTTCAAGCTTACTTATTCTTTCAAGACCACCCTTTTGAGTAAGCTTTAAATACTCAAATAAATTCCCGGCTGAGCTCACCGCTACTTCCTTTTCGTTTATTCCAAGTTTTTCAGGATTAGCTGCTTTAAAATGCTCTAGTAAATTTTTTTCACAGTCAAGTTCGCTAAGCTCATTTTCGAGAATCTCGCATCTGCAGCAAAGCTTTTCTTTTATAAAATCTTTCAGCGGCTCAAAAAGTTCAAGATTACCGCTGAAAAGAATCTCTTTCGGTGAAAACTTACCGAGTTCGTTTTTAAGGCTGCCGATGGCATTTTTAAAATTATCTTTTATTTCGGTAATCTTGAGTTCACCTGTGGAAACGTCGCAAAAGCTGACGCCTATCGCCCCTCTTTTTTTGGAAATATTTATAGAGCAAATGTAGTTATTTTTTGATTCGTCAAGCATGCTGTCTTCCATGACCGTGCCAGGAGTAATAACCCTCACGACTTCGCGCTTGACTATCCCTTTTGCCGTGGCGGGATTTTCAACTTGGTCGCACATAGCTATTTTATAGCCTTTTGAAACAAGTCTGGCGATATACGCCTCACAGCTGTGATACGGTATTCCGCACATCGGCGCGCGCTCTTTTTGGCCGTAATCTTTGCCCGTAAGAGTTAAATCGAGTTCTTGTGATACAAGTTTTGCGTCGTCAAAGAACATCTCATAAAAATCGCCGAGCCTGAAAAATAGGATGCTATCTTTATAATTACTTTTTATGTTTAAATACTGCTGCATCATCGGAGAAATTTCCGCCAATTTAATACCTCATTTCCGCTTTATTAATTATTTTTTAGTGGCACCCGCCGCAAGTTGAGCAGCTGCCGGTGCAGCTCTCCGCATCGGGTATTTCTACTTTATACGGGTCTTCGCCTTTTGCGCACTCGCTGATAAGATAGCTTATTTTACCAAGCATTTCATCAAAAATACTCTTTGTTTCATTAAATTTTTTCATGGTTTCATCATTTGTGATTTTCCTATATAGCTCGCTGATTTCCGAATTAAGCTCGTCCATTTTTTTCTGATCTGCATTTTCTTTTGAAAGCTCCGCGTTTATCTCCGCTTTTTTTGAGTTGAATTTTTCGATCGTGCTTTGCAGCTCTTTACTGCATTCGACTTTCTGCTCATTCATGCGGTAAGCTATATATTCGTCGCTCCTTTGTATCGCTACGCCTATTTCTCTTGCCAAATTTAAAATTTCTGTGTTTTCCATTTTAAAATCTCCTTTTTAAATTAATTTTCCGATTAATGATTCGTTTCTCGAATCTGTTATCAAAACGTCTATGAAACTCCCGATAATTTCTTTTTTCGCCTTGATTTGAACTATTATATTCCCGTCCGTGCGGCACATTATATCTCCGCTTTTGGGCTCTATACCTTCGGCCAGAACTCTCACCCTTTTGCCGACCATTTCTTTGCAAAGATTTTTTGAGATTTCCTCCTGCAGCTTTAAAAGCTCCAAAATTCTTTTAGTTTTTTCGGCTTTATCAAACGGATCGGGCATCTCGGCCGCGGGAGTACCTGTTCTGGGTGAATATATAAAAGTAAAGAGCGACGAAAATCTAACTTTTGTGATAAGCTCCAGAGTTTCCTTAAATTCTTCGTAAGTTTCGCCCGGGAACCCCACTATTATATCGCTCGTGAGCGTTAAATCGGGGATTTTGGATTTTGCGTAGCTAACTTTTTCAAGGTAAGTCTTTGTGTCATATTTTCTGTTCATTAGCTTTAAAATTCTGTCGCTCCCGCACTGCACGGGGAGGTGAATATGATGCGCTATATGGCGGCTGTTTGCAATGACGCCAAAAAGCTCCTCCGTGGCGTCTTTTGGGTGCGATGTCATAAAGCGTATTTTATAGTCGCCTTCTATTTTATCGAGGCGTCTTAAAAGCTCGGGGAAATTTATATTTTCATCAAGCCCTTTTCCGTATGAATTCACATTCTGACCAAGGAGCGTTATATCTTTATAACCGCTATCCACAAGGCTTTTAAATTCTTCGATTATATCTTCGGGTCTGCGGCTTCGCTCTCTGCCTCTGACGTATGGAACTATACAGTAGGAGCAAAAGTTGTTGCAGCCATACATGACCGACACGAAAGCTTTTAACTTTCCATCCCTTTTAATCGGTAATTCTTCGGGCACAATATCGGTTTTTTCGCTAACAAAAACTCTGCCGTTTTTCTCGTGGATTTTTTGATACGCTTTATAAAAAAGCTCGGGGAATTTATGCGCCGAATGAGTCCCGATAACAAGGTTCACAAACGGATAAATAATTTTTATCTTTTCTATTATGTTTTCTTGCTCTGTCATACAGCCGCAAAGAATTACAAAAAGCTCAGGCTTTGATTTTTCAATATTTTTTATCCAGCCTAGGTTCCCAAGCGCTTTATTCTCGGCGTTTTCTCGTATAGCGCAAGTATTAAAAAGTATAACATCGGCATCATCTTGGTCATCAGTAAAAGAAAACCCCATCTGAAAAAGCATACCTTTGTATTTTTCGCTATCCGAAACGTTTTGCTGACAGCCATACGTCTTCACAAACACTTTTGGGATTTTCTCACCGAATTTATTTTTAAGAATTTCTTTTATTTTTAGGCAGTATCCCGCTTGAGTCATGTCATACTTACAAATTAGTTTATCCAAGGGCAATTTGATTTTCCTCCGTAAAAATACATTATATAAAATAATTTTAACAAATTAACGCAAATTTTTCAACATACCGAATAATACGAGTTGTTTGGGGGAATATAATTTTGTCTGGTTTTCCGCACAAAAAATAGCTATAATATAAAAATAATTATCAAAAAGGAGGAATTTATTATGATGACCACAACAAACATAGCGCTAATCCTTGCGATAATAGGCGGCATAAACTGGGGTTCAATCGGGCTTTTTCAGTTTGATATCGTCGCTTGGATATTCGGAGGACAGGATTCGGTAATCAGCAGAATCATCTATACTCTTGTGGGTATCGCCGCGATTTGGTGCATTTCGCTTCTATTCAGAGATGACGAAGAAAGCAGAAAAAAATCGGAAAAATCTGAAAACGGCGACGACACTTTTTAAAACCAAGGAAAATTATAGCAATTTGTATTTAAAGGCATAGTATAGTTCAGAGGTGATCTAAAATGAATTTGCTATGCTTATTTTTTATGATCTTTTTAGCAGCCTTTGGGTTTATTGACCTAATTAAAAGTATCTTCAAAAAACTACTTTTTCAAAACAAAAAAGTACCCATAAAAGAGGTAAAAATACCTATTTATGGGCACTGTGAAAATATTGAATTCATCATTCGAAAAATCATTTTTAAATACACGTGGTTGCAAGAAAATTCAAAAGTCGTAATAAAAATAATAAATAATGGCGCAGACGATGAGACGCTCAAGATCTGCGAAAATCTTACAAAAAAAATTTCTAACATAGAACTGATTTAATCAGTGCTAATCATTCGCTACGGTATCCCCTGTCAATATCTTTCATATATTCATACTCTTCAAGTCCTTCACGGATCATTTCGCGCATATGTTTTCCGGGTTTGCGATAATTTTTTGCAGTGCCTCTTCTTTGTGCACGTAAATTTTCGATTATTTCGATCATGTCTTTAAATTCGAATTCTTCCATATCAAAACCGAAACGCATGAATAGCTCTTCTCTGTTTGCTGGCAAAATGTACGTGATTACTTCTATATCTTCTACATACTCCGACGCAGTGCGTTCCGATGATACTTTTTTAATCAATGTTATTAAATTATTTTTGTAGCAAAAGCAGCAAAAGAATCCAAAAACAAGGCTATCCATTCTAGTTATATTTTCGATATAGTTAGGCTCAGATCTCAATCTAACCTTTTCTTTTTTTATAAATTCTTGCATCTCTCTTATATGCTGATGCACAGCCGATGATCTCCTAACATTAATTGCCGCCAGTATTTCACTCATAGGCTTTGCTTTTGCAGTATTTTCGGCTATGGGCACACAGCCGGATAAAATACTTGCAGCTGTTAAAATGCAAAATACTTTTTTAAAACACATATCTCAACTTCCCTTTCTGTAAAAATAAGTTTGCAAGAAGTATTCTATCATCAATTAATAATTGTGTTTCGAAATTTTTTAAGCGTTTTTTTATGTAAACTAAATAAAAAACCCACCATCGCACCCAATAACTTGCCCCGTAATGAAACTTGCATTTTCACTCGCCAAAAAGCAAATTAAATTTGCGACGTCAGAGGGCATTCCCAGACACATAAGCGGTGTGGAATTTATTAATTTATCTAAATCTCCCCTTTTTAAATGTGCATTCATATCTGTATCTATCACGCCGGGCGCAATGCAGTTTACGGTTATTCCCGAGGGCCCGAGCTCCTTCGCCAGCGCTTTTGTAAAACCTATTACAGCGGCTTTCGAAGCTGAATAATGTACTTCACACGAAGCGCCTTGTACTCCCCAAACTGATGAGATATTTATAATCTTTCCGCTATGATTTTTAATCATATTTTTTGCCGCGAATTTTGAGCAGTTAAACATACTTTGTACGTTGACTTCAAACATTCTTTTCCATTCTGATTCTGTAATATCCGTAAAAAGCCTTTGCCGAGCTATTCCCGCATTGTTTACGAGCACGTCTAATTTTCCGAATTCAGAAATCGCTTTCTCCACCAAGTATTCTGCTTCGTCATACTTGGAAACGTCCGCTTTTATCGCTATGGAAGCTGCGTTTTTACTGCGCACTTTTTTCAGAACTTCAAAACCATCTTTTTCGGATTTATTATAGTTAATCACAATGTTATACCCCATATCGGCAAATTTTAGCGCGGTGGCGGCGCCGATACCTTTGGAGCTCCCCGTTATCAAAACAGTTTTTTTCATAAAATTATTTCCTTTCAAGGCATTTTACGATTTCTCCGACAAACACCTTATGATAATCATTAGCTTCGTAGTTTTTTTGTATATCTGAAAATTCAAAACACTTTGGGTCGATATAATCCGTATATATTTTTTTGCATATTAATACTAACTTGGCTTCTTTAAAATACGGCGCTTTATCTTGCGCTACGCTAAGACCCGTCTCTGAAATTTTATCCACGTCTTTTCCGCTATGAGTCCCGCAATAGCTGAGAATTTTCTTGTATTTATCATCAAAAAAGCAAAGGCTGTAATAATCTGAATTTTCTAAAAATTTAAAAGTGTGCCTTTGCGGACGAACGAAAACACAGCTCACGTTTTTATTCCACAAAACTCCGAGCATACCCCAGCTTGCGGTCATCGTGTTAAGATTTTTCTCGCCTCCGGCAGTAATGAGCATCCAATCTTTTCCGATTAGCTTAAACGCACTACTTTCTTTTAAGTTTAAAACGTCAATTTCTTTAAAGTTATTCATAAAATCACCTCAAATAAAATTTATATAAAATACTTTTCGAAAATTAAATATAACGCAAGCATACCTACAGACATATTGCGCCAAGATTTCGCTATCAGAAAAATCCCAAAGACTATAATAGGCACTAAAAAAATTATAGACAGCACACCGGATATTTTTTTTGCTTTCTCGTAACCAAAAAATCTACTCAAAATAAGATTTACAGCTTCTCCGCCATCCAAAGATTCAATCGGCAAAATATTGATTGCCCCAATCACAAGGCTTTGAAACGCTACCAATATTATAATCTCGCTTTTGGTAATTACATACACCCACGATAAAATTATAAATATAAATAAATTGAAAATAAAGCCACTTAAAATAATTATCATTTTTTGGGCAAAACTTTTTTGATAGTAAATTTTCGGTTTTGCGATATCTATACTCATCGCACCGAAATTTATTTCATTTATCGGCATTTTTAAAATTTTTGCCGATAATATATGCCCAAATTCATGCGCAAATATCAGGGAAACAGCGCACAATGAAAGCAAAGTTTTATCGGTAACAATAATAAATGTGAGTACAGCGACAAAAAGAAAATCTATTTTTATCTTGCAGTTAAAAATGCCAAACTCTATAGCCTCAGCTCCTCGCCTCAAAATCTTTCGATATCTCAAGTGCCGCTTTTTTTCCACTGTCGATCGCAGAAATCACCGTCGCCGCTCCTATCACGGCGTCTCCTCCCGCATAAACAAAAGGCTTTGAAGTCCTAGTAAAACCGCTTTTTATAGCTATTTTACCAAACTCATCGCACTCTAGGTCGGGAGTGCTTCGGGGTATTAGCGGGTTTGTTTCGCTTCCTATTGCAATTATTATTGTGTCGGCTCTCATTTTATGAATTTCATTCGAAGTGGGAATAACGGATTTTCTGCCCGAATTATCTGCTCCGAAATACACCATATTCTGATATTTTATCTCTTTGATTTTTCCATCTTCGTCACCAACAAATTCCAACGGGGTTTTGAAAAACTCAAACTTTATATTTTCTTCTTTCGCGTGCTCAACTTCACTAAGGCGTGCCGGCATTTCGGCTTCTCCACGGCGATACATTATCGTAACTTCGCCCGTTCCAAGTCTCTTTGCGCATCTTGCGGCATCTATCGCCACATTTCCGCCTCCTATCACAATCACGTCCCCAAGCTCGGTTAGCGGAGTGTCATAATCCGAACTATGCGCGTTCATTAAATTTATTCTGGTTAAAAATTCGTTCGCGCAGTATACACCCGAAAGCCCCTCACCTTTTATATTCATAAATTTTGGAAGTCCTGCTCCCGACGATATATAAATCGCAGAATATCCGCTATTTAATAGTTCATCTATTGTAATTGTATTTCCGATAAGGCAATTGTTGATCATTTTAACGTTACGTAACTTTAATTTATTTACGGCTTTATTTAAAATTTCTTTCGGCAATCGAAATTTCGGTATCCCATACACAAGCACTCCCCCAAATTCGTGCAGAGCTTCAAAAATTGTGACGTCAAAATCTTTTTTCGCAAGCTCCAAAGCGCACGTCATTCCCGAGGGGCCAGAACCTACAACGGCAATTTTATATTTTTGGGGATTTGATTTACCTACCAACTCACTGTTCTCATTCGAATTTTCAAAGTATTCCGATGCAAATCTTTCAAGGTTACCTATCGCTACCGGTTCTCCGGTTTTACGCCTTATGCAGGCCTTCTCACACTGCTTTTCTTGCGAGCAAACTCTGCCACAAATTTCGGGAAAAGGATTTGATTTATTTATAACGGCGCAAGCGCCTTTAAAATCCCCTGTTTTTATTTTGCTTATAAATCCAGGTATGTCAACAGCTATGGGGCAAGCCGAAACGCAAGGCTTCGCCATACACGAAAGACATCTGCACGCCTCTTTGATGGCAGTTTCTTCGCCGTAGCCAAGCTCCACTTCTTCAAAAGTTTTCGCTCTTTCCTTCGCCGACCGCGTTGGCATAGATTCTTTAATTTTACTATTATTTATCATAACTTAACACCTTTATATAAATTACAGTATTTTTCTCTCGCGCGGTCCTCCTGTATTTTAAACATTCTATTCCTGATTATCGCCTCATAAAAATCAACTTCATATCCATAAAACTCAGGGCCGTCTACGCACGCGAACTTCGTTTTTCCCCCGACTTTTAATCTACAGCCTCCGCACATTCCCGTGCCATCGATCATAATTGCCGTCATACTGACAATGGATTTGATTTTATAAATTTTTGTAATATCACACACGGCTTTCATCATCGGGATTGAGCCTACAGAAAGAACTGCATCATATCTTTCTCCGCCCTCAAGTTTATCTTTAAGCATATCCGTGACAAGCGCTTTTTTACCGTTTGATCCGTCATCGGTTACAATTTCAATACTGTTTGAAATGCTCTTCATCGCATCTTCCAAAATTATAAATTCTTTATTTCTGAATCCGAGTATTACGTCCGTTTTACAGCCGTTTTTATAAAGCACTTTCGCCATAGGATATGCAGCGGCAATACCAACTCCGCCCGATACAAGCGCTACTTTTTTATACCCTTCCAACTTCGACGGTTTACCCAAAGGTCCAAGAACATCTTCTATAAAATCGCCTTCGCTTTTTTTGTCTAATTTATATGTCGCCACTCCAACTTTTTGATAAATAATTTCGATCGTACCTTTGGCAGAATCAGCATTAAAAATAGTCAGCGGAATTCTTTCGGCAAATTTATCGGTTCTCAGAATAACAAACTGACCTGCTTTTGCTTTTTCGGCAATCATCGGTGCTTTTAAAACCATATGAACGGTATAATCGTTAAATCGTGTTTTTTGCAATATTTCAAACATATATGAATTTCTCACCAGCCTATGATTAAATGATACCAAAAATAAGATATATTTTCCAGATACAACATTCGCAAATAGAACGGTTACATTGACAAAAAGCGTGAATTGGTTTATAATTGGATTAAAGACTTTTTATAAAATGAGGATTTTATGAAAAATAATTTAAAGAAAACGTATAATAGTATTATTGCAACAGCACTTTCAATAGGAATTCTCGGAAACAGCACAGTTTCAGCAGCCTGTAATTCTGAAAACAAACTGGGGGATTTTATTGTCAAGCATCCGGTAATCAGTACCGGCGTAAGCATAATTGGGGCAAGCACAGTTGCAGCAGGTACGGTACTTGTGAGTACAAAACTATATAACGCAATACGTGCTTATCGTATGCACACATACGTTGATAAAATGACTGAAGAAGAAGTAAAAACAAAATCAAAATAAAAACTTGCAGAGCTTACCCAGTATGGAACTGATGAGAATGGAACAGCGTGGATCGTAGTTAGCGAAAGAATAAAAAAAGAAGCCGACTCACGTGTACTTTTATTGGAGCGCAATGTTGCCATTTGACTGCTTCTCGGAATTGCTTAGCTACTATATAATTAAAATAGACAACTCAGCCGAAAAAAATTATGGAAATGACGACATTCTCATGAAAGTTTTCGAAAAATACATTAATTTGCTAAAAAATGACTTTGAAGGAGATAAGTCAATGTATGTTTGAAAAACAATTTTATCCTCGCAGTTTTTTAATATCCAATGATGACTATATTATATTAAGTGTTTTTAAGATATCGTAAATATAATTACTGCCCCTCGAGAAAAGTATTCCAGTCAGCACCAGCCCGACATAAGGCATTTCACTTTCAATGTGGGCAAGTTTCAGCAAATCTATTTTATACGCAACTGCCATAAATATTCCCAAAGCGAGGCTCACCAACATTTTGTAGTGTGGCACACCCAAAATAAAAAAATTGTTCATGTACGTTATAATCCCTTCCAAAAGAACACAGCACATCAGCATTTTAGATACTTCTTTACTCATAATTTTTCTCCTTTATTTTGGTATTCTTAAAGTTTGTCCGACATAAATTGTATCGGAATTCAGGGCATTTAAAACTTGGATTTCTTTATATTTCGAACCGCTCCCGAGATACCTTTGGGATAAACTCCATAAGGTATCTCCTTTTTTGACGATATAATTAAAATAAATTTCTTTTTTGATCGCGTTCGAAACATTTGATTTTGCAAATCCGTTTAAACCTTTCAATTTTATAATTTCCGGATAGTTTTTATAAGAAATATCAATATCAACATTTCCGCCTATTCCGTTGACAATTCCTTTATCCGACTTCTGCCAGATACCGCACTCAAGCGGCAACTTCACGGCACTCCAATTTGCAAGCCATAAATCGTATTTTGGCAGTAATTCTTCTTTTATCAAATAATTATTAAGCCAGTTCAAATTGCAATAAAACATAGCATAGTAGCCCGCTTTTTCAACCTCTGAACAAAAAGCCGTTACAATATCCGTTCTCTGGCGATTTGAGAGTTTCAGCATTTCCCTGTCTTCAATATCAAAGCAAACAGGATATTCAATCTGCATGTTTCTTATGTTTTCCAAGCAAAATTCGGCTTCGCGCTTTGCGTCTTCAGCCGAATCGGCATAAGAATAATGATAAACACCTATCGGTATCCCTGCGTCTTTTGCATTTTCATAGTTATAACGAAATTTTTTATCAACTTGACTTGGAGATTTCTTGCCCCACCCTTCGCGAATGATAGCAAATTTAACACCACTTTTTTTAGCTTCGTTCCAATTGATAGTTCCTTGCCATTTTGATACATCTATTCCTTTAAATTCCATGTTCATATTCCTCCTCAACGCGCCACTTAAAAATGAATATTTTTGTCGTTTTTTGTGCAACTAAAAATAAAAACTTCAGAAAATTAACATCCTATTGAGTTCGTTCGCATGGAAGTATCAAGGTATATGTTTGTACCGATTTAAAAACTATACTCTTTTAAAATAATAAAATTAAGCAATAAAAATTTATAACAGACGTGTTATTTTAAAAAATATTTAAATTTTTATTTCTATAAAATGTTGACTTTTTTAAATTTTTGAGCTATAATGTTGGTAGAAAAGTAAAAATGGAGGTTTATTTATGAAAAAGATTTCAAAAAAATCACTAAGTGTAGTATGCGCAGGGCTATTTGCTTTCAGCGGATGCCTCGGTTTGATCGATTATCGTTGCTCAGCAATAGACAGCCCCATACCCTCATCCGAGTATTCGGCGGAAGAAAACGAATTTAGAGATGAACGCAACAGAACTTATGTACTGGGAAATCCTATAGGTCGTGGAAACCAGGCTATAGTTTATGAATGCAAGTGCAAAGATGACAATAAAGAATATGTTGTAAAAATACCGTTTGACAGTTTTGATGGCAAAGAATTTAATGAAAATTTAATGCCAAAATACAAAGAGGATGTTTTGCAGGTACTGAAAAATTATTCTATGAATTCAGTGTTACCTTCGTATAAAACATATACAACCGAAAGCATACAATCGGTTGAACGCAAAGAACATTTTCGCCCTGAATCTGAATGTAAAGAACAAATCGCCATTATGAAAAAGAAACTAGTTCTTGGTGATGACAGTGACAGCGAAGATGACGAAAATTGTGATATAGACGATTTCCTAAATGATGAGCAAAAACTTGAAAGCTCAAAAGATAGCGGTGAATTATCTACTCCCCAAAAAAATCCGGAAACACCGTTACATAAACTATGTACATCCGAGAACGTACAATCGGTGGGACGTGAAGAAAATTCTCACCCTGAATCTGAATGTAAAGAACAAATCGCCATTATGAAAAAGAAACTAGTTCTTGGTGATGACAGTGACAGCGAAGATGACGAAAATTGTGATATAGACGATTTCCTAAATGATGAGCAAAAACTTGAAAGCTCAAAAGATAGCGGTGAATTATCTACTCCCAAGAAAAATTTAGAAAAAAATTCCGCCGATTTAGTTTTTAAATCTGAGTCACCTCGTAATTACGAGCCTTCCTCAAAACCTAAACCGAAAAAAGCGATGCACGTGATTTTCAATCCTAGAACAGAACTCTATTTACGTAGCGGCAAACTACGCAATATTATTCCCATTCAAAGTTTTCATCCTTATATAGAGGAAAGGATGGATACAACCCTTAGGCAAAGACTCGAATGCCAAACATATCCGCATACTGCAGACGGATATATTCAATGGGTGAAAATGATTCTTATTAATGTTCTTGACACGCTGGATTCTATGCATACAGTGGGAATATGCTACCGTGACGTTAAACCCAATAACATTGTTATAAGTGATGACGACAAGAAAATATATGTATCAGACTTCGGGTCTGTTGCAGATTTTAACTATTCGGTATCACATTTTAACGGTACTCCCGCTTATGGGGCCCCTGAATTGTTATGTGAGAGTGGATTAGATAAAACATTGATTGCAAGAGCAGATGTATTCAGCGTAGGAGTTATGGCGCTGGAAATGTTGACCAATGACTATAAACTGGAAACATTTACTGACATGACCGATGCCATGCTTCATTATAACGAAGTAAATCCGGCTATAACAGAACGTATTGACCAGCTCCATATGCGTATTGGTGGTGGGCATATACCAACCGAATGGCAAAACTTCTTAAAAAAATGCTTAGCAAAAAATCCTATCGATAGATTCACCGCCAGAGAAGCGATCGAAGAACTAAATAAAACAATAATTATAAAATAAATTAATCAATCTCCGGGATAAGCTCCGGAGGTTGATTTTTACAAAATTATATTATTAAAACGAGCGTAAATTTAAATAAAAAGATAATCTGTTATATTTTTATTCCCCGTCAACCTGCTGTGAAAGGCAGGATTTAACTCTTTCAAATAATTCTTCAGGCTTACATTTCGGTAATGATGATATGATAATACGCCGAACATTTTTTTGAATGGAATTTAATGCTGGATCATTGGGATCACTAAAGACAACACCGCCAAAACTATGCTGTATGTTTCTCTCCAACTCTTCTACTCCTTTGCGCTTATCCTTGTCTACATTGGTTATTTCATTAAAAGAATTATAAAACGTGCTTTCCACCCCAAAAAGATTTTCAAAAGACCAGCCACGATTTAATAGAGTTCTAGTACCTTTCGCTAACCATCTGTTTTGATAAGCAACAATTTTATACCAATCATCGCTGTCTTTTTTTAAGCCCAGTACTTGCGATGCTTTATCAGAGTCAGTTATAATATATGCGTGGTATGTACGATTTGTTACACCTGAAAGGCGATAAAACTGAAATCCTTCGAGCCTGCCTTTCGCGATTTGTTCACTGCGCATTTCAGCCCTAGCGGTATCTCCAATCACCGCATCAGGCCGGTTTTGGGGTATTTGATTATTTGATAATTGATCACTTTTTGAGGTATGCTTAGGCCATAGAATCACACCTGCTACCAAAATGCCCAAAACAGGAACGCCAACTCCAATATAAGGAGCCGCTTTTTTAGCTGTTTTCTTTAAACTGTCAGCATTAAATCTATACTTTGAGCTCTCGGCTCTTACTGAATTCGGTAACATAAAACTTGCCGAAAGCAATACACACAACATTTTTTTAAAATATACATTTTTCAATATTATAACATCCTTTATTAAACTTATAAAACTATTATATCTTATTAATAATAACTTCAATACATAAATTTAAATAATATACTACACAAATAACGCGACAACATTGCAATTCCTACAACATAGTCGCGTTAACAGTATAAATATATAAGCTAGTGCGCTTCTGTCAGAACTTCTTTGGGGATTTTTACTATTTCATTATGTACAGAGTCGTTTTCCGATATTTTTGATACACCTTTGGACTCGAGTTCCATGCGCAACTGCGTATTTGAGCTTTCACATTCATCGAGCATCTTCGAAGCTTTTTCGGTTTGATCGGTAATTTCGGTGAGCTTTACTTGACCCATAACAAATCCAGATACAACCGTCGCCGAAGCCATAAACACCGAAAATGCAGCCATAAGCACCATCTTTTTGGATTTGAGCTTTTCTTTTCTTCTTGCTCTCCGGCTTGGTAGCTCTACTATCTGGCCTTTTCGTTTTTGCCTTTCTAATGCTCCAAAGTCATACGCAGCGTTCCTGTTGTACATCTCTGTAATTCCCCTCTTTTATTTTATACTTCTTAATTTATAATTTTTCAGCCACACGCAGTTTTGCGCTTCGGCTCCTTATATTACTTTCCAGTTCCTCTTCTGAAGGCGTTACTGCTTTTCTGCAAATCAACTTGGCTTTCGGGCGATTTTCGCAAACGCAAACCGGAAAATCCGGTGGGCAAATGCAGCCCGTGGTCCATTCTTTCATGTGATTTTTGACAATGCGATCTTCAAGCGAGTGAAAAGTTATTACAACAAACCTACCGCCTTCGGAAAGCAGATCAAATGCGCCTTTTAGTCCTTGCGAGAGATTTCCAAGCTCATCGTTTACAAAAATTCTGATCGCCTGAAATGTCCTTTTGGCGGGATGTCCACCCGTCCTTCTCGCACTACACGGTATCGCACCCACAACAATATCGGAAAGGCAAGTTGTTGTTTCAATAGGTTTCTTGGCCCTGAAATCCGCGATAGCCTGTGCGATTCTCCCTGCAAAACGCTCCTCACCGTATTTACTTATAATTTTCTTAAGCTCCTCGGCATTGAAATTATTAACAACATCGTACGCCGACATTCCTGACTTGCTCATTCTCATATCGAGCTTAGCTTCTTTGCTGTAAGAAAAGCCTCTTGAAGCTTCATCGAGCTGATAAGACGAAACGCCTATGTCAAACGCTACGCCGTCCACCGAACCGATGCCCAAACTATGTACTGCCGAATTGATATTCGCGAAATTATCCTGAACAAATTCCACATTATTAAAACGTCTCAAACGCTCTTTACAAACTGAAATAGCATCAGGGTCTTGATCGATACAAATAAGTTTTCCCTTAGCACTCAGTTTTTTGGCTATCTCAATCGACAGCCCTCCACCACCGGCCGTACCGTCAACGTATACGCCATCGGGGTTTATGGATAGATATTCAAGAGTCTCGCTAAGTAAAACGGTTTTGTGATTAAATTCCACTACTTTATTCCTCTTAACATTTTATTTCTAAAAGCGAATACGACAAATAGCGCAATCCCTCACAGCATAGATGATAGCACTATTTGTTTCGTTAAATCAACAATAAACTACAATTTAGATAAAATTTCGTATGCTTTAACAGTAATTATTTTTATAAATATAAATTATTATAAAATATAACTATAAAATAACGCTACCCAACACACCTATAGCCCAGTTTACCGCATTTCCTTCATCAGTATCAATATGCATCGCCAAGGCAAATTTATCGCTTACGCGTATCACAACATCATCGAAAATTAACGAACGCTCTTTGGCATCGATTTTCACTTTGCATATTTGTCCGTTTTGCGCGCCTAATTTTTCGGCATCGCTCGTGTGCATGTGAATGTGCCTTTTGGCTATTATAACTCCGCTCTCGATTTGAGCTTCCCCGTTCGGCCCACGCAAAATGCAGCCCGGAGTACCTTCCAGATCTCCCGACTCGCGTATGAACGGTGTTATCCCCAATTTTCTTGAGTCTGTAAGTGATATTTCGAATTGCGTTTGATTTCGCGCAGGCCCTAAAATCGCAACCGATCCAAAAGAACCCTTTGCACCAACAACTTCCACTCTTTCTTCGCACAAAAACTGACCCGGCTGAGAAAGATCTCTTTTGTGAGTAAGATTGTGATTGTCGCCGAAAAGTTTTTTTATGTCTTTTTCGGATAGATGAACATGCCTTGCCGAAACTTCAACGGGTACTTTCATAAAATCGCACTCCTTCATATATTTATTGCAAATCGCCAACCAATTTTTTTCTAATCTTATCATAAAAATTATAGTTCATGGGTTCGATAAATTTCGCCGTGAGTTTTGATTTGGTGATTTTTATAGTTTTGTTTTCGCTTAAATTTTGTCTGAACGTTTCACCATCTATGCTGATAAAAAATTCATCATTTTCATTTTTGGATTTTTTAATGCTAAGGCTTAGCTCACCGCTCGCATCCAAAACCATGCTACGCGTGGCGAGTGTATGTGCGCAAATCGGAGTCAAAACTATCGAGCCGAGATTTTCATCGATAATCGGGCCACCAGCAGAAAGCGAATAAGCCGTAGAGCCTGTGGGAGTTGAAAAAATTATTCCGTCCGCGCTATGACTGCATATCAATTTTCCTTTTTTTGAAACATCATACCTCAATATCGAGGCATCAGCATTTCTATTAACGACTACATCGTTAAGCGCAGTAAAATGTTTGCCTTCGAATTCTATAACCAGCATCAAGCGCTCGCTTATCAGGTAATTGCCCTCGATAATTTCGCGCACTTTTAAGATTTCATCTTTATCGCACGCGGACAAAAATCCAAGATTTCCTCCGTTTATGCCAAATATAGGTTTATCAAACTTCGCGGCTTCTTTGGCGTAATGCACTATCGTTCCGTCTCCGCCTACTACAAAGACTATATCGCTTTTTTTAATGATTTCGTCCGGGTCATCAAAACAAGTAATTTTTGAATTTGAAAAGTTTTTCGATGAAGACGAGTGCATCAAAATATCGCATTCATAGTTTGACAGCTCTGATATAATTTTTTCAATTATATTGCAGATATTAGTTTTGAAATGTTTGCTCAGGAGCGCTATATTCATCAAATCACCCCGTGTCATCTATAATTTTTCATGCGAGAGTTCAACCGTATTTTCAATATCAACAGGTTCATCAATATAAGTATTATCGGATTTCTTTACTAAAATCAAATATTCAATGTTTCCTTCTGGGCCTTTAATAGGAGAATAATCGAGGTCGAGAACCGAAAAGCCATTTTCGGCGCAAAAATTACATATTTTATCTATTACTTCAATATGAACTTCTTTATCCCGCACAACGCCCTTTTTTCCAACTTTTTCACGCCCTGCCTCAAACTGAGGTTTTATAAGGCATACTCCCAGTGCACCGCTTTCTATGATATCGCGCACCACAGGCAGAACTAAACAAAGCGATATAAACGAAACATCGACCGAGAAAAAGTTTATTTTATCTTCTATAAGAGATTTATCGATATGTCGAATATTTGTGCGTTCGAGATTTACAACTTGTGGGTTATTTCTAAGTTTCCAGTCAAGCTGACCATATCCCACATCTATCGAATAAACCTTCTTAGCACCGCTCTTTAGCATACAATCTGTAAATCCGCCCGTTGACGCACCGACGTCCATACAAACCGCACCGTGTAGATCTATGTCAAAACTTTCGATAGCCTTTTCAAGCTTTAGCCCGCCGCGGCTTACGTACCTCGGGTGGTTGTCACGAACTTCGATATTACATTCTTCATCGTATGATGTTCCGGGTTTATCGGACTTTTGATTATCTACATAAACAAGGCCTTCCATTATCAGCGTTTTTGCCTTTTCCCTGCTTTCGGCAAGGCCTTTTTCAAATACCAATATATCTAATCTCTTTTTCATTCAAGCAATATCCAATTATCAAAATTGAAATATTTATTTTTCACCTATCTTTTAGTTAAATTTATTCATAGCGGATTCGATTTCTCCGCCGACAATCATCTCCGCAGCGCTATAAACGTCGCAAAGTGCTTCGTTTATGGATTCTGTTTCGCTTTTAGGAAATTTTGAAAGCACCCAATCCGCCAAGTCCCAAGATGGATTTGGTTTTTCACCAATGCCTATGCGCACTCTCGGAAATTTATCGCTGCCACTCATCGCAATTATATTTTTTACACCGTTTTGACCACCATGGGAACCGCTTTTTCTTATTCTTATCTTGCCGACGGGCAAAGATATATCATCAAAAATAAGCAAAACATTTTCGGGTGGTATCTTGTAAAAATTCATCGCTTCAACAACAGCCTGACCGCTTAAATTCATGTATGTTTGAGGCTTCAAAAGCAAAACCTTTTTCTCTTTCAAACGCGCTTCACATACAAGCGATTTAAATTTTTCTCTGTTTATACTTACACCAAGCCTATCGGCGATAAAATCAAGCGCCTTGAATCCTGAATTATGGCGAGTATTTTCATAATTTTTACCGGGGTTGCCCAGCCCCACAATGATGTAATCTATGTTAGACATACGAGTTATCGCCTCTTATTCCAAAATCATGGTAGAAATCGGGCGGTCGCTGTTAATTCTCTTAATCGCCTCTGAAAGCACGGGGGCAACATCCAAAACATGGAATTTATCAATCATTTTTTCTTCGGGGATGTTTATCGTATTAAAGAATGTCATCTTTTTAATAACACTGTTTTTAATTCTTTCGACGGCATTTCCCGAAAGCACAGGATGTGCTATGTATGCATAAACCTCTTTCGCACCACCCATCTCTATCGCCGCTTTCGCCGCGTTACAAATCGTGCCTGCCGTATCTACTATATCATCAACGAGAATTATCTTCTTATCCTTTACGTCGCCTATGATATTCATAACCTCGCTGACGTTTGGTTTCGGACGACGTTTGTCAATTATCGCCACAGGGCAGCCAAGGCGTGTGGCAAACTGACGAGCTCTTGAAACAGAACCGAAATCAGGCGCCAAAACGGTAAATTCTTCGGGTTTAAATTCGGGCAAATCTTTTATATAGGAAGAGAAAAGCGACGCGGCTACTATGTGGTCAACGGGAATATCGAAAAATCCTTGAATTTGTATCGTGTGAAGCTCAAGCGAAAGTATTCTGTCGGCTCCTGCGGTTGTCAATAAATTCGAAACAAGTTTTGCGGAAATCGGCTCACGCGGGTTGGCTTTCCTATCTTGACGAGCGTATCCGAAATATGGTATTACAGCCGTAATTCTCGCAGCTGATGCCCTTTTAATCGCATCAATCATAATGAGCAGTTCCATTAAATTTTCATTAATCGGTGCACAAGTCGGCTGAATTATAAAGCAGTCCGCACCCCTTACCGACTCATGAATAGAAACCGAAATCTCTCCGTCGCTAAACCTTTTTATATCGGCCGAAGAAAGCTCAATACCCAGCTCCTCTGCCACTTTTTCCGCCAATTCCCTATTTGCGTTTGCTGTAAAAATTTTTAAATCTCTTCCCTGATTTGCCATCATACATTCCCCTTTTCAACGTCTTTATTTAAATTTATAACTTTATGCCCATTTTTAAGGTAATTCTTCAGCGCTCACGATCGAAGCGAACGGCCCGACTATCTGCTCTGCAGGTACGTCGCCATTCTTGCAATAACTCTGATTAACCGATGCTCCGCTGCCTATTCTTGAATCTATAATTTGACTGTTCGGCCCGATAACGCAGTCCTCGCCGATGGTCGTGTTGCCGCTGAGAATCGTACCCGGCAAAATCGTTGTCCCAGAGCCGACTTTAACCCACTTACCGACGATTATTCCGTCCCGGCAAGGAATTTTTACGCCGTTTTCCATAAGGCCGTCTATAACTTTGTTTCTTGCGATTTCATTAAGATTTTGCAGCTGACGCGTATCGTTTGCGCCAAGCGCAACGTCCGAAGAAGGAGTTTCAAAAGCATCTACTCTGTGCCCGCTCTCTATCAACAGCTTTATGATAGATGTCAGATAATATTCGTTCTGAACCGTATCGTTTGTGATGTCGCCCAAAAATTCAAGCAGATCCTCAACCTTAAACCAATACGCGCCAGAATTTATTTCTCTTATCGAGCGCTCGTTAAAGCTAGCATCTTTTTCTTCAACTATCGCCTCGACGCCGTAATCTTCGCGGTTTCGTATAATTCTTCCGTAGCCTGTCGGATTATCAATTCTTGCGGAGATAATAGTTGCGGAGTTATTTGAATTTTTGTGAATTTTATATGCTTTGGTTATGGTGGCTTTATCGATAAACGGTGAGTCACCGCCTAAAATCAAGACGTCGCCTACTGCGTGATTTTTTAAAAACTCGGTTGCCGTCATGACTGCATGAGCAGTACCTTTTCGTTCAGTCTGAATAACACTTTCAACTTCATGCTCCAAGGTATCGAGATATGCTCTTACTTTTTCGTGCTTATATCCTGTGACCACGCAAATATCTTTTATTCCACACGTAACTACCGAATTGAGCACCCAGCCGACCATCGGCTCAAAAAGCACTGACGAAAGCACTTTCGGATCGTTAGACTTCATTCGTTTGCCTTCTCCGGCTGCCAAAATCACACAACAAACATTATTCAATACATTACCCCCGAACAAAATAGAATCGCTAAATTTTATGCGTATAATATTTTACAACTTATTACAAAATATTGCAATAAATAATATTAATCTCCTTTTGCTTCAAGCGCCGAAACCGCTGCCGAAACTATATCTTTTTCGGTCATTTTGTAGACTTCTTTAAGGTATGGCATTTTACCGACTTGACCAAACGTATCGCGAATACCAACCGAGCGCAGCGGTACGGGATAATTTTCACAGATGACTTCCGAAACAGCCGAGCGAAGTCCTCCGATTATATTATGATTCTCCACGGTAACCGCCGCTTTTGTCTTTTGCACAAACGAAATTATGCTTTCTTCATCAATCGGTTTAATCGTATGAATATTAATAATCTCCGCGTCAATTCCCATTTCTTCGAGCGTTTTATTTGCTTTTAAAGTTTCGTCGACCATTATTCCCGAACAGAAAATACTTATATCTTTTCCATCTTTGAGTTTTTTGGCTTTAAATAGATTAAAAGTCTCGTTTTCGTCAAAAATATCGGGTGTGGTTTTCCTAAACATGCGTATATAGACGGGGCCTTTGTAATCGATTATTTGCGGGAGTAAGTTCCTCAGCTGAGCGTTATCGGTCGGCTCAAAAATAACAATGTTGGGTACGCTTCTCAAAACACCGATATCTTCAAAACTCATGTGCGTCCCGCCGTTATACTCTGCACTTATTCCCGGGTCGCTGCCTATAATTTTGACATTTTGCTTTGCATAGCATATTGAGATTGCTATCTGATCGCAAATTCTTCGCGTTGCGAAAGGCGTAAAGCTACAAATAAACGGAATAAATCCATAGCTGCTCATCCCCGCTGCGACGGACGCCATATTCTGCTCGGCAATTCCCATATTTATCGCTCTTTCGGGGAATTTCGAAGAAAATTCTCCAAACCCGTTCGGTTTTGCAAGGTCTGCGTTGAGAAGTACTATATTTTCATTTTCGTTCATTAATTTTTCGAGTTCTAGCGCAAACATTTTTCGCATTTCCATGTTAAATTTCACCTCCGAGTTCTTTCATACCCTCTTTAAACATTTCTTCGCTGATTGGCATGCTATGGTTTGATGTACCTGCTTCTTCCGCGAATTTTATGCCGTAACCCTTAACGGTATTGAGTATTATCATCGTGGGCATTTTGCTATTTTTTGCCGCAGTTATGGCGCTATCTATTTCTTCAACGTTATTTCCGCCCTCAACGCTTATCACGTTCCAGCCGAAAGCTTTCCATTTATCTTCGAGAGGCTCCACCGCGCAAATATCGCTTACTTTTCCGTCGAGTTGGAGTTTATTGTTATCCGTAAACGCAATTAAATTTTTAAGCCTGTGCGCAGATGCAAACATCGCCGCTTCCCAAATCTGACCCTCTTGACTCTCTCCATCGCCGATTATCGTGTAAATCGTCGCTCCGTCATTTTTTATCTGCGATGCCTTTGCAATTCCCACAGCGCAAGAAAATCCTTGCCCGAGTGAGCCCGTCGTCATATCTATTCCGGGAGTTCTGTTCATATCGCAGTGACTCGGCAAATTTGTACCGGGTTTGTTAAGAGTAAGAAGCCAGTCTTTCGGAAAATATCCGAGATCAGCAAGCACGGCATAAACCGCGGGCCCGCTATGCCCTTTCGAAACGATTAATCTGTCTCTCCCCTCTTTTTGAGGGTTTCTTGGGTCAATATTCATATGCTTATAGTAAAGCGTTACCAAAAGCTCTACGATCGAAAGCGATCCACCGATATGGCCGACGCCCAGGGTGCCGATTTCAAGCAGTATATTTCGCCTTATTTCTTTACATTTTAAATTCATATCCATAACCGATTCTCCTTACAAATGTTCAGGCCCAAAACTTTCGGGCAACAAGTCGTTTAGAGTAAATATTTTAAATTCGTTTTCGCTTTTTGCGAGTATGACTTTAAATTCGTTCGGATCGCAAAATTCTCTGAGCGCTTGCCTGCACATTCCGCAGGGCGGAGCATAATCGCTCAAAACTTCTCCGTTTTCCTCGCTTTTCGCTCCTACGACAGCAATCGCTTTGAACTTTCTGTAGCCGTCAAAAACAGCCCTAAAAAGCGCAGTGCGTTCTGCGCAGTTGCAAACCGAATACGCTGCGTTTTCTATATTGAAACCGCTATAAACTTTACCGTCAAACGTAAGAAGAGCCGCGCCGACGTTAAACTTCGAATATGGTGTATATGCGTTTTTCCGTGCCTTCAGCGCCTCTTTTATTAATATTTTGGTGTATTCCAAATTAATTCCTCCATAATTATTTTTTGCGGTGAGTTTTAAGTATAATATAAATTGCCGTAAAATTCAAATTTAATATCACCCCCAGCATATCAATAGGTTGTATTAATCTTCCCGATATGCTACATTTTACTATGTAATTTAAATCGTTCACGGAAGGGGAAAATATAATTGAAAAACACAAAATTCATCAAAAAAATACTCTCATGTTTTATTGCGCTAACGCTGATTTTTTGCACTTTGCCAAAATGCGAATGCAAAGGTCTTGCCGATAAATTTTTTGGTGCGATAAATCATCTTATGAACAGAGGTTCCGAAAGTGAAGATGAAAACTCCGAAGGCAGTGAAGACGACGAAGATGAGTTTAATTTTATAAAGTCGAATAACGCCGATGACAACTTTTTTTATAGTGGCAACTGGCTTCTTTACGGCGGGATACTTTTTATTGTCATATCAATTACGGGTATGATAATAACTTTAAAACCGAAAAAACACAAAAATCGCAAAACAAGAAGAGTAAGGAGATAATATAAAATGGAAAACATAAAACGTTTTGATTTGGGCAGAGGTATTAACTTTACTTATATTCCTTATTCAAAATTCAAAACAGTTCAGCTGTCGGTATGCATGTTCTACCCACTCGAAAAAGAAACAGCTTCCAAGAATGCGATAATTCCAAATCTACTCACGCATTCCTGCAAAAAATTTCCGTCGCTTATTTCTCTTAGTAAAAAAATGGAAGAACTTTATGGCGCTTCCATAAGTGCCGGTACGGAAAAAGTCGGAGATATGCAAATGATAGAAATATCCGCCCAGAGCATAGACAATAAATTTGTACCCGACGGCAGCGATAATACATCTGAGGTCGCAAAACTGCTTTGTGACATGGTTTTGAGCCGGATACCGAGGGTGAAAATTTCAAAACCGAAAACTTGGAACTCGAAAAAAGACAACTCAGAGAAGAAATCCTCGCTGAAATGAACGATAAAAAAGTTTTTGCGAGAAAAAGATGCATACAAATCATGTGCAAAAACGAAAAATTCGGAATAAATACTCTCGGCGAAATCGAAGACGTAGATAAAATTAGTTCTGAAACGGCATTTGCCGCTTGGAAAGATTTACTTTCACGCTCTCACATTGAAATAATGCTCGTAGGTAGCGGAGCGTATACAAAAATCGCAGATGAGTTTAAATCAAGATTCAAAAACATCGATCGCACGGATGTATTCGAATATTCATCTGAGATTTTCTCGGCAAAAAACGAACCGGAAGAAATCACCGAACACAAAAATATAGTCCAGTGCAAGCTTGTGCTTGGACTCAAAACAAAAAATAAAGATGAAAAAATAAATTATCCCGCCATGAAAGTTATGAACGCACTTTTGGGCGGTACTCCGCAATCAAAACTTTTTGTAAATGTACGTGAAAAACTTAGTCTTTGTTATTACTGCGCTTCAAGATATTTAAAACAAAAGAGAATTATGCTAATCGAAAGCGGTGTGGAAGAAAAAAACATCATAAAAGCAAAAGAACAAATCCTCGAACAGCTTAAAGATATAAAGCTCGGTAATTTTTCCGATACAGACCTCGAAAACACCAAATTATTTATAACTCAAGGGCTAGGAAAAATCGGCGACAGCTTGTCTGCAATCGGCAGCTGGTACCTCGCACAAAGCATAGAAAAAAATATCATCTCGCCCGAAGAACATATCAAAGAAATAAGCGCAGTTACTCGTGAAGACGTCATCGAGGCGGCAAATCAAATCGCACTCGATACCGTTTATATTCTAAGCGGGAAAGGAGAACGAAAATGAATCCGAAACACGTTGTAAGTAAGTCTTTGGGCGAAGAATATTACTACTTAAAGCACCCGTCGGGGCTAGGAATTTACATTCATCCCAAAAAGGGATACAGTTCAAATTATGCGATTTTAGGTACCAATTTCGGTTCGATAAACAATAAATTCAGACTCAAAAACGAAACGAGTTTTACGGAGGTCCCCGACGGCATCGCACACTATTTGGAGCACAAGATTTTCGAAACTCCCGAAGGCGATGCGTTCAGCCTATTCGCGAAAACGGGCGCTTCTGCGAATGCCTACACGTCATTTGAAAAAACAGCGTTCTTATTTTCTTGTACGGGAAATTTCGAACAGTCTTTAAATATACTTCTTGATTTCGTAAGTTCACCGTATTTTACTCCCGAAAACGTCGAAAAAGAGCGCGGAATTATCGGTCAGGAAATAAAAATGTACGAGGACAGTCCCGAATGGAAAGTGCTTATAAATCTACTCGGCGCACTATATAAAAATCATCCTGTAAACAGAGATATTGCAGGTTCTGTTGAGTCCATTTCGAAAATCACGCCCGAACTTTTATATAAGTGCTACAACAGCTTTTATAATCTCCATAATATGACGCTTTGTATGGTCGGGGATATGGATCCGGATAGGATTTTCACGATTGTCGACAAAAAATTAAATTATTCGATGCCTGTAGAAGTGGAAAGATATTTCCCCGATGAACCGCAAGGAATAGCAAAAAGCTACGTCTCGCAAAATTTTGATATTCAGTCGTCAGTTTTCAATCTGGGATTCAAAGAAAACGTACTCCCCATGCAGCGTGCGACGAACGAAGAACTCGTCTATACGGATATCATGCTCAGCTACTTCACTTCTCCGTCTTCCGATATGTATAACAGGCTCCTCAAAGAAGGTTTAATCAACACCGCAACTTTTGCCAGCGAATATCTCGAAGGACCCGGCTATGCCTCGATAATATTTTCGGGCGAATCGAAAAATCCGGAAAAGGTTTCGGAAATAATACGTGATTATATACGAAAAGCTCACGAAAACGGACTTGACAAAGAAACCTTTGAAAGAGCGAAAAAAGCTGTTTACGGAAGAAGTCTTTCGGTTTTCAACAGCGTGCCTGCCATTGCCAATCTAACTCTTGAATTTGATTTTTCCGGTAAAGAAATTTTCGAATACATGGATATACTCCAAGATGCAACGCTCGAAAAAGCAAACGAAAGACTTAAAAAAGAACTTATTTCGGACTATTCCGCACTCTCGGTGGTAAAGCCTTATGAGAAGTAATACGATTTACCATATTGCGTTTCCGAAATTAAACCTTAACTTTGAGCTTAGTCCTGAGATTATTTCAGCCGGAAGTATATCTGTAAGATGGTACGGCGTAATACTGTCTATCGCATTCTTGTGCGCATTCTTTTATATCTTTTTCAAAAGCAAAGAGTTTGATATAAAAAAGGAGCATGTTTACGACCTTACATTTGCATCCGCAATACCCGCAATAATAGGCGCAAGACTTTATTATGTGACATTTTTCCCGGGCGATTTTTATATAAGAAACCCCGAAAAAATTTTTGCGATTTCAGAAGGCGGAATAGCCATATACGGCGCAATTATCGGCGGCGCACTCGGCGCGATAATGCTTTGCATGATAAAAAAATTGCCGATTTTGAAAGTTTTGGATTTGCTGTCGCTCGGGGTAGTCATAGGTCAAGCTATAGGACGTTGGGGAAATTTCGTGAATCAAGAGGCTTTCGGAGAATACACAGACTTACCCTGGGGCATGATGAGCGAAAACACCTCATTTCAAACCGTTCACCCGTGCTTTTTATATGAATCTTTGGGTTGTCTGGCAATATTTTTGATTTTACATTTTACCATTCCAAAATTAAAAATCACGTCCGGAGCAATATTTTTGACCTACACTATGCTTTACGGTGCGCTCAGATTTATGATAGAATCGCTACGAACGGACAGCTTAATCATACCGAACACAAGCGTACGAGTATCACAACTTTTGGCACTCTTACTTTGCATAATCTCGGCATCGCTACTCATAATAATAAAATTAAGAAACCCACACACAAAACAAAACACATAAAAATCTCCCCACGCTTTTGCGTGGGGATTATATTTCAAACCTAAAATACACATTAATCAGTTTGACGCTTGTCTCATCTCAGCTTTTAATTGATCTTTGGTTTTCTTTTTGCCACCCAGAGTAGTCGCATACAAATCTGAAACTTGTCTCCCGGCGTTTGTTTCCTTGGGTTTGTAAGGCTTTTTGTTTTTGTAATTATCAGAGAAAATTTTACCATCAAAAATCGCAAAAACTATCGTTAAATCTTTTCCAAATTTAGATATAGCATCTTTCCATGCATTTACCCAACCAGTTACACTGTTCATAAACACACCTCCACCGAGGTTGTTGATGATAAATGCATCATATCCTCCCTGTACCGCTGCTTTTATCATTTGATTTGCGGAGGCATTTATTGCAGCCTGAGCCTCTTCATCAGTATAATCTAACGTTTTACTTGGACACTGGTTGGTCACATCAGAATTGAAGTTCGGACTTGCATGGACCATTACATCTATGGTTTTTAACTCATTTATTTTCGACCCATCTATTTCCTTAGCCGTTCCGGGAGTATCTCCTCTCTCAAATATTCTTACATCTTTTGCAATAGAAAGTTTATTCGGGTTGTAATGGAATGCAGCACGGGGTTTACTCGATGTTCCACCTTTATCGTCAATATAATATTCGTCCATTCCACCACCTGTTAGGCTTTGATATAGAGAAGTATCAACACATAATGATTCTTCGGCAGCAGTAAAGGTGGATCCTGCAGTTCCTCCTGCAGTAACTTCATTTGCGGCGTCTAAACATATTATTTTTTTTCTTCCGGTAGCAAATAAATACTGTGCAGCGAAAACCAAGTCTACACTATCATAGCCATTTCCTGTTTTCCCAGATCCAAGTATTAATATTTCGCTTTTGGGTTTTCGAGCGTATTCTTTTTCTTCGGTTGCAGGAATTTCTATCTCATCAAACACGACATCGCACTCAAGTTTCGCTCCCGGTGCACCGGGATTTTCTGCAAAATATTTTCTTAGTTTTTCATTGTTTGAATCAGCTACCACGCCCGCTTCAATTGCCTTATTATGTCCACCTGTTTTGTTTCTCCTCAAACATTTTCCTGTACCATCTGTCATATAAAAACGTCTAGATCCGTCAAAAGTAACTTCATCTTTTTCTAACTTATCTATTTCAGGTCTTTGCGGCAACTTTGCCGCAGTAAATTTTTTCTCTCGCTTATAAGGGTTGACCGCACGGTGATCGTCATTGAATTTTTCCCCTGATCCAAGACGTTTATCAGCTAAATCTCTAAGAGTATGATTTACACCAGCAGGAACTGGTTTTGAAAGAGGTGACGCAGTTTGCGCACTTTTTTTGATCCCGAGAGAATTTTCAAGGTAGCTTATTCCGGATTCTACTGTTTTTTTCCAACCTCCTATACCTCTTGTTAATTCTCTTCCTTTTATAAACATACGTGTGAATCCAGCTAAATCTACCTCTATTGTTTTATAATTATGGAATTGAGTTCCTGCAGTTTCGATAGCCCTAAATATCGTAAGTAGATCTTGTTTTTCTTCAGGACTCATTCTTTCAATGTGCATTCTTTGTTCTTTAACATCAAAAATACTTCCTTCTCTACTTGTAGGCGTTTTAGACAATATAGGCGCATATGCCATCGCTTCTGTATCTTCCCAACCATTTCCCATAAGGAAACCTGTAACTTGATTGTCAAAAACAAACAGCTTTTTATATGTTTCAAGGTATTTAGGATTAGGATCTAATCTTTTAGGCCAATAAATTGAAATTGACGATGTTGCGCCCGAGCCGATTGTTTGACTCACTCCGGTGTGCGTGTTGCCGGCATTATTTGGCGGTGTGGGCGCCGGGTGGTTAGGTAGCGGTGGTGGATTAGGAACAAAAACCCCGCCGTTATTGGGTGGTACACCAGGCACAGCTGGATTTTGTTGCGTAGGCCGAGGGGGCGTTGGCGGTCCTAGTTCTCCAAGAGATTGCACGAATTCCTCCGCATTATCAAATTGATCTGGTTTTATGATGCCCGTTTTATTCAGTACATCTAGAATCGCTCGTGCCACGTCAGGTCCATTGGTGATCCAGTTGGTCATTCTTTTTGCTTTTATTTGCAATTTTTTTATTATATATTCAATTAAACCCCTACGTGTCTTATTAGTAGTAAATTCTACTGCGTGTTCTTGAGTATAAATAATGTAAAGCAACCCTCTGAAACCATTCTCGTCATTCAAAGATTTGCTCAGTTTTTGAGCATCGACAGTATATTTTCTATGAAGTAATCCCTTTTTCTCATTAAGATGTATCAAATAGTGTATCGTCCCGCCATCTCCCGGTCTCGACATGTAATCTATATATTTTTTAACTTTCGGTAGGTCAACGTGGTTATTTAGGGCTTTTCTGTATGCGTACTGTATATTAGCAACGATTTGCATCGCAAAAGTAAAATCGTTCATCAACGTTCTTGTATATTTGTACTGTAGATAAGGGAAACCACTTTCTGTTTTGTCTGTATTTTCATTATAAATAAACCCCGCTTGAATCATCTTTTTTGAGCTCGGTAAAGCAACCTTCATTGCTTCTTTTACACCCTTTGCATCAGCTATTGCGCTAAAAGTTTTTGCTCTTGGATTTGACATAAATATCATCCTTTCTATTACATTTTATAGATATCATATAACTACAGCAAAATAATGTCAACTATTTATTTAAAATTTTACATTTATCGATATATTTTCCATTAAATTGCTAATATATATAAATTGAATCATCATTATTCAACCCATTCTGCATCCTCAGGTGACATATGGTTATTCGCTTCTTCCTTTAACTTTTTCCACCCATCGTATAATTTTTTAAATTCTTCTGCAAATTCCGAAAAATTTGCTGTATTATCTCTTTGACTCTTCAAATACTCATCAGGTACCCCACTATGGCTCAAATCCCAATTTAATAATCCGTTATAATGCAATATATCAACCATAGCCATTTTGGCCACCAAAATATTATCCTGTCTTCTCCCCCCGCTCCAATTAATTTCTTGTGCGTTATCGATTGTTGTTTTAAACGATTCTTTCCTAATTTCTGTATACTTATCCCATATCTTAGAGAAAGCATCCCTGTATGGGTCATTTTGGGCATCCTTAAAATATTTTTTCAATTTTTCGCCAACTTTATATACTTCATCACCATAAGATATCTTCTCGTCAATACACAGTAATGCTATATCACTCAATATTGACATTAAGTTTTGTTCAAACAATCTCAAATTTTTGACCTGCCCAATCTTTGTATCAAGTGATGCTAAACTTTTTTCAAGTCTCCTTTTCGCTTGTTCCTTATACATTGATTTTTGCAAATCATTGTATTTTGTAATCATTCTATCAAATATTGAATAATAGCTCGTTTGTTGACTTCCGTTTTTACCTGTATATAATAAACGGAAATAGTTCCTCATAAGTGTCTCTGTTTTTTCTTCAGACTCATGTTCCTTGCGATAATATTCCAACACGTGTTTTCTTAATTTTTTTAACTGTTCTGTCAGATATTCTTTATTATAAGTATCCAACTCCGTATTAGCTTTTTCCAAAATTTCTTTAACTTCATCCGCATTTAGATCTACACCTTCACTATGTCCACGTGTCACTTTCGTCACTGTACCCAATGACATATCGTGCGACATATTTTTAGATATATTATGACCCACAAGATATAAAAAATTAAATATTTTTTTATTATCGTTGCCTTTCAAACCCTTAAAAATATCTATCGCATGTCCCTCTATCTCGTTTTTTGTACTTTCTTGCTGAAATAAATCCCAAAATCGCCCTGGCCATTCGGGATCATATTCACCACAAGAATTTTTTACGCTGACGCCAATGTTTTCTAGTTCCATAAATTTTGGTACTAACCGTTTTACTCTATCTTGAAATTTAGTTTCTGAAAACATTTCACCGGGATAGATCATTGACATAACATCAATCAGAATACGTTGTATGTCTGAGTCATATAGTTCTAATGACTTCTCTTGTTCTATCTGCGCTTCCGCCAGTTTCTTTTGCTGCTCCTCTATGTCCTCTCTTTCCTTCTGTATCCGCTCCTCCGTTTTTTTAAGTTGCTCACCAGTTATTATAGTATGCTCAACACCAAATGGTAATTTTTTTAAGTAATCGGCGTTACTGTTGGTTTTGGCAATTATAAAATTTTTTAATCTATCAACACCATCTTCATAATATTGCGTGCGCGAACAAGATTCTTTCAAGAACAACTCTGTATATTGTCGACTTAGTGCCTCATCATCAGATGTATCTGTAAACAAATACACCCTACCTTTCTTATCACCTTCACTTAACTCGACATCAAATAATCTATATGAATTCAGTGCGTCGTCCGCTTTCCCTACATATTTCTTAAAATAAAAATTCTCGTCCTTTAATTCGTTAAATTCGTCCTTTAATAATTTTTCAACCTGTTGCAACGCAAAATTTTCTATATCATTATAGTAGCTATCTATTGCGTCTTCTTTGGTTTCTGTTTTAACAATTTGATTTACGTTTGGTTGCGTACGTTCTTCTATAGTAAATAATTCGTTAAGCCCTTTTGTACGTACAACATCTACTTCTTCGTCAAATTTTGCCCCTTTAAGATATTTCCACAATCGACTGACCGGTTTAACATCCACATGCTCAGACATCGAAGTTATCGGTGCAATTGTTCCTTTCCCATAGGATGATTTTGCAAACATAATTATTCTGCGTACTATCTCACGTGAATCTTTATCATCCCCTTTTGGAAACGGAAGATAGGCTGTCTTTTGTTTTTCTTGATAATCGGTATATTTATAAGCTACATATGAAGGATTGCCACTGAAATCAGTTATATTAAATTTCAAGTGTCCATCTGACAACACTCCTGCACCCGCCTCCGGATTGCGTACAAGTGGCGGGGTTGATGGATCTCTCAAACCCTCTTCTTGTTTTTTTTCTTGGTTTTCTTCTTGGCTTTTTTCTTGGTTTTCTTCTTGGCTTCTTTTTTTAAGTTCTTCCCAGAAGTCCTCCGCATTATCAAATTGATCTTGTCCTATGATGTTCGCTTCCTTCAGTACACCTAGAATCGCTCGTGCCACGTCAAGTCCATTGGTGATCCAGTTAGTCATTCTTTTTGCTTTTATTTGCAATTTTTTTATTATGTCATTAACTATATCATTTCGTGTCTTATTATTAGTATTAAAACCTTTTACGTTGTCTTCATCATAGACAATTCCAAGCAACCCTTTGAAACCATTCGAATCATTCAAAGACTCACTCAGCATTCGAGCATCGACGGCATATTTTCTATGAAGTAATCCCGTTTTCTCATTAAGATGTATCAAATGGTATATCGTCCCGCTAACTCCCTGTTTCGACATCCTTTTTATGAATCCTTCAGCCTCAACTTTATTCTTTTGAAGCGCATACTGCATATTAGCAACGATTTGCATCGCAAAAGTAAAATCGTTCATCAACGTTCTTGTATATTTGTACTGTAGATAAGGGAAACCACTTTCTGTTTTGTCTGTATTTTCATTATAAATAAACCCCGCTTGAATCATCTTTTTTGAGCTCGGTAAAGCAACCTTCATTGCTTCTTTTACACCCTTTGCATCAGCTATTGCGCTAAAAGTTTTTGCTCTTGGATTTGACATAAATATCATCCTTTCTATTACATTTTATAGATATCATATAACTACAGCAAAATAATGTCAACTATTTATTTAAAATTTTACATTTTTATAAATTAAAAAAATAAAATTAACATTTCTCCATACTTCTTCATAATATGTTAAAAACTATATTCGAGGTCGAAAACATGCTTAAAACAGTTTTTATACCGCTAAGCGAAACAAAAATTAACGGACCTTACAAAATTTTTAGAATGAAAATCGATGATGACATGACTCTGCGAAGAATGCTCGATTTGGGCATTGTTCGCGGCGCAAAAATAAAAGCTCTGCACAAAAGCCCTATGGGAAACTTAACCGCATACTTCATAAAAGGCGCGGTGATAGCGCTAAGGGACAGCGATGCTAAAAACATACTTGTCTACAGGGCAACTTAAAGACTAAATTTTAAAAATTTTATTTTGGAGATGAGCTATGCGTTGAATATAATAAAAAACTCCGTAAAAAAAATAAAAAATTTTAAAATTAAAAAAGTTAAAAATCGCAAATCTCAAAAAATCGCAGGTCGTATAGCAATCGCGGGAAATCCCAACGTCGGTAAAAGCACGGTTTTCAATGCTCTGACGGGGCTCAATCAGCACACGGGAAACTGGCCCGGAAAAACAGTCGAATGCACTACGGGAGAATATACTTATGGTGAAAGACTTTTTAAAATCACCGACATACCCGGCACATATTCGCTTATGTCAAACTCCTTAGAAGAAGAAATCGCAAGAGATTATATTTGCTTTTCTAAGCCTGATGTAGTTATAGTCGTTCTGGACGCTACTTGCATGGAAAGAAATCTTAATTTAGCACTGCAAATACTCGAAATAACGAAAAACGTCGTAATTTGCGTGAATCTTATAGACGAAGCCAAAAAGAAAAAAATATACATCGACCTTGACGAACTTTCGATGCAGCTTGGCGGCGCACCTGTAGTATATACTAACGCACGAAAAAAATTTGGCATAAATAGCCTGATGAAAGAAGTCGATATCATTGCCTCGAAAAATAAAAAAACTTTCTACGTCAATAACGAGAATTATCCCGAAGTTTTCAAAAATTCCGTGAATGCGGTTTCAGAAGTAATAGCAGATTTCATACCAAAACATCTAAGCAAAAAATGGATATCCGAAAAAATACTCGAAAATGATGAAAGCATAAAAAAATCAATAGAAAAGAATATCGGCTATGATATTTTCAAAAATGAAAAAATTACAGATATCATAAATTCGGAACGAGAAAAACTAATCGAAAACGGTTTTGATGGTAAAAAAATAAGAGAAATTCTAGTCGGCAGCATTATGGAGAAATCCGAAAAAATTTATAATTTATGCGTTCATGTCGAAAACAAAAATTACGATAAAAAAGACCGTATGATGGACAATTTACTGACGTCAAAACTGACGGGGATACCTATCATGCTCGCTTTACTTACGCTTGTTTTCTGGATAACTTTGGTCGGAGCAAATTATCCGTCACAGCTTATTTCAAGCGCACTGTTTTGGGCGCAAGACAGATTGACGGAATTTTGCACGAGCATAAATTGTCCATGGTGGATTCAGGGAATTTTCGTCGAAGGCGTATACCGAACGCTTGCATGGGTAGTATCCGTAATGCTTCCGCCAATGGCAATATTTTTTCCGCTTTTTACATTTTTGGAAGATACAGGCTATTTGCCAAGAGTAGCGTTTAACCTCGATAACGCATTTCGAAAATGCGGCGCCCATGGTAAGCAAGCTCTTACAACTTGTATGGGCTTTGGGTGCAACGCTTGCGGAGTTATAGGCGCAAGGATTATTGATTCTCCGCGTGAAAAATTAATCGCGATTCTCACAAATAATTTCGTTCCATGCAACGGCCGTTTACCGCAGTTTAAAATAGCAAAAAAATCAACCAAATTCTTCTATAAGTTTATCTAAGATTAAAATTTTTTCTTGGTCGGAAATTTTATTTTCTTCAAAATAGTTTTCTAATTCCGAAATAAAAAAATCGGCAACTTCTCGTTTAAAATATTCATTTTTCTCCATACCTAAAATTTTCACTTCGATAGGTTTCAATTTGTTTTCACTCCCATAAATCAAGATGACTATTAATATTAATTCGGAAATAAAAAAAGACGCTTTAAATGCGTCTTTTCAAAAATTATATTCTTACATATTACCGAAAAATACAGATATTGCTTTAAACGTCATATATAGATCGATTTTCGAAATCACTTCAAACGGTGAATGCATCGAAAGCACGGGAACTCCGATGTCTATGACGTCGGCATTCATATTGGCGACATATTTTGCGATGGTTCCACCTCCGCCTATATCAACTTTGCCGAGTTCACTGCTTTGCCAAATCACGTTCTTATCGCTTAGCAAATTGCAAATTTCACCCGTAAATTCCGCAGTAGCATCGGACGTGCCGTATTTTCCTCCGCTGCCCGTGTACTTTGTTACGACCACACCTCTATTTATGTAAGAACTGTTGGCGGCCTCAAAACTTGAAGGATACGTTGGGTCATACGCCGCATTAACATCCGCGGAAAGACATTTTGTGTGCGTTAAAACGTCACGTACAGAGACACCGTCTAACTCTGATAAATCAGATATGAAATACTCCAAAAATTTCGACTGCGAACCTGTATTTCCGTCACTGCCTGTTTCTTCTTTGTCGGTCAGCATGGTAAGGGTTGTTTTTTCGGGATTTTTACAGTCAAGTATAGCTCTGAGCGCAGGATATGCGCAAGAACGATCATCATGTGCGTATCCGCCTATCATACTCCTATCAAACCCCAAATCCTGTGCCTTCATTGCAGGAACAATTTCCAAATCAGACGAAATGAAATCGCTTTCGACTATGCCATATTTTTCGTTAAGGAGCTTTAGAATATTGAGTTTTACCATATCGCTTCCGTCTTTGCCTTCGAGCGGTAAGCTTCCTACGAGAATATTAAGGTCCTCGCCCATTATCGCCTCGGACATTTTCTTGCTCATCTGCTCTCTTGCAAGGTGAGGAAGCAAATCCGTCACGCAAAAACATGGTTCGTCTTCGGATTCGCCGAGAGTAATGTCAACAAAACTGCCATCACGCTTTACGATTCTGCCGTGAATAGCAAGCGGAATAGTCGTCCACTGATATTTTTTTATTCCTCCGTAATAATGAGTCTTTAAAATCCCCAAATCATGTTGCTCCATAAGTGGATTGGGTTTTAAATCAAGCCTCGGAGCGTCAACATGTGCAACCGCTAAATTTACTCCGTTTTTTGTACCGTTTTTTCCGATAACCGCAAGAACGATATTTCTGTCTCTGTTAATTTTATAAACTTTGTCGCCTGGTTTATATTTTTTATTCTTATCAACCTCCTCAAAACCATTTTCGATTGCACACTTAAGAGCGTATCTTACGCTCTCTTTCTCGGTTTTTGACTTATTGAGAAAATCTTTATATCCTTCGGCAAATGAAAAACTTTTGTCGAGTTCCTCTTTGGATATTGTCTTTCCTCCGTTTTCTCTTTTGAGAAACAATTTTTCCTTTAGCTTCTTCACATTATCTTCTTTACTGCTCATTTTTTCGTTCTCCTTAATTAAAATAAAGTTTTTTGTACATTTTCTTCGCACGCCGCACGCGTTTTACATATTCTTTTGTTTCGGGATACGGTATATGTTCGGTATCGGCTGATTTTTTAAATTCATCGTTTTCACGCAGCCATCTGTCCAGAGCGTTCATCCCTGCGTTATACGCACACAGCGCCAAAACTTCATTTTTGTATTTTTTAATCAGCGTCGATATAAACAAAGTGCCGATTTTAATATTTGTTTCGGGCTTATGCACGTCGGCACCACTTAAATCTTTGTTTTTTGCGTGGTATTTCGCAACCCATTCGAAAGTCTCGGGCGTTATCTGCATAAGGCCGCAGGCCCCTGCATGAGATCTGGCATTTTCGTCGAAATCGCTCTCGCACTTTATTATAGCATACACAAGTTCTTTTTCAACGCCATACTCTCTTGCGGTTTTCTCAACGATGTTCTCGTATTTAATCGGATACATATATTTTAAAACCGCTTTAGAGCCAAAAATTATTCCTAATATGACCAGCCCTAAAATAAAAACTAAAATCAGAACATTGAGAACTAATTTTGAAAGTTTTATTACTATAAAACCACCCCCAAAAAATATCACACTTTGATAACGTTAAATCCGGCAGCTCGTATAAGACGATTATATAATGCCAAGCTGAGCGAATCTACCTTTTTATAGTGCGCATATACAGTTTTTGCGCCAAGATTATCCGCTTTTCGCAAGGCCTCGAAAAGATTTTTGGATTGCGATATCGTATCATTTTCGCTGCCGTAAGATATATATGGGACTTTCAGAAACGGTATGTCTTCCTCGAAACAAAGCGCTCCAACATCTTCACCTATCATGGAATTGACGAAATCAGCATACTTACGAGTCTCTCCAATAACCATTTTAATCGGTGTTTTGGGGGAATAGTGTTTATATTTCATCCCAGGTGAAAGAACTTTTTCCGTTTCTGTGGGCTTTTCAAGAATCGCTTTGTCTATTTCAACTGTTCCTACGACACTTCTGATATCTTCGGCACTTATTTTCCCCGGACGCAGTATCTTAGGTACTTCCGAAAGCATAGAAACAACAGTGGATTCAAGCCCTACAGCACATTCCCCACCATCAACCACGGCATCAATTTTTCCGTCTAAATCGTTTACAACGTGTTCTAATTTCGTCGGACTTGGTCTGCCTGAAATATTTGCGGAAGGTGCTACAAGCGGCACTCCTGTCTGTGAAATTATCTCCCGTGCGATATCATGTGCCGGATATCTTACGGCAACAGAATCAAGTCCTCCCGTAACTTCTGCAGGGATTTTAGAATTTTTCGGCATTATCATTGTAAGTGGCCCGGGCCAAAATTTTTCGGCGAGCTTTTTTGCATTATTCGGAAATTCAGAAACAACATTTTCGATATCTTTTAGGCACGATATATGTACTATCAAAGGATTATCGGACGGACGCCCTTTAGCCGTAAATATAGCTTTTATGGCATCTGTGTCATACGCACTCGCCGCCAATCCATAAACGGTTTCGGTCGGTATTGCGACTATTCCGCCGCTTTTTAGTATTTCCGCCGCACGTCCCGTCTGTTCTTTACTTAATAATTCCGTTTCCAATTTATTTTTCACTTCCCGCAAGCTTTGCGGCTCTGTCCGCCGTTATCAGCGCATCTATAATTTCATCGAGGTCACCGTTTAAAACGTCCTCCAAGCGATAAATTGTCAGCCCGATTCGGTGATCCGTAAGTCTGCTCTGAGGATAATTATATGTTCTGATTCTTTCCGACCTATCGCCCGTCCCGACTTGTGAGCGTCTTTCTTCCGCCACCGCAGACTCCTGCTCACTTCTCTTAGATTCCAAAAGCCTTGATTTCAAAACTTTCATCGCTTTATCTTTATTCTTGTACTGACTTCTTTCGTCCTGACATTCTACGACAACACCCGTGGGAATATGCGTAATTCTTATCGCCGATTCTGTTTTATTGACGTGCTGACCGCCTGCGCCGCCTGCACGGTATGTGTCAATTTGCAAATCAGCGGGGTTTATTTCTATTTCGACGTCTTCAGCCTCCGGAAGTACGGCAACCGTGACTGTAGAAGTATGAACTCTGCCCTGCGCCTCGGTATCGGGGACTCTCTGCACTCTATGCACTCCGCTCTCAAATTTAAATCTTGAATATGCTCCTTCACCGGATATCATAAAGCTGATTTCTTTATATCCGCCGAGCTGCGTTTCATTCGCATTCAAAACTTCGACTTTCCAGCGTCTGTTTTGCGCGTACATATTGTACATTCTGAAAAGGACTCCCGCAAAAAGTGCAGCTTCTTCTCCGCCTGCACCGCCTCTTATTTCAATGATTACATTCCTATCATCGTTCGGGTCTTTTGGTAAAAGCAAAACTTTAAGCTCTTCCGAGATTTTTTCTAAATTTTCTTTTGCGGTTTCCATTTCCGATTCAGCCATCTCTTTAAGCTCTTTATCCGCAGTACCGTCCGCCAAAATTTCTTTAGATTCTTCTAAATTGTTTTCTTCTTTTTTGTATTCGCGATACTTCTCCACAACGGGAGTAATGTTTTTCAGCTCTTTCATAAGCGATTTATATTTATTTTGGTCAGATAAAATATTTTGGTCGCAAAGTTCACTATTTATCTCTAAGTATCGTTTTTCTATATTTTCAAGTCTGCTAAGCATTTTAATATCCTCCGATAACTACATTAATCAGTGTACATTATATCACATTTTGGCAAGTTTATAAACACAAAAAACACGTTTTCACAATTCCCATATCACGGGGTTTGCCATATTCGAATGTTGAAAATAATTTGAAATTATATTATCATATTCGTAATATTCTCTGAGATAAACAAAATGAGGTGATTTGCGTTGGATTATCAGATGCTGGTTAACAGAGATCATAAACTTGAAAAAGAAATTTACGAAAATGAAATCGTACCGAATATTATCGCCGTTAAGACTAAAAAAAATAATGATGTTGTTTTCAGAGTATTCGGGATTAAAGATAAAAAAACATATCTTGAGAAAAAGACCGCCGAAAAATTTGGCGAATTTCAAAAATTTGCCAAGAAAAACGGTATAATTATCGACATCACAAGCGGATACTTATCGTTTGAGCAGCAGAATAAAAAATATAATTATTTCATCGAAAAGGGCGGAAAAGAATGGGCTGACAAAAGCTCATGCCCCGCGGGATATTCGGAGCATAACACGGGCCTTGCGATGGATTTTGATATATTTTTAAACGGACGTTGGGGCGGAATCGCTCTCGATAAGAACGGAAATACAAACGAAAAAGCAAAATGGCTCCACAAACACTTACACGAGTTCGGGTTTATACTAAGGTATCCCGAAGGCAAAGAGAATATCACAAAAATGAAGTTTGAACCATGGCATATAAGATATGTGGGCGAAGAAACCGCAAAATATATTTATGAAAACAATCTTACGCTCGAAGAATATTACGAACAAAAAATTTGAGGTGAATTTTTTTGAAAATACTTTTTATGGGTACTCCCGAATTTGCCGTACCCTCACTTGAAATACTCATCGAAAACGGACATGAAATCTGCGGAGTTTTTACAAAACCCGATAAACCGCAAGGGCGAAAAATGATTATCACTCCGCCCCCCGTAAAAGTTTATGCACTCGAAAACGGGCTGGAAGTCTTTCAACCCGAAAAAATGAAATCCGAAGAAACATTTGAAATCGTTAAAAAATTAAATCCCGAAATTATAGTAGTCGTGGCGTACGGAAAAATTCTTCCTAAAAACATAATAGATTTTCCAAAATACGGCTGCGTGAACGTTCACGGCTCACTGCTACCAAAATACAGAGGCGCGGCTCCCATTCAGTGGAGCATAATAAACGGCGATAGCGTTACGGGAATTACTACAATGTACATGAACGAAGGGCTTGATACGGGAGATATTCTTCTGCAAGATAAGGTTTTCATCGGTGATAACGAGAATTCCGAAGAACTCAAAGCAAGGCTATCTGTTGTCGGAGCAAACTTACTTTTGAAAACTTTGAAAAAGCTCCAAAATAACGAAATAACCCCGATACCCCAAAATGATGACGAAGCTTCCTTATCGCCGCCTCTTGACAAAATCACAGGTGATATCGACTGGCAAATGCCAGCTCACGATATACACAATCTGGTAAGAGGTTCAAATCCCTGGCCCATTGCCCACACAACACTACGAGGTAAACTCTTTAAAATTTATAAATCGAAAGTCGGCGGATTTAAACTCTGCAACACTCCGGGAAAAATAATCAGCATCAATCCGCTTGTCGTCAGCTGCGGCGGTAATACATCGCTCGAGCTCACGGAAGTGCAAGTCGCGGGTAAGAAGCGTATGTCGGCCGCGGATTTTGCAAGAGGTTATAGGCTCAGCGAGCAGACTATACTCGGAAAATAAAAAACAAAGAGGTGCAAAGTGAAAGTTATAATATTATCCGCATCAACCGGCGGGGGTCACATGAGTGCGGCAAATGCGATCAGTGAATATTTATCGGAACAGAATATAGAAGCCAAGGTTGTGGACACGCTGAAATATATAAGCCCGATACTCAACAAAACAATCACTGAAACCTATGAGTTCTTGGCTAAAAAATCGCCAAAACTATGGAAATTTATGTACAACAGCTCAAACCACAGGGCTATAAACAAAATTGTTTCCTCTTCAAACAGTTTGATAAGCAGAAAACTAATGCCACTACTTCGTAATTTCAAACCCGATCTGATTATCAGTACTCACCCTTTCGCTACAGAAATGATTTCCAAACTTAAATCTTCGGACAAGATAGATGCTCCTCTAATCTGCGTTATGACAGATTATGCCCCCCACAGAACGTGGGTAAGTTCGGGCGTAAATGCTTACGTTGTTGCAAATGACAGCATGATAGAGCCCATGCAAAAAATGGGCGTAAATCCTGATATAATCTACCCATTTGGTATACCCGTCGACGAAGAGTTTTTTGCTCAGAAAAGCAAAAAAGAAATTTTAAGTCAAATGGATCTATCCCCCGCTCTCCCTACGCTTCTCATAATGGCTGGAAGTTGTGGATTTGCCAATATGGAAAGCGTTTACAAAAAACTCCAAAAATCGAAACTCGATTTTCAAATAATAATAATAACGGGCAAAAATCCAAGGCTTTACAATAACATGCAAAATTTAATAAGCGGCTCGAAACCCCAAAAGCATCACGAATTCATTCCGAAATTTAAAATTAAAAATATCAATTTACATAATTTGAGGATATTCAAAAATTTTATAAAAAAAGAATCTGAAAAAGTTACCATTACAAAACCGACGAAAATAATATATTTTACAAACGAAGTGAGCAAATATATGGCGGCGGCCGATATAATAATCACGAAGCCCGGCGGACTTACGATAAGTGAAGCTCTTGCGTGTAATCTTCCAATGGCACTTTTCGATGCGATACCTGGGCAAGAAGAAGAAAATGCTGAGTTTTTGGTTAGCCGTAACATGGCGGTAAAACTCGACTCCAAAAGCGAAAACATAGACGCAATTGAGAATCTACTCAGCGACCCCGAAAAACTTCGTGATATGCGATTTAATTGCGAGAATTTTGATAAATCGGGATCGCTGTCCAATATACATAACTTAATTAAAAATCTTGTAAAACATAATTAACTTCAAGGAGAGAATACAATGATTACAGATATTGAAATCGCCAATAGAATAAAACTAAAGCCGATTTGTGAAGTGGCCAACGATATCAATCTTTGTGATGAAGACATCGAGCTTTACGGAAAATACAAAGCTAAAATAAATAATTCGGCTTTTGAAAAGGCAAATGATCTAGAGGACGGCAAACTTATTCTCGTTACAGCCGTGAATCCAACACCTGCAGGTGAAGGGAAAACTACCGTTACAATAGGTCTTGGGCAAGCTATGAATAAGATCGGCAAAAAAGCGGTAATCGCTCTTCGCGAGCCATCAATGGGACCCGTTTTCGGCATCAAAGGCGGAGCAACGGGAGGCGGATATTCTCAGGCGCTACCAATGGAAGATATAAATTTGCATTTCACCGGGGATATGCATGCAATAACTTCGGCGAATAACTTACTTTGCGCCATGCTTGATAATCATATACATCAAGGGAACAGCTTGAATATTGACCCAAGGAGAGTATTGATAACACGCTGCCTTGACACGAATGATCGCGCGCTTAGAAATACGATTATAGGGCTTGGCGGAGCAAAAAACAGTATACCGAGAGAGGATAAATTCGTGATAACTGTCGCAACAGAAGTTATGGCGATACTTTGTCTATCTTCAGATTTAGATGATTTAAAGTCAAAGCTTGGGAATATATTAGTTGCTTACACTTATTCCGATGAGCCGGTATACGCCAAAGATTTAAAAGCCGAAGGTTCAATGGCGGTCCTCTTGAAAGATGCAATAAAACCAAATTTAGTGCAAACAACTGAAGGAAATCCGATAATAATGCACGGAGGACCATTCGCTAACATTGCTCACGGCTGCAATTCCGTCAGGGCTACAAGACTTGCCCTAAAACTCGGCGATTACTGCATAACCGAAGCAGGATTCGGAGCAGATTTGGGTGCAGAAAAATTCCTAGACATAAAATGCCGAAAATCAGGTTTAAAGCCCTCGTGCATAGTTATTGTGGCCACTGTTCGAGCACTCAAGTATAACGGAGGAGAAAAAGTAGAAAATTTGAAATCCGAAAATGCGCAGGCACTAAAAAAAGGAATTTGTAATCTTGGAGTACATATTTCAAATATGAGAAAATATGGTGTTCCAATTGTCGTAGCACTCAATAAATTTGATACCGATACAGACCGTGAAATTGGTATTGTAAAGAAATTCTCGGAAAGTATGCATTGTGATTTTGAAATTTGTAAAATTCACGCAGAAGGCGGCGCGGGAGGCGCAAAGCTCGCCAACGCGGTCATAAAAGCGTGTGAAAAAGAGTCAAATTTCTCACCTATTTATGACGTAAATGCATCAATAAAAGAAAAAATAGCGATAATTGCTCACGAAATTTATCATGCCTCGAGCGCGCTCTATTCAGCCGAAGCTGAAAACAGCATCAAGGAAATTGAAAGGCTTGGAAAAAGCAATCTTCCTATTTGCATTGCAAAAACTCAGTATTCAATTTCTGACGACCCACAAAAATTGGGTGCTCCAAAAAATTATGAGATAAATATTAAAGATATTTATCTTTCGAACGGTGCGGAATTTATAGTAGTTATTGCCGGAAATATACTTCGTATGCCCGGGCTCCCGAAAGTTCCTGCCGCAGAACTTATAAATGTGGACAGCAACGGAAAAATTTCAGGCCTTTTCTAAACTTTATGAACTAACAACCTGTTAATTGCAAATTTGAAGTATAAAATTTGCAATTTTTATTTTGTAATAATTTTTAACTCACTTCATATAATTTTTTGGGGAATTTTATGGGGTGAATCTATGAAAAACATCGCAATATACAGCAGAAAATCTTGCGTTACGGATACCGGAGAATCCATTCAAAATCAAATAAATATATGCAAAGAATACATATTTACGCACATCGCGAAGCCCTCAAACTGCAGTTTGACAATTTATAAAGACGAAGGATTTTCGGCTAAAAACACTGATAGACCCGAATTCCAAAAAATGATAAAAAACGCTGAAAATAGAATTTTTTCGCATATAGTCTGCTACAGATTGGATAGAATAAGCCGAAACATCGGGGATTTTTCCAAACTTATAGAAAAGCTTAGCAAAATGAATATATCTTTTGTTTGCGTCAAAGAGCAATTTGATACCTCGGTCCCGATGGGCAGAGCGATGATGTATATAGCGTCGGTTTTTGCTCAACTCGAGCGCGAAACAATAGCTGAGCGCGTCAAGGACAACATGATGATGCTGTCTAAACATGGCCAGTGGCTTGGCGGCACCACACCGCTGGGATTAAAATCTTACAGAACGGCCACCAAAAATTCGAAATACAAGTTCTATTTACAAGAAAATGATGAGGAAATTATAGTAGTGAAGGATATTTTTCGTAAATTTTTAGAATACAAATCTCTGACAAAAACCAAACAATATTTAGATAATGTTAATTTAAAATCTAGGAACGGAAATAAATTTTCAACCATAGCAATTAAAAAAATTTTATCCAATCCTGTTTATTGCTGTGCGGATAAAGATGCAAGAGATTATTTTGAAGCATTAGGAGCCGAAATATGTTTCAGCCCCGGTGAATGCAATCCGTCACGTGGGATAATTTCATATAATAAAAGAAACTACCGTGAAAATAATGGTAAAGACAACCCAATTTGCAGCTGGGTAATCGCATTAGGCTCCCATAATGGAATTATAAAAGGCGAAAATTGGATAGAAATAAATAAAATTTTAAATTGCAAGGAATATAAAAAAAGATCACTTAGCACATTATTTGCAGGAAAAATTATATGCAAAATATGTAATTCAAAAATGCTGCAGAAAAAGCGTAAAAACAACAGGGCGTTTGATTATATATGCGCAAACAAAATATATCATTCAACTAAAAATTGCTCTTGTAAGAATTTAAATGGTAATTATATAGATAAATTGATAATTTCTCAAATAATTTTAAAAGGTATCAAAAATAATTCTGTTTTTATAAAAAAACTAAATATTTTGAAAAACAACCTAAAGATTGCTACAAGTACCAATACTGCGGCTATGAAAACATCCATTTTTACAAATTCTAAAATTATAAATAATATCAACAAAAATTCGCAAATATGTCTTGTGAAAAAAATCATCGATTCTATTTTTTGGAATAACGTAAATTTAGATATTAAATTAAAAAATTGCAACTTATAAACTGCGCTTTCCCACTATTAATTGCAATTATATCAATGTTTTTTATAAATTTGTCCTCAACAAATTTTAGTTTCATGTTGTCATCAATATTACTTACGTCTACTATCATTTTGGGGCTAT
>CAMZEH010000003.1 GCA_947305745.1 uncultured Clostridia bacterium | reverse complement strand
CGCAGTCCGCCGTAGACCTTTTGTTTTTGAAATAAATCAAAATTCGAAAGGACAACGGAACATGGAGATAAAATACAAATTTGTCAATGGTGAGGAAACCTCTATATCAGTATATGGTGAATTCGAAAAAATTATTCTCGAACTTGACAGAGATTTAAAAAATAATAATCGCAAAGAAACTCGTAGGCATGAAAGTTTAAGTTTACTTGATTCAGACAAACAAAGTATTGCCACAAATACAGATGTTTATTCACAAACTTTAAAAAATCTCGATAAGGACAAGCTCTATGCTGCGATTGCTAAATTAAAACCACAGGAACAAGAACTACTGCTTAATTTGTATTTAAATGATAAACCTATGACCCAAAAACAGTATGCGTGTGTTTTGGGAATCACAGAGAATGCAATCCAATTAAGACTGGCAAAAATTAAAAAGAAACTGAAACGTATTATATCATCAAATTCTTAGATAAAATTATACGTTTGAACTGCAAATTTTTATTTAAAAAACAGAAAGTAAAAAATTTTAGACGGGTTTTGTCTCTCCCGTGGCTTATATATAGAGGCACTTTTAAGAACGTAAAAAATAAAGCCTCTGAAATGAGGTGTAAAAAATGATAAAGCATCAAATGAAAATAACCGTCAGAAGACCCGGAGAAAAGCCAATAAGCATAGCTGAATTTGATAGGCTTACATGGATTAAAAAATTGGCGCTTAAATGGTTTGGCGGTGTAGAGAAAGTAATGGTTATCGTACCTGAGAAAAGCGTTCAATCGGTAGAAATTAGAGAGGAGGAAAGTGATGAAGTATTTGGAGATGCCAATCAAGGCGAGACCATTTGAACATCAAAGAAGGGCATTTGAGTTTGTTATGCATAAGTTTAAAAGCGACAACGGAGCAGCACTTCTTGTTGAGATGGGTTGTGGCAAGAGTTTAATTTCCGTGGCGGTTGCAGGAGAGCTATTTAATGAAAGGAGGATTAGGAATCTTTTAATAGTATGCCCTCTATCGATTTGCGGAGTTTGGGAAGAAGAGTTTTCAAAGTTTGCGAACTTTGATCACAATTTAAAGATTTTAAAAGGCTCCCTTGAGAAGAAAATCGAAACTTTATACTCGCTGGAAGGGCGAGCCTTGCAGATTGCAGTTGTAAATTATGAATCGGTTTGGCGAATAGAGCGGCAAATTAAAAACTGGCATCCCGATATGATTATCTGCGATGAGTCGCACAAGATAAAAACCCATAATATTTCAGCATCAAAATCACTTCACAGACTTGGCGAAAAAACGAGATACAAGCTGATACTTACCGGCACAGCCATAACCAATAAAGCTATTGATATTTTCTCGCAGTATAAATTTTTAGAGCCTAAAATTTTTGGCAAGAGTTTTTATACGTTTCGTAATCATTACTTCGATATGGTTGGCTATGGCAATCATACACCTGTGCTTAAGGAATCAATGAAAGACGAGCTAAAAAACAAAATTCACAGTATTGCATTCGTAGCCAAAAAGTCTGAGTGTTTGGATTTACCCGAAACGACCGATATCGTAAGATATGTGGAACTTGAACCTTACGCAATGAACACCTACAAACACCTCGTTAGAGATAGTTTTGCAGAATTGCAAAATAGCGAGGTTACTGTAACAAACGTGCTTACTAAGATTTTGAGATTGTCTCAGCTTACAGGCGGTTTTCTCGGTGATGACGATGGCAAAAAAGTACACCAAATCAGCAAGGCAAAATTGAATGCCTTCGAGGATATTATCGATGAAGTAACCGCAAGTGGCAAAAAACTGGTGGTTATGGCTCGGTTCATTCCCGAAATTGATGCGATAAAAAAGCTACTTACCAATAAAGGCTTACGCTTTTCTATCATAACGGGCGAAATCAAAAACAGAGCCGATGAGATAGCTAAGTTCCAAAACGATGCGGATGTCTTGGTGTTTGTCGGTCAGATAGCGACCGCCGGACTTGGCATAACGCTGACGGCTGCAAGTACGATGGTTTTCTATTCTCTTGACTACTCAATGAGTAATTTCGAGCAAGCCAAAGCTCGAATTCATCGTACAGGGCAAAAAGAAAACTGCACATATATCTACTTGATTGCCAAAAACACAGTTGATGAAAAAGTTTTGAAAGCACTCAAGAAAAAATATGACTTAGCCTCGTCTATCATTGACGAGTATAAACATGGCTTAAATCCGTTTAGTAATGCAGAGGAGATATGAATTTATGGAAGATGTAATGTTTGAATTGGCGGACAGATTTAAAGAGCTCAAAGACAAAAAGAAACAAAAAGAGCTGGAACTTAGGAATTTAAACGACATGATATTTGAGGTTGAAAGTGCTCTTGCGGAGCTCATGACTCTTAAAGAAACACAAAATTTTACACATGGGAATACAAGTTTTTCGCTTCGGACAAGTCTTAAAGCATCAGCGGTTTCGGGCAAAAAAGAGGAGCTTTACAGTTCGCTTAAGAATGCAGGATACGGTGATTTAGTGGTTGAAACTGTGAATCCGAGCTCGCTCTCGGCATTTGTAAAAGAGCAGATTTCCGAGAATGAAAATGAGCTTCCCAAATGGCTTGATGGCCTCATAAACATATTTGAAAAAAACACAGTCAGCACAAGAAAATACAATAAATAAGGAGTAATTTTAAATGTCAAAAAATGAATTAACAGTAAACACAAACCAAGGTTATATGAACCTCGCTAACGGGGGCATAAACGGCGATTTTTTGGAAGAACTCAGCGGACTTGATAACGAGTTCGAAAGGATAAAAATACCTGCAGGCGGTGGCACTATGTTCGAGTTTCCGAGCAGTAATCCCGATGAGCCCGATATGATTAAAGAGTTCTCTGCGGTAATTCTTTACCACCACCCTATGTACGTCTTTTATAGTTCAAAGTTCAACGGATCGAATAATCCTCCCGATTGTCTAAGTATTGACGGAATCACAGGTGTTGGAATTCCGGGTGGCAAGTGTATAAATTGTCCCAAGAATAAGTTCGGAAGTGGCGAGAACGGATCAAAAGCGTGCAAAAATAAACACCAAATGTATCTTTTAAGAGAAGGCGAGATATTTCCCGTAGTACTTTCACTTCCCACAAGCTCAAATAAAGAGTTTTCAAGATACATCAAACGCCTACTTTCAAGGGGCAAAAAGTCTGATAGCGTAGTGACAAAATTTTCGCTCAAAAAGGCTGTAAACAAGACGGGCATTTCATATTCTCAGGTTCAATTTAGCGTTGCAAGAGAACTGGATACAAAAGAAATCGAGCTTATAAAAAATTATTCTGAGCAGGTAAAATCGTATGCTCAGAGCAAGGATAATTTTCAAAAAGTTGATATAACAACGGGCGAAATCATAGATTCGGAGGAATCCGTATGAGCTATAAACTGGCTTTAAACAGTAAAGAAATACGGGAGTATATCGGGAATCATAAACTTTTAGCGTTGGATATTGAAACATCGCCTTTTGAAAAATACAGAAACGATGACAAAGCCTCGCTCGATGCTCACAAATCGGGTATCACGGGTATTAGTTTTTCGGTAGAAAAAGGTACGGGAATTTATGTTCCGTTTAATCACAAGGTCGGCAGAAATGCTGACTTTGTGGGGACATTCGATTGGATAAAACGCAACATTCTTATGAATGAAAATCTGACTGTGGCAATTCATAACGCTGCCTTTGAAACGATGTTTTTCTATGCTTTGGGCTTCGTTCCGAAATGCAAGGTGTATGATACTTTGTCCGCCGCACAGATGACACTTAAGACACATACAGAGTTTAGAAAACTTGGTGATTGCGGGCTCAAAAAACTTGTTCCTGAACTTTTAAAAGTGGAGCTTCCGACATTTGAAAGTGTAACTGACGGACGATTTTTTGATGAGCTTGATTCTGAAGATGCAGAAACTATCAGATACGCTTGTGCCGACTCAGACTACGCTTTAAGGCTTTATCACTTGTTTAATAACTGGTTTGATGAAAATCTCCCTAAACATAGGTACATTGTGGAAAATATCGAATCTCCGACCGCTGTGTATGTGGGTCTCATGAAATATAACGGCATTCCGCTGGACGTGGAGCTTATGCGTTCCAAAGGCCAAGAAGCTCAAGAGCAAATAAATCAGCTTAGAGAAGATATACATCTTACAATCGGAAATATCGACATCGGAGCAAATGCCGGAACTAAAGACTTTAAGGATTATCTGTATAAAACTTTAGGGCTTCCCGTTCTTAAGACGACTGAAAAACTAAGTGAAGCCGCAGATGATGAAGCGATGATTTTGTTATCTGAGTGGTGTAAAAAGAATAGATCCGAGCTGGTTCCCCTATTTGATATGATTAAGGACTATAGAAAATGGAACAAACTGAAATCCACATATATTGATGGATATTTGAAGTTTTTAAACAGTAGCACAAACCGCATACACCCCGATTTAATGCCACTTGCAACACAGACAGGGAGGTTTGCAAGTCGTAACGCAAATCTTCAGAATTGTCCTCGAAAAGATAATGACCCTATTGGTGTTAGGAATTTTATTCGTGCCGATGACGGGAAAGTGTTATTATCACTTGACTTTTCTCAAATAGAACTTAGGGTTGGTGCGTTTTATTGCCGAGATGAGAAAATGCTAGAAACATATAGAAGTGGCGGTGATATACACGCTCAGACCACTTCGGTTATATTTAATATTCCATTTAATCAAGCTGTCGATAAAAACGCCCCGCACTACAAAGAACGAAGAACAATAGCAAAAAACTGTAACTTTGGTGTGTTTTATGGTTTGTTTCCAAGGGGTTTGCAGAGAACTTTGAAGTTTAAAGCAGGACTTGATAAAAGCCTAGAAGATTGCACGAAGATAATTGCTAACTTAAAAGCCGGATACAAAGGGCTTGAAACATGGCAGAGAAAAGTCAAAACAAATGCCTCTATTCGTGGCTATTCGGAAACGTATCTTGGCAGGAGGCGGTATTTACCGAGCATTAACTCTGCGGACTGGGGTAAAAAGAGCTTTGCTCAGAGATGTGCGTTAAATACACCAATTCAAGGAACTGCTGCGGACATTTTAAAAATTGCAATTACTAAGATTTTGAAAGGACTTAACGAACGAGTGTGGCTTAGACCTATATTGCAAGTACATGATGAGTTGGTCTTTGAACTACCAACAGAGAAAATAAATGAAGCGGTCGACTTCATTAAAAAATGTATGGAAGAAAAGCCATTCCCCGCTTTTGATGTACCTTTAGTTGCAGAAGGGGCAGTCGGAAAAACGTTCGGAACACTTAAAGATTTGGAGGATTAAAAGTTATGGATTTAGGATTAAAAAACGCTGAAGGATACTACGATTTGACGGCATATCAAGCAATTAAAAATATAACTGACGAGGAGAAAATAAAACCGAAAAATATTATTTATGTTTGTTCTCGGCTCAAGGGCAACATAAGGAAAAATCAGAAAAAAGCCTGCAAATACTGTAAATTTGTGATTTCGAAGGGGCATATTCCTGTGGCTGTACACCTAATGTTTCCAAGATTTATGAACGATTTTGATGCCGCAGAAAGAGAAAAAGCGATATCGATGAGTTTAGATATTCTTGCAAGGTGCGATGAACTCTGGTGTTTCGGTGAAAAATTAAGCGAAGGAATGGTTGAGGAGCTTATTTTTGCAAAAAAATATATGATTAAAATCAGACATTTTACAGAGAATTGCACTTTAATCTCGGAAAGGGAAGTGGTACCCATTGAATACTAAGGATTTTTTAAGCGAGATTTATAAGGGCTGTTCAGATGGATTTTTGACACTTACAATGCTCCCCGAAAGGAAAACACTATGGTTTAAAGTGTCGGAAATAGAAAAAGCATCACTTCTTGCCGGAAAATATGGTGTCAAAACAAATACATTTTTTGGTGTAGGACTTAGGAAAAAGGCTCTTAAAAACGGATTTCGTGGTAGCGAAAAAGATATTTTGTGTGTAACCACGTTGTACGCCGATATCGATATAAAAGGTAATGCTCACGCACAGACATCTCTGCCGTCAAGTGTAGATGAAGCAATTGACTTTTTGCATAGTTTGAAGATTAAGCCTAACATAGTTGTAAATTCAGGCAACGGAATACATGGTTATTGGCTTCTGGATAAGCCATTTATCATTGAAACCGAAGAAGACAGAAAACACATATCTTCAATATTTAAAGGTTTCGGAAGATATGTAAATTCAGAGGCTAAAAAGCACGGTTGGAAAATTGACAGCGTATATGACTTGGCGAGGATTCTAAGAGTTCCGGGTACAATGAATCATAAGCTAAAAAATGGCATGAACTGTGAGGTTATTGAAAGTGACTTAAATCGATACGCACTAACCGATTTTAGCGAAAATATACATTGTAACGATTTACTTGCACCCTTTGGTAAAAACGCACAAGGTATCAAAAAAGTTGTAAATAATTGTGAGTTTATAAAATATTGTGTCGACAATTCTGAACAACTTCCGGAACCACTATGGCACGCTATGATAACTAATTTAGCACCTCTTAAGAACTCATCGAATGCGATTCATGAGTTTAGCAGGAGCTACCCGAAGTACAGTTTTGATGAAACTGAGCGTAAAATTCAGCGTGCAATTCAGGAAAACAAGCCTCATACTTGTGAGTATATCCGTGAGAATTTGAACTTTGATTGTGGTAAAAACTGTCCCGTTAAGGCTCCGATTGTTTATGGTTTACCGAGTTTTGAGGAGCGAATATCGGAAATAATTTCAAGCGATAAAATTAGTGCTGATGAAATCCTTTCAAAAGAAAACTTGAAGATTTGTGCTTGGGCAAAGCTGAATTTACCTTCAGAGTACGCAAGACTTAAGTCAAAGCTCAAGGGCAAAGTAAATCTACGGGATTTTGAAAAAGCCGTTCGTTTTGAAAGCAAGCGAAAGGGTGAAGATGATTCTCAAGGTAATCTAACGCCACTTGATCTCAAAGGCATAAATTTAAGCAGTGCAGTTGTTCCGTTAGGTTGGAAAGTGTCGATGAAATGTGGCATACAGAAAGTCGTTCGTGGTACAAACTCCGATGAACTGCTTGGCGTGTGTATCTGCCCTATCGTAATTACTAAGAGGCTTGAAAACTTTGATGACGGAAGCGAAAAAATTGAGCTTGGTTTTTTCCGTGATGGCCATTGGAAAAGGCTCGTTGCTCCTCGTTCAAGTGTATTTAACAGAACTTCTATCATAAAATACGCAGATTCGGGACTGCCTGTATCTTCAAAAAATGCTGCGGATATAGTGGCGTATCTTAGCGACTATGAGAACGCAAATCTTAATGTCATACCTTTGGTGAAATCAATATCTCGTGTCGGTTGGCTTGATAGTTCTTCATTTTTTCCGTATATAAAAAACAAGGACATCATATTTGAATCTGAGCACAAAGAGGCTATGCGAATAGCCGAAAGCATGACACCTACGGGAAGTTTTGAAACGTGGCTAAAAAGTGCAAAGCTACTCCGAACGAATCTTTTCGGGAGGTTTTTATTGGCGTCATCGTTTGCATCTCCCATGCTCGAAGTTCTGAGGCACAGAGTGTTTTTCGTTCATGTGTGGCATGACTCAAAATCCGGGAAAACAGCAGCAATAAAAATGGCGATAAGTGTATGGGGCGATCCGGCACGGCTCATGGGCAGTTTTAATGCCACAAATGTTGGGCTTGAAAGAATGGCGTGTATTTTAAAACATATTCCTTTTGCGATAGACGAACTCCAAGTGTTAAATAGCCGAAAACTATCAGTTGAGAATATAATTTATAGCCTGGCGAATGGATTCGGCAGACTTCGTGGAAGCAAAGACGGGACTATTCAAGAAACGGTCAGTTGGCGAAATAGTGTGATTACTTCGGGTGAGCAGCCCATGACCAAAGAAAACAGTAATGACGGAGCAATGACGAGGGTTTTAGAACTTTACGGAAAGCCATGTGACAACGCTGAGTATGCACATCAATTTCACTTGATTAGCGAGAATAACTACGGATTTGCTGGGAAAATATTTGTCGAGTATTTGATAAGCAATGTCATAAAAAACAAAAATCAAGCCGACAAACAATTTGAAAAGATGTGCAAGGAAATAAAGCATAAATGTGCCGAAAATGATGATTATTCGCACTTGGACAACATCGCAATTGTGTGTCTCGGAGATTATTATTCTTCGATTTCGGTTTTCGAAGAAAATGAACGTGATGCGTGGAACGAAGCCGTGGATATGGGTGTGAAAATTTCGGAAAATAGCAAGGAACTGCAGCTTTCAAGCACAATTGAGAGAGCGTGGGACTTTGTTGTGAGCTGGATTGCAAGTAACAAAAACAGATTTTCGCCCGACAGTACACCTTGTTACGGAAAAATCGAAGCCAATGCTGTGTATATAATTCCGAGTATTCTGCGGCAGGCACTCGAAGAGAACGGATTTAATTATTTGAAAGTCACAAGGGGTTTTAAGGATTATGGATTCATTGAAACACGAAAAGATAATAAGGGAATCGATAGAACTCAGGTGCAAAAAAAGATAAATGGAATAAACCAAAGGTGTTTTTGCATAAAAGCGGTTACCGATTCTGAAAATGGCACCGAAACAAATCCCTTAGTTTAGCCATTTGTAGCATGGTAGCCACGTAACACACTTTTTTGCCCCACACACCCCTATATATAGAGTTTATATATAACATATTGTTTTTTGAGTGTTAAATATAAAAAGTCCTATATATATGTATAACTTTATTTATGGTTACTATGGTTACCAATGTAATCAACATTGGCATTATTACTGGGTTTTAAAGGGTAGCCATTTTTCAAAAAATCGTGGTTACTCGTGGCTACTGGTGGTTACCAAAAGTATGCGAGGTGCAAAAATGAAAGAAAAAACAATAACAAACCAAATATTAAAATATTTAAAAAGCCTTCCCGAATGCTTCGCATTTAAGGAGCATGGCGGTTTGTATGGCACATCGGGAATTCCCGATATTATCGTTTGTTACAAGGGAAAATTCCTGGCATTTGAAGTCAAGACCGAAAAAGGCAAACTCTCAAAACTGCAAGAAATGACCATTGCGAAGATACAAAAAGCAAATGGCATGGCTTTTAAGGTAACAAGCCTTGAAGAAGTCAAAGAAATCTTGAAAGGAGTGATGCTGGAATAAAAACACCTCAAAGTTCAAAATGCAAAGTTACACAGTACAAATTACAAAGCCGAAAGAATCAAGAATATTTTAAATTTTGTAATTTTACGGAGGATAACTTTATGACTATAAAAGAATATTTATCGCAAGCATATCGAATCGACCAAAGGATAAACAGTAAACTTGAACAGGTGCAAAGTCTGAGAGAATTGGCAGAAAAAGCCACATCGACTCTTAGCGATACCCCTTGTTCGGGTAACGGCAACAAGCAAAAAATTGAGAGTGTCATCGTTAAAATAATTGATTTGGAGCATGAGATTGATGAGGAGATCGATAGACTTGTTGACTTAAAAAAGGACATTGTATCGCTGATAAAGCGAGTCAAGAATCCCGAATATCAAACTTTGCTTGAACTCAGATACCTATGTTTTAGAACTTGGGAACAGATTGCTGTGGCAATGAGTTATGATTTAAGCTGGGTTCATCGTTTACACAATAAAGCTCTTGGTAAAATTAAAACAAGCCACTAAAAACCATAGAAAACCATATTTGCATTCTGATAGCATTATAATTAGAGAAATTGTAATAAAGACCTTCACAGAGCATTGTGGAGGTCTAACTTATGTGGAGGTAAATGATTATGCCAAAAAAACCGAAAAGTCCGTGTAGATTCAGCGGATGTGCGGAGCTTACAGAAAGTCGATACTGCGACAAACACAACAAGATTGTTATGAAGCACTACAACAAGTATCAACGAGATCCGAATACCTACAAAAGATACAGCAACAGATGGCGAAGGATACGTCAGCTTTACATCAAAGAACACCCTGTTTGTGAACTTTGCGAAAGAAAGAATATTTTAAAAGCCGTAGAAGAAGTACATCACATCATTCCCTTATCGAAAGGCGGTACGCATAACGAGGAAAACTTAATGAGTCTTTGTAAAAGTTGTCACTCAAAGATTACTGCAACCGAAGGCGGTCGTTGGGGATAAGTTTTTTAAAGCAAGGTAGCTTCTGATGGAAAAATATTCAATTTAATCAATAAAATGGCATGCAAATTCCCTCTCTCCTTTCTTGTGTACTAATGCCTTAAAATGCAGTAAACATGCGGTTTTATTCTACCCCAAAAAGTACAATATTAACTTGATGGTGTACTGCTTAAGAGGTAATATGTAATCAAGCGAAAGGGAAATAAAACCCTAACGCAAATTTAAAAAAAGAGGTTTTTAAAATGAACGCATTTTTTTCAAGGAAGGCTACAAATAGAGCTGAACTTTTGGAAAACGAAACAAGGAAATTTGGAGCAGAAAGGGGCTTTAAAGTGATTGGTGAAAAGGTTTTAAGCCATGAAGCATACGAAAATTTAATTCAAAACTTGCTTGAGGACAACGAGTTGATAAAGGAAGTAACCAACAAATGTGGTACAGAAGAAGACGGAACTGCGAGATGTTTTCTTTTCAAGGACGAAACGAGAAACGATGAGGCGCTGTTGGTAAACTCCGAAGGGTACGACTACGCAAGGTACGCAGCGATAGTAAGACCTTAGAAATTTCAAAAGTCGGCTAAGCTAAACTCCTAAGGATACACTTAGGAGTTTGATTTTTGGCGGGGGAATCAAAATCTCTACGGCAGATGAAAAAAACAACGGGCGTGGGAAGCCACGCAAAAAAAGTCCGATTCAAACAGGGTATTAACCAAATTATAGAAAAAGGAGTGGTAAAAATGGCAAAAGACGGGACATACAGAGGCGGACGCAGGGTTAGAGCCGGAGATAAGCCCGACCCATTGGTAGACAAAATTTCAGCGGGTGTGGCTGCACGAATTTTAAATGCAGATGATCTCGATACCGATTTTGAAGCAGAGGATTTTTCAGACGGAGTAGAACTTCAAGGCGAGGAAATTCCAAAACCAAGCGAATACTTGAGCTCATTACAAAAAAGCGGTGAAACCCTTGGTGCAGATAAAATTTTCGAGGAAACTTGGGTCTGGCTTCAAAAGCGAAAATGCGATAAATTCGTAAACCCAAGGCTTGTGGAATCTTACGCTCAGGCGTTTGCAAGATACATTCAATGTGAAGAAGCAATCAGCAAATTCGGGTTTTTGGGCAAGCATCCGACAACAGGTGCGGCAATAGCAAATCCGTTTGTACAAATGAGCATATCATTCCAAAAACAAGCAAACTTACTGTGGTATGAAATTTTTGATATCGTCAAGCAAAACTGTACCACCGACTTTTCAGATACACCGCAAGACAGCACTATGGAGTTACTTCTTACAGCACGGAGGAAAAAATGACAGACAACGTAATATGGGCTTTAACGGCGGTTTCGCTAACAGGTACAGTCCTAAACATACGGAAAAATATATGGTGTTTCTATATTTGGCTCATCGGAGATATTTTATGGTGCACTCTCGACTTCACATCAGGCACTTACGGCAGAGCACTTCTTGATTTTGTACAAGTGATTCTCGCTGTTTGTGGAATAATTTCTTGGAAAAAAGGAGATAAACGCTTGCATAAAAAGACGTGCAAAGCTAATATGGTAACGAGATTCAAATTTAAGGAGAACAGAAATTCATGGAGAAAAAAACAGAATTAGTAATTTTCAAAGCACAGGACGGAAACATAAAATTAGATGTAAATATCGACAAAGATACGGTTTGGCTCTCGTTAGAGCAAATGTCAGAGCTCTTTGAGAGAGATAAGTCAACCATATCACGTCATATAAAGAACGTATTTAAAGAGGGCGAATTATCTGAAAATTCAACTGTTGCAAAATTTGCAACAGTTCAAAATGAAGGAAACCGTAATGTAGAAAGAATGATAGAAAACTATAATCTTGATGTGATAATCTCAGTCGGATACAGAGTAAAATCCAAGCGTGGAGTAGAATTTCGCAAATGGGCCAATAGCGTTTTAAAAGATTATATACTCAAAGGCTATGCCGTGAATAATAATCGTATAAATGAACTCGGTGAGGTTATACGAATTATGAAACGTGCGAAAAGCAACCAAATTGAAAGTAATCAGCTCTTAGATGTAATTGAAAAATACACTTTAGCCCTTGATTTACTCGATGATTACGACCATCAGAAAATCGAAAAACCAAAAGGAAATACCGCAACTTACACTTTAGAATACGAAGAATGTAGAAAAGTCATAGACGGCATGAAATTTGGTAGCGAAAGTGAGCTTTTCGGAAATGAAAAAGACAATTCATTTAAATCGAGCATAAACGCAATTTATCAGACTTTTGGCGGTCAAGATGTGTATCCAACGCTCGAAGAAAAAGCAGCAAATCTTTTGTATTTGATAACAAAAAATCATTCATTTTCAGACGGAAACAAGCGAATCGCCGCAGCATTATTTCTATATTTTCTTGATAAAAACAATGCTTTGTTTATTGACGGTAAAAAAATAATTGACGATTATACGCTGGTTGCGGTGACAATTATGACGGCAGAGTCAAAACCAGACGAAAAAGATACTATGATAAAACTGATAATGAACTTTTTAAGCTAAAAAATATAACGAGGTTTCCGAAACGCCCCTATTTTGGGGGCGTTTTTCATATACAAATTTTAGAATGAGGTGAGAATTTTGCAAATAGAAAAAATCGAGATATCGAAACTTAATCCGGCAAAGTATAATCCCCGGAAAGATTTAAAGCCCGGAGATACAGAGTATGAAAAACTCAAACGAAGTATGAGTGAGTTTGGCTATGTAGAGCCGATTATCTGGAATAAAAGGACAGGCAATATCGTGGGAGGACATCAGAGATATAAAATTCTCAAAGATATGGGATACACAGATGCCGAATGTGTGGTTGTCGATTTGGACGATGCACATGAAAAAGCGTTGAATGTGGCACTCAACAAGATTAGTGGCGAGTTTGATATTCCGCTACTCACAGATTTACTCAAGGATTTAAGCGTGAATGATTTTGATGTGTCGCTCACAGGATTTGACGAAGACGAGATTTCAGACTTGTTTTCTAATGCAGATGTAAAAGAAGGCAAAGATGACGATTATGATGTTAACAAAGCCTTAGAAGAAGCAACGTTTGTAAATCAAGGCGACCTATGGCAGATCGGAAAACATCGAATGCTCTGCGGTGATGCGACAAACTCAGAGGATTTAAATAAACTTATGGGCAATGAAAAAGCAAATCTCATAGTTACAGACCCTCCATATAACGTGAATTTTGAGAGTGCAAGCGGACTTAAAATCAAAAACGATAAGCAGACAAACGAGAAGTTTTATGAATTTCTGTTGTCTGCTTTTAAAAATATGGCTGAGCATTTGGCAGAGGGAGCCTCAGCTTACATATTCCACGCAGATACCGAAGGCTTAAATTTTCGAAAAGCGTTTATTGATTCGGGATTTCATTTGTCGGGAGTGTGCATTTGGGCAAAAAACTCGTTCGTTATGGGTCGTTCTCCGTATCAATGGGGTCACGAACCAATACTTTACGGATGGCTTAAAACAGGCAAACATAAATGGTATGCAGGCAGAGCAGAATCTACAATTTGGCACTACGATAAACCCAAGAAAAACGGTGAGCATCCAACCATGAAGCCCATTCCCCTACTGTGTTATCCGATAAAGAATTCATCTGCGGTTAACAGTATTATTCTTGATACTTTCGCAGGTTCGGGAAGTACATTAATGGCGTGTCAGCAGATGGATAGAATCTGTTATTGCATGGAACTCGACCCAAAATATGCATCTGTAATTATTCGAAGGTATGTAGAATCATACGGCGATGAAAATGTATTTTTGATGCGAGAAAATGAAAAAATCCCATACTCAAAGGTGATCGAAGATGTCAAAAAGTAAACTTACACTGGGGTCGCTTTTTGATGGGTCGGGCGGATTCCCGCTTGGAGGTTTGATGTGCGGCATAAAACCTATATGGGCAAGTGAAATCGAGCCATTTGCGATAAGGATAACGACAAAGAGACTCCCTTTTATGAAGCATTTAGGCGATATTAATGAGATAAATGGTTCACAAATTGACCCGGTCGATATCATAACTTTCGGTTCTCCGTGCCAGGATATGAGCATTGCCGGAAAACGTGAGGGCTTGGGCGGTAGTCGTTCTGGTCTTTTTTATGAGGCAATCAGAGTTATCAAAGAAATGAGGCGAAAAACAAATGGAAAATATCCAAGATACTGCTTGTGGGAAAACGTGCCGGGAGCACTGCCCTCCAACAAAGGCGAGGATTTTAAAAACGTACTCGAAAGCATCTGCCAAATCAAAGAAGATGTTTCTGTTCCTAAACCTGAAAAATGGTCAAATGCAGGAAAAATCGTGGGAGATAACTTTTCACTCGCATGGAGAGTGCTTGATGCTCGGCATTTCGGAGTGCCTCAAAGAAGAAAACGAATCTACCTTGTCGCAGATTTTGATGGCGATAGTGCCGGAAAAATATTATTTGAGTCCGAAGGCTTGTCGGGGTATTCTGCGGAGAGCTTCAGAGCGTGGCAAAGAGCTGCCGAAAGTTCTGGAAATAGCGCTGAGGAGACAGTCACAGTCTGCCTAAATGACCAGGGTGGTCAAAGAATGGATGTTACAGAAAACGAAACAAATACACTCCGGGCGGAAAGTCATCATCCCCCACTGGTATTTGAAAACCATTCTCAAGACACAAGGTACAAGGGGCCGATAGATGTCGCTCAAACCGTACTTTCTACGTTTGGAGGCGGCGGTAACAATCAACCTTTCGTCTTAGAAACACCAAAAACTCTTAAAATACGGGCGGGATGTGAGGGCGGTGGAAAGGGTGCGCTTATTCAAAATAATAAATCAGCAACGCTTGGTACAAGTAATGACCAAGTTCTTTTTGTCCCCACCGTTTATGCGTTATGTTCCAAAAACAGCAATTCGATGAAGTCATCTAACCCTCACAGCGGAATATATAAAGCGGACACTTCCCGAACACTTGACGAAAACGGCGGTAATCCTGCGTGTAATCAAGGCGGAATGGTAGTTTTGGAAGGCGGCGGGACACGCCCTTCGCACCATGGGAATGGTTACAAAGAGGCTGATACAATGTACACACTAAATACCGTAGAAATGCATGGTGTAGCTTATGGGATTGACAGAGCGACATTTAACATGGGTCAAAATGCTCAGTTTGGGATCACGGTCAAAGAAGAATCAGCACCGACAGTTGTTGCAAAAGGCCCCGGTGCGGTTTCGCACCCGATATACACTACGAGCAAAGCATCATACCATGTGAGAGTTGGAAAAAACATGGTGGATACGCTTGTAGCATCAGATTATAAAGACCCACCCACGATTTCCGAAGAACCATACTACATTGTTCGAAGGCTTATGCCGACCGAATGTGCGAAACTTCAAGGATTTCCGTCTTGGTGGTGTAAAAGCCTTGAAACTGAAAACCCAGGCGAAGACGAGATTTCGTTTTGGAAACACGTTTTTGATACTTACAGTAAAATTACGGGTAAATCAAAATCGAAAACCGAAAAACAAATTATAAAATGGCTTAAAAATCCGCATTCAGATACCGCAGAATATAAACTTTGGGGCAACGGAGTCGCACTTCCGTGCGTCTATTTCGTACTTTCAGGGATAGTATATTTCTGCGATAAAAAGTAACAGTTGTGTAATTGACACAATCAAAAGCCGGACAAATCCCTATTTTTCTAAACATTACATTCTTGCTATTTGTGCCTTTTAGAGCGATTAATGTAATACCAAAAAATAAGGAGGAATTCAGAAATGAAATTTGAATTTGATGTCGCAGGAAGCGAAAGGAAGAAACTTGCATGGGCAATCGGTGATTTTTTAAATGAAAGACCAATGTACTCAGGGATGCCAAGTATGAACTACAAAGTAGGAAACTTCACAGTTACAAAAAACGCAGCGGTAATACCCGATGAGCAAACAGAAGAATCCGAAGTTTCTAAAGTGATAAACCACCTTGTAAGCAGAGGCTTTAAATTAAACTTGGAAAAAAACTCAGATATTGGGCTCACGATTACTATGCCCGCAGAGGCATTATCGATAGAGAATATCAAAAATCTTCTGAAATCAAAGGGAAATCTGATAAAGAAAGCCCTTCAAATTGACGATGTACCCATTGAAATTAAAGAGAACAATGTCGCATTTCCATGGTTTAAAAGAGAACTGAGCGATGGCGAAATCAATGCTTACACTCATTTTATACAAGCAATTTGTGATATGAGCAAAAAACAAAAACGCATAGCTTCGAAAGTCAAAGAAGTACCGAACGAAAAATACGCATTCAGATGTTTCCTCATCAGGCTCGGCTTTGTCGGGAATAAATATAAGGATATAAGAAAAATACTGCTTAAAAATTTAAAAGGCTCATCTGCGTTTAAAGGGGGATTTAAAAATGAAGTTTCCGAGTAAAGAAATTGTAAATGATTTAAGGAAAAAGTATCCGAAAGGTACAAGAGTAGAGCTTATAAAAATGGATGACGTCTACGCTCCGCCTTCAGGCACACAAGGCACAGTCAAAGGCGTTGACGATGCAGGCTCAGTTATGGTTTCGTGGGATAACGGTTCGAGCTTAAGTTTGATTTATGGCGAGGATTTATTCAAGAAAATATAAGGGAGCAAAATATGGAAAAATATTCAATTAATGGGTTTATATGGACTACTTTTGAGCCGCCATAATGTACACAATTAATGTAGCTAAAAAGGGGCTAAACATCGTGTAGTTTAGCGTCTTGCTATGTCCTTCGATAAGAGCGAATATGTACATACCGAAAGGAAAACATAATCAAATCTTAATTGGAGGATAACACATGAAAGAAAAAATCAAAAACCAAATCGAGGCAATGAAAAAGCAAACAATCGGAGTTGAAGTTGAAATGAACAGCATTACAAGAGAAAAAGCCTCAAAAATTGCCGCCGAGTTTTTCGGAACAGGAAGGTACAAAAATACAGCAAGAACGAACGGCTACAAAACTTGGAGTGCATGGGACGAAAGCGGCAGAGAATGGAAATTTCAAAGCGATGCAAGTATTCACGGAGCTTTAGACGAACAATGCGAATTGGTAACACCGATTTTAAACTACAGCGACATTGAAAAACTACAAGGTTTGATTCGCAAACTAAGAAAAGCAGGAGCAAAAAGCGATGCGACCAGAGGATGCGGAGTTCACATTCACATCGGAGCAAACGGACACACACCTCAAACGATGAGAAACCTTGCAAACATAATGGCAAGCCACGAAAAGCTGATAGCAACCGCCCTCAATCTTGACAGATCCCGAATCACAAATTATTGCAGGATGGTTAATCCGAACTTTTTGGAAAGGCTAAATCGACAAAAACCAACAACCATGGCAGCACTCGCAGACCTTTGGTATTCAAGCCATGGGACAACCTACGGAAGAAGCCACCATTACAACGACAGCCGATACCATATGCTAAACTACCATGCAACATTTACCAAAGGCACGATTGAATTCAGGCTCTTCGAATTTGATGCACCGAAAGACGGAAGACAAAACGGATTGCACGCAGGTCAACTAAGAAGCTACATACAATTTTGTTTAGCCCTCAGCCAAATGGCAAAAACGGTAAAAACAGCGAGTCCAAGACCACAGCAAAACGAAAACCCAAAATACGCAATGAGAACATGGCTTTTAAGACTCGGATTTGTTGGAGACGAATTCAAAACCGCAAGAGATGTCTTAACCAGAAGATTAGATGGCAACGGAGCATACAGAAATTAAGTCAGGAGCCAGTCTCCTGTCACCAAACACCGCCTCGGCGGTCTTAAGGTGGTGGAAGAGTGGTTCTTCTAAATCTAAAATTAGAAAGGGACGAAAGTTCATGAAAGAAAAGTACTATATTGCCTACGGGAGCAATTTGAATGTGAGGCAAATGATGGAAAGATGTCCGTTGGCAAAAATTAAAGGTGTATCGGAAATCCCCGATTACGAGCTTCTTTTTAAAGGAAGCAAAACAGGTTCATACTTAACAATTGAGCCTCGGAAAAACTCAAAAGTTCCCGTAGCAATTTGGACGATTACGGAAGAAGACGAAAAAGCACTTGACAGGTACGAGGGATTCCCTACCTTCTACTACAAAAAGGAAATGAAACTTCCTGTAACTTTCCTTTCGGGAGAGACAAGAAACATCGATGCTTTCGCATATATCATGCATGAAAACAGAAAAATCGGAATGCCTGCTTTTTACTACGTTGAAACTTGCCTTGAAGGATATCAAATTTTCGGATTTGACCAAAAGTATCTGGTGAAGGCACTTAAAAAAAGTAAATCTCAAAATATTGGAGGGAAATAAAATGAAAGAAAATGATGCGATTACTGAGCAAATGTGTCCGCTTTGTGGGCGCTTTTATAAGGGCTTCCCTGCAATTTCCCGAGCAGACAATAAAACGCTTATTTGCCCCGATTGTGGCACGAGAGAAGCCCTCGGGAGCATTGGCGTAAATGAGGCGGAACAAGAAAAAATCATAAAAATTATTCATGCCTCTTCAAAGAATGGCACGGGAAGCTGACTATGGAAATAAATTTAATATATTGAAAATTATGGAAGTAATCGCTACCCAAAAATGCGGTCTATAATGTACACAATTAATGTAGCTAAAAAGGGGCTAAACATCGTGTAGTTTAGCGTCTTGCTATATCCTCCGATAAGAGCGAATATGTAAGTACCCTAAGGGGTGAAAAATTAATAAAAATTAACGGAGGAACAAGAATGGAAAACATTTTTGAAAAAGTCTACAACAAAACAAAGGAGCTAGGCAAAGCCTACACGAAAGCAAAGGAGGAAAACAGAGAAGATGATTTGAGAATAATAAAAGAAGCGTACGACACAATGATAAGCGAAGTACGAAACAAATACGACAGAGTCACAAAAATCATTTACCGAGGCTATGAATCATCGAAGGAAAATGAAAACGAGTACATTGATTTTAGCGACATTTTATGGGAAAAAGATGTAGAAAAAATAGTTGAAATTTTGAGACAAGAAAAAATCAAGTATTTTACATACTCAAGCAAATGCACGAATGTGATTGAAATTTCAATGCTTTTAAAAAACCATGGATGCGAAATAGAAGATGTTATCAAGATTAACGATGGCTTAAAGATAAACGTTTATAACCCAAGCGAATACGAAAAAAAGCCGGCATTACTTTTCAAAGTAAACTAAAAGCTCAAAAAAAGAGAGCCGAAAGGCTCTTTTTGCTTTGGAAAAATTTAAAATCCATAATTACTCATTAATTGAAAATTATGGAAGTAATCGCTACCCAAAAATGCGGTCTATAATATACACAATTAATGTAGCTTAAAAAGGCATAAACATCGTGTAGTTTAGCGTCTTGCTATGTCCTCCAATAAGAGCGAATATGTAATTACCCTAAGGGGTAAAAATAAAAAAATCAATGGAGGAACAAAAATGAAAGCAACTGTAGGAATGAAGGTAACAGGTTATAGTGGGAGCTGCATCGGGGTAATAATTGATTCACATTATTACATTGGTACAATCACAAAAGTTAATAAGAAAAGCATTAAAGTAAACATTGCTGAGGTTATTAATACCCACGGTGATAAAGAAGTCAGCAGATACAAACCAAACCATACAGTTACTTACGCCTTATGGAAAGTAACCGAAGAGGGTGAAGAAATTTACAGAAGTGAAGCGTGCTTGTATGGTTTTATCACAATAAAATAATTGCGTAGCAATGGTTGTAAATCCGAAAGTTTAAGGACTTTATTCTATCTTGATTGAGAGGTGAGCTTTTTGGGAAAAATAAGAAAACTTGAAAAATATGAACCCACAAAATTTATGGACGAAAAAAGCAAATACAATAAAAAATTAGCAGACGGTGCGGTCTGCTTTATTAATTGCCTAAAACATACCAAAGGTGAGTGGTATGGTCAGCCGTTTGACTTAATTGATTGGCAAGAGCAAATTGTGCGTGATATTTTCGGAATTTTAAAGCCAAACGGGTATAGGCAGTTCAATACGGCTTACGTTGAAATACCCAAGAAACAGGGCAAATCTGAGCTTGCTGCGGCGATAGCACTTCTTTTGACTTGTGGGGATTTTGAGCATGGTGGCGAAATTTATGGCTGTGCTTCCGATAGACAACAAGCATCGATAGTTTTTGATGTTGCAGTCGATATGGTAGAACAATGCTCAGCATTAAAATCGAGGATAAAACCTATCCTTTCGCAAAAACGACTTGTGTATAAACCACTTCATAGCTTTTACCAAGTCCTTTCCGCAGAAGCATATACAAAGCATGGACTAAATGTCCACGGCGTAGTTTTTGATGAACTTCACGCACAGCCTAACAGAAACCTCTATGATGTTATGCTTCATGGTTCAGGCGATGCAAGAAAGCAACCACTCTTTTTCCTCATAACTACTGCCGGAACAGATAGAAACTCGGTATGTTGGGAAGTACATCAAAAAGCGGACGACCTCTTGAAAGGCAGAAAACGAGACCCTACTTTTTATCCCGTAATTTATGGCATTCCCGATGATGCCGATTGGACAGATGAACAAGTTTGGAAACAAGCAAATCCCTCAATCGGTATAACGGTAGACATTGAAAAAATAAGGAACGCTTGTGAAAATGCAAAACAAAATACAGCCGAGGAGAACCTTTTCAGACAATTAAGACTTAACCAATGGGTAAAACAATCTGTCAGGTGGATGCCAATGGAAAAATGGGATGCTTGCGATTTTAAAGTAGATGAAGAATCTCTTAAAGGCAGAGTCTGTTACGGCGGGCTTGACCTTTCAAGTACAACTGATATTACAGCATTTGTGCTTGTCTTCCCTCCCGAAGACGATAACGATAAATACATTATCTTGCCATACTTTTGGATACCTGAAGATAATCTTGATTTACGAGTTCGGCGTGACCATGTGCCTTACGATATTTGGCAAAAACAAGGATTCCTTAAAACTACGGAAGGCAATGTCGTGCATTATGGGTTCATCGAAAACTTCATTGAGGAGCTCGGCACAAAATACAATATCAAAGAGATAGCTTTCGATAGATGGGGTGCTGTTCAGATGGTGCAAAATTTGGAAGGCATGGGCTTTACGGTAGTTCCGTTTGGGCAAGGATTTAAGGATATGAGCCCTCCGTCAAAAGAGCTTATGAAACTTACGCTTGAAGGTAAAATCGCTCATGGCGGACACCCTGTGCTTCGTTGGATGATGGATAACATTTATGTGCGTACCGACCCTGCCGGAAATATAAAGCCCGACAAAGAAAAATCAACAGAAAAAATCGATGGTGCAGTTGCAACAGTCATGGCACTTGATAGAGCTATAAGGAATCAAAACAGCACTGAATCTGTATACAATGAGAGAGGACTGATTATTATTTAGATATGTAATATTCCTAATTCCGAAATTTTTGCTATCGAATTTAGTTAAAAAAAATATTGACAAACAATTTATCATAGAGTTATAATTCAATGATTTGGTCTTGATGCCAAATGGGTGGCTTGGGAAAGAAAGGAATACGTTATGTATCATTGGATTAAAGACCGGGAATTTCTCGGCAAAATGAAAAGGTTATGCTCTGATATTGTGAATCAACTGGTTCAAGAAATTAATAAAGACGATAGAATGTTTGTTCGTGCTTTCCTTGTAGGTAGCGGTGCTAGAAATTTGTTCACGCAAAATGGTAATCAACCTATTGACCTTGATTATAATCTGGAGATTATGGATTATGATTATTATGATTTTAGAAATGGACGTGAAATTAAGGAGTATATAAGAAAAAAGTTTAATATAGTTCTAGAAAAGAATGATTTTAGTGATTGTCAAGATTCAACCTCTGCTCTTACAACGAGAAAAATCCACTTCACACAAGGAAGTCAAACGGAATTTAGTATTGATATTTGTATTGTGAAACAAAATAGTTACGGATGGCACAGATTGATTCATAATAAATATGGTAATATTTATACCGATCCCTATCGTTGGGAAATAGTACGAGATTCTAAAGGACTTGACGATCGTGTAGAATGGTTGAAAAATAACGATTTATGGGAAGAAGTTCGAGAAACTTACTTAGATAAGAAAAAAAGTTATCTTTGTTGCCCTTATGACAATAATCACCCTTCATTTATTGTGTATATAGAATCTGTAAATGAAGTTTATAATAAATACTAAATACACTATATGGTATTCAAACCACCTGGAAAAAACGAGGTGGTTTTTTTATGCGAAAAACTAAGGAGAGATTAATATGAATATTTTTAAACATTTGTTTCATTCGAGAGACAAACCAAAAGTAAACAACAGTATAAACCCCGGCACATTTGGTAGACTCATCGGAAGTTCCAGCAGTAGTGGGAAAAGAGTAAACCAAAATAGTGCTATGAATATAACCGCAGTTTATGCGTGTGTGAGGATTTTATCCGAGGCAATTGCCGGACTTCCACTACACACATACAAACATACAAAAAGCGGTGGCAAAGAAAAAGCCGTAAATCACCCACTATACTTTTTGCTTCATGATGAGCCAAACCCTGAGATGACGTCATTTGTGTTCAGAGAAACGCTTATGAGTCATCTTTTGCTTTGGGGAAATGCATATTCGCAAGTCATCAGAAACGGACGAGGTGACGTGCTTGCACTTTACCCGCTTGCTCCCAATCGCATGACTGTAGACAGACTCCCGAACGGGAAAATATATTACATTTATTCCCCTAATGATAACGACAATCCAAAACTTCAAAATAAAGGTCAAGTGTATCTAAAAAAAGAAGATGTCTTGCATATTCCGGGTCTCGGATTCAATGGTCTTATCGGATATTCCCCGATAGCTATGGCGAAAAATGCAATCGGAATGGCAATGGCATGTGAGGAATTCGGTGCTAAATTTTTTGCGAACGGAGCAAATCCAAGCGGAGTTTTGGAGCATCCCGGAACAATCAAAGATCCCGAGAAACTTCGTGAAAGTTGGAATTCGCTTTTTCAAGGAAGCAGTAATTCGCATCGTATAGCAATTTTGGAGGAAGGCTTAAAGTATCAGCCAATCAGTATATCTCCGAACGAAGCTCAGTTTTTAGAAACAAGAAAATTCCAGTTAAACGAAATAGCGAGGATTTTCAGAATCCCTCCCCACATGATTGGAGACCTCGAAAAATCGAGCTTTTCAAACATCGAACAACAGTCTCTTGAGTTTGTAAAATACACACTTGACCCATGGGTTATGAGGTGGGAACAAGCCATTCACCGTTCTTTGTTTAAGGATAGTGAAAAGCGTGATTATTTTGTCAAATTCAATGTGGACGGTTTACTTCGTGGTGATTATCAAAGCCGAATGAATGGTTATTCTACGGGAATTCAAAATGGCTTTTTATCCCCGAATGATGTAAGAGAACTTGAAAATATGGACTTAATTCCAGATGAACTCGGAGGAAACTTGTATCTTGTAAACGGCAGTATGACTAAACTTGCCGATGCAGGTGCATTTGCAGAAAAATCAAATGGAATCGGAGGTGATAATGATGCAGAAAATGAAAAACAAGAAGAAATTTTGGAACTTCGTGCAGAAAGAAACCGAGAGAGTGCTGTATATAAGCGGAGAAATAGTTGATGGCGATGATTTTGACATATATGATGGCGAATCCAAAAAATCAACTGCAGATATCTTCAGAGAAGAGCTGTATTCGGGCAAAGGAAACGTCTCGGTGTGGATTAATAGTCCGGGCGGAGATATGTTCGTAGGTGCTCAGATATATAACTTATTAAAAGATTATAAAGGCAAAACGACAGTAAAGGTTGACGGAATCGCTGCTTCAGCTGCCTCAATCATCGCCATGGCAGGAGACGAAATCTTAATGTCCCCCGTAAGCCAACTCATGATACACAATCCTTTCGCCTATGCCGAAGGAGATTCGCTTGAAATGAAACGTGCGGCAGAAATGCTCGGTGAAGTCAAAGAATCTGCCATAAATGCCTATGCTTTAAAAACACATCTGCCTCGAAACAAAATATCTAAAATGATGGATGACGAAACGTGGATGAACGCATACAAAGCCTTGGATTTGGGCTTTGCGGACGGTGTTTTGTTTGAAAATGATAAAGATGATAATGAAAATGATGAAAATACCGAAGAGCAAAAACCAAAAAACGAAGCATTTATGTTTAGCAGAAAATCAGCAATTCAATGTGTTATGAACAAAGTAAAAAAGCAATTTAAAACTGAAAACAATAAAGTTACAGAGAAAACAGAAAAACAAAAAATATCAATCGAGCCTTTGTATAAGAGGCTTGATTTGCTAAAAAGGAGATAATTTGTATGAATACTATTTTAGATTTAAGAGAAAAACGAACGAAGTTATGGGATAATGCCAAAGAATTTTTAGACAGCAAAAGGAATGCTGACGGCTTTATTTCAGAAGAAGACGCTTGCGTTTATGATAAAATGGAAGCAGACGTTGTAAAACTTGGGAAAGAAATCGACAGACTCGAAAAGCAATCGGCAATCGATATGGAGCTTAGCAAAGCAACAAATAATCCTCTGCTTGAAAAACCAACAAGCAAACTAAAGAAATCAAAGATCGGTCGTGCGAGTGACGAATACAGAAAAGATTTTTTAAATGTGCTTCGTGGCAAACCGCAAATTTATAATGTTATGCAAGAGTCTATAGATGCGGACGGCGGATATCTTGTTCCTGAAGAGTTCGAAAAACAAATAATTACCGCACTTGAGGAAAATAACGTAATAAGAACCATAGCAAAAACTATCACGACCGCCGCAGAGCGAAAAATTCCTGTTGCAGCGACTCACAGTGAAGCCAAGTGGACACCCGAAAACGGAGCATATATTGAATCGAATCCAACATTTGCACAAAAAACAATTGATGCATTTAAACTTACGGATTTGGTAAAAGTATCAACAGAGCTTTTGCAAGACAGTATGTTTGATCTTGAAAGCTATATTTCATCAGAATTTGCGAGGGCATTTGGAATTGCCGAAGAGCAAGCATTCTGCACAGGTACGGGCGTAGGTCAACCAACGGGTATATTTACCGAGCAAGGCGGTGAAGTCGGGATAACTCTCACGAGCACGACAAACATTAACTGTGATAATATAATAGACTTAGTGCATTCGCTTAAATCTCCATACCGCAGAAATGCCGTGTTTTTGATGAACGATGCCACAATTTCGATGCTTCGTAAGTTAAAAGATACCAACGGAGCGTATTTATGGCAACCGTCACTTCAAGCGGGAGAACCCGACAGACTTTTAGGATATCCTTTGTATACTTCCCCTTACGTTCCGACTGTCGCCGCCGAGGCACTGCCTATTGCGTTTGGTGATTTCTCGAATTACTGGATTGCCGACCGTATGAGCAGGAGCGTTCAAAGATTAAATGAACTTTACGCAGGAAACGGACAAGTAGGCTTTATTGCCACCGAACGTGTGGACGCCAAAGTTATCCTCCCCGAAGGCATTAAACTTCTTAAAATGGGTTAATTTAAATGAGTAGTTTACTTGAAAAAGTCAAGGCTAACTTAATTTTAGATACAGATACAGACAATGAAATTTTGCAAGAGTTTATAAATTCTGCAATATCCTATGCCGAAAGCTACCAAAAAAAGTCCGCAGGATATTATGCCGTCAACGCCATGCCTCCGACAACAGAGCAAGCCGTTATTATGCTTTCGTCTCATTTTTATGAATCAAGAGATGGCTCTACAGGTGGATTTTTTGCAGATAATGTAAATGCGGCCACGCAGGTATGGAACACAGTAAATACCCTTTTACGACTCGACAGAAATTGGAAGGTGTAAATCTTGAGTATTGGCAAAATGACAACATTTATAGATATAATTGAGCCCAGAAAAATCAAAGACAGTTCAGGATTCGTAACTGTCCATGACGTGGTTCTTGCGAGTGTCAGAGCATACAAGGAAGAACGTCATGCAAGCAGAGCGTGGGCAAATCGTGCGGCTTTTTCGAAGGCAACCGTTATATTTCAATTTCGTAAAATTCCCAATCTGGGAATTAAAGCCGATTATGTAATTGTTTGTGATACCGGAAGATATAGAATTTTATCTGCCGAAGACGTCAAAAACCGAAAAATGTACACAGAAGCGCTTTGTGATAAAGCTGAGATTAATGGCACAATTTAAGGAGTATTTATGAATATAAATCCCATGATTGAAGAAATTTTCTCAGATTTTTCGGTTAGTGGCAGGTACATCCCCATTTCGTATTATCAATATTTCGGTAAAGAAAACACATACCTTACCTATTACACTTGGAATGAGCGACCCGAACTTTTCTTTGATGATGATTATCATAAAGAGGTTTGTTACGGCACGATAGATATTTGGAGCAAAGGCAATTTTAAAGATATAGCTGAATCTGTAAAGCAAAAATTAAGAGAAAACAATTTTATATGGACGGATAACGGGACTGAAATGTATGAGCCTGACACAGGTTACTTTCATGTTCCCGTTAATTTTTACGTCCTAAGCGAGGAGTGATAATATTGGCAAAACCTTCGCATATACCCGAAACAATAATGCAATTTTGGAGGAGCAATCCGACAGAATACTCAAAAGAAGATATACATCATCTTGAACCTGAAAGCGAAAACGCCGTGCTTTTGAAATATCTGCTTGAGAACGGGTTTGCAAAACTGACAATCAAGCTAAATGGGCAGGAAATATGCTCTTTTAATGGTCAAACCGAAACCGATGCAAATATAAATCTTGGTACGCTTACAGTTAAGCGAAACGGCGAGTCTATGGGAACGTATAACGGCTCGGAAAATAAAGATATAAATGTAAGTCTCGGTACACTGACTGTGCAAAAAAACGGATCAAGTGTCGGGACTTATAACGGAAGTTCAAATAAGACAATCAATGTTACAGTTCCCGTCATAACTTACGGAACGGGTAATCCAAGTGGCGGTAATAACGGTGATGTATATATGAGGTATCAATGATGGCGGTTTTATATGTTAATAAAGTTCATGGGTCACCCGAACTTGACCTAAAACTTGAAATATCAGACGGATATGTAACTGCAACAGTCTACTCTGCAAATGATTATGGCGGTAATTTCGGGTATCCGGGCGGAATAATATACAACGTTTCTGCCGGTGGCACGGGGTTTTCGATAAATACAGGTAGTTTCTCCTACTCTACGAGTGGGAAAGTTATAACTTCCGGCGGCGGTCAAATCGGCTCGGGTACACTTGAAGTCAGAACCACTTGTACGGGTGCAGGCAGTTGCTTTGACCCCGATCACATCAGTCTGCCTTCATATAACGGCGAAAAATCAAGCGGCATAAATACGGATAATCTGACTGTTTATTCTGTTTCGTCATCATATATGAGCAGAGTTTTGGATAACACTTTGCTTTTAAGCTACAAAATGTCCGTCCCACCGAGCAACTTAAACCTCGAAAGAACATATCTTGAATGCCCGATGAAAGTCAGTTATACACTCGGTACGGGTGCATTTAAAAAAATAATCTACAAAGTTAAAACAAGCACCGAAAGTGGTGCTGTTTTTACATCCGAAACAACAAGCAAAGATATAAGTCTTTCAGATTCGGCAATTTTAAGCTCATATAATGGGTTTAAAAACTCAGGCTTTGGTTTTCCGAACAGTACGGCATACATGTATATCGAAGTGCAGACGGAATCAGGAAATATCTCAAACAATTTTAGCATAACTGTCGGGGGAACAAGCCGTGTCAAGGTCGGAAACACTTGGAAACGAAGTGTGCCATATAAAGTAAATGGCGATAAGCCTTGCATAATGTATATGAAAATCGGCGGCAACTGGAAAAGAGGTCAGCCATAAAAAATGAGGTGATTAAAATGTCAAAAGAAAATATACCCGAAACAATACTGCAATTCTGGAGAGATAACCCCACACCATATACAAAAGAAGATATATATCATCTTGAGCCTGAAAGCGAAAACGCTGTATTTCTCAAGTATCTGGCTTTGATGAGTTCAGGTGGCGGTGGCGGGGAAACTCGAGGGTTTATAACTTGCGATGATGAGGATTTTATGGACTGTAATAACCTTATTTTTACTGTAAGTAGCTAATAAAAAGGGGTGAAAAACATGGCCGAATACAAATCAATTCATAGTGGCTCTGAAATTGATGAAGCCGTAACGAGAGCACTTAACTTGCTTGAAGTTTTGGGTACGGATTCAAACAAAATTATGAGTCAGAAAGCAATTACTGAGTTCCTTGATACAAAAGTTGACAAGGTTGAAGGCAAAGTTTTATCGAGTAACGATTTTACAGACGAATATCAAAACAAACTTGCAAACATAAATAAAACTTACCTAATAAGTATAGACAGAATTTGGAATAGGGACTCAGATGGCTCATACACACAAATTATTCCCGTAAGCGGAATTAAAGAAACCGATGTTGCAATTGTAAATGTTAAGCTAAGTGATGACCCTAACATAGCAGAATCAGAGTTGCAGGCATGGGGTAAAATTTCAAAAATAACTATAAATGATGGTAATATAACCGTATGTTGCAAAAATGAGATACCCGATATTGTTATACAAGTCAAGATAAAAACTTAGGAGGGATTCATAATGAGCGATGCAATATTTACAAGATATGTACCTCCCCCGAGTATTTTACCGATTGAAAAAGGCGGTACTGGTGGTAATAGTGTAAAGTCAGCAAGAACTAATTTGAAAGTCATGACGGAGACATTGCTTTACAGCAATTCAAGCGGCACAATCAGTACGATTACTCTTTCGGATAGCTATAAAAACTACGATTATGTCGAGGTATTTTTCCATGACAATGGAGTGTGCAACAGCGTAAAACTTCGAACCACGAGGGGTCAAGTACAACTGACAAACGATTACGTTTCGTCAACAACTAATCCGTCATCGTTATATACTCACACAGCCTTGCTTACTTTTTCGGATAATACGGCAACGTTTATCAGACAAGCGGTATTTACCGTAACGACTTCCGATAACGCTTCCATTGACAGAACAGCAAGCAATAGTGTTCGTGTATATAGAATTGTTGGGTACAGTTATTAACAACATTTTTTAGGAGGAATTTATAATGAGTGAAGCAATAATAATAAAACAAAGTAATGTAACAAAAGGATATGTAGATACAAATCTAAATTTAAAGGTTGATAAAATATCTGGAAAAGGCTTATCAACAAATGATTATGATAATACCGCAAAGGCTGCGGTTGATGCTTTAGGTACAGCTTCAACCTGTAATACAGGAACTGGCGAAGGCAATGTTCCAATAATTAATTCGAATGGTAAAATTGATACATCAATTATTCCGCAAATAGCAATCACAGATACCTTCACTGCAGCGAATGAAACTGAAATGCTCGCACTTGACGTACAAAAAGGCGATATTTGTGTACGAACCGATGAAAACAAAACATATATTCTGCAAAACAGTCCTGCAAGCCAACGTCAAAACTGGATAGAACTCGCCACACCGACCGATTCGGTGCAGTCTGTTAACGGAAAAACAGGAACAGTGGTTTTAAACCATGACGATGTTGGAGCAGTTCAGGCTAATTCAGCAATAACAGGTGCGACAAAGTGCAAAATAACATACGATGCCAAGGGTTTGGTAACTTCAGGAGCTGACTTATCCGCCTCGGATATTCCTGATATTAGTGGAACATATGAAACAATATCAAATAAATCCGATAGTTATTCCGTCAGTTCTTCCACAACTTACGCTTCAACAAAAGCACTTGTTGACGGTTTGGCAACTAAGGCAGAAATTTCGAGATATACAGTAACTGTCGGCACTAACTGGACTCAAGATGCAGGAGGAAAATACACACAAAGCGTATCTGTAAGTGGCATTTTGGCAACAGATACTCCAATCATAGATTTGATTTTAAGCGATAATATAGACACTGCAAATTCTCAGATTGAATCGTGGGCATGTGTTTCTAAAGTCACTACAACAGATGGCGGTATAACGCTTTCTTGTTATAACACTCAACCTACCGCAGAAATGCAAATTCAAATTTTATGCGTTAGATAACAATGTAAGTATAAATATTAACGATGAAAGTTAGTGATAATACATGGGAAACGCTCTTATTTCAAGGGCATCTAATAAAAGTAACGTTAATGTTTTACAAGAAGTAGGAACTTCTCAAGCTGATGTAATGTCTCAAAATGCTTGTACAAGTTCCTTTTCTCGTTTGGGACATTCACATTCAACTTCTGATATAACCTCAGGAACTTTGCCGATATCCAGAGGTGGTACAAGTGCAAGTTCAGCAACATCGGCACGTACAAATTTAGAAGTTCGTAAAGGCTATACGTTGTACTCAAATTCAAGTGGTACAAGCGGAACGATAACCATAAGTGGCAGTTTTGCGGATTATGCATTTATCGTTATAAGTGTTGATGGAAATGGCATCAGTAAATCCATTGTGTGTTTGCCGTATGGCAGTGAAAATATCGGTGTTACGTATTCTTCCGGCTCGAACAATGATTTGATAAACAGAACAGCCTTGGTGTACCCAAATGGCAGTACACTGACATGGAAACGTAATTATAATGTTGAGATATTTAATAATAATACTGTAAGTTTTACGGACGGAGCGCTAAAGATTATAAAAATAGTAGGATATAAATATTAAATGTAAAGGAGATAAAATCATGGCATTAATAAAAAGCATAACACTGCCAAATGGCATCATAGTGGAATATCACAGGGTCGTAAGTGTAGATAATATTACAAATCAAAGTAGCATTATCGAGGTTGCGTCTTATACAAACAAATCCAAAAGGCTCGAGGAAAAAGAAGCACTCAAAAACAATACCCCAATGGACATTTTTATACACACCGAATACTTAAACGTACCATATGACAAGGATTTAAATGTTGACTCCGCATATGCATATCTAAAAACGCTCGAGCAGTTTGAGGGTTATGTTGATGATTTGGATATTAGCGAAGGAAGTTAGTGATAAAACATGGGTAACGCATTGATTTCAAGAGCTTCAGTCTTTCAAAGTGCCAATATAGTGCAAGAGACAGGCAATTCAACGACATCAGTCATGAGCCAAAACGCAAGTACAGTTAATTTCGCAAACAAAAATCATACACATTCTGCGGATGATATAACTTCGGGAACATTACCGATATCTAAAGGTGGCACATACGCTTCAGATGCATTAAACGCTTTGATAAATTTGGGAGTAACCGATGCCAATGTAATGGATTTTTCGGCTTCAAGCCAAGAAGATTGGCTAAACCAAGTAAAAACATACGCAGCAAATAATATCCCGAATCGTAAACCTTTTATTTTTAATGCAGGATATCAAGGAATAGGATATGGCACGGCAATCGGCTGGAGTACAAGCGATATGAAATTTTTGATGCTGTACAATCAAACAAACGGACTCAATTTTTTCAATTATTTAAATGGGAATTGGAGTCAAATACAAATTACCGAAAACTCTCTTCCGATAAAAACTGAAGTTGGAATGTGGACTCCGACTTTAATGTCACGAGGAGGCACAAATCCTACTTACAGTACCGAATACAGATATGCAAAGTATTATAGAATAAACAATCTTGTATATATATCGTTTCATATGAAAGTCAATATTACAAATGCGGGTACTGATTACGCTTGTGTCAAAGGTCTACCCTTTATTTCCACAGACAACACAGGCGGTCAAGCACTTTCTGTAAACGAAGTCTTCGGCGCTGTAAATGGTTCTCCACCCTATGGAAATATCCCTGATAACTCGTCACAAATTAATATTCAGCATTCTTCTGGCGAAATTGCAATGAAATGGAATACAGGTACTACATGGGTGGGTTTTTCGGGTTGCTATATAAAAACTTAAAATTGGAGGTTTAATGCATTGGAAGAATTAATTTTGCTTGACGAACTAACACCGGCAAGCGTAAGTGTTGTCACTAAAAAATACATTGTCATTGACGGCACGAGGTACTTTATCGGCAATCCACACAGAGCTGCGTATGTTAACAGCATAAGTGGAAGGACCGAAATATCCGAGAATCTACCTGAGCCGTATTTATCATCAGTAATGGCTCTTTGGGGCGATACACCGATAGTGCCGGAGCCTGAGATTGAAAATAAAAACATTAGTGAAAATTAGGAGGTAAAGCATTATGGCAAATATAGGAATGCAAAATATGAAATATGCACTTCTCGTCACTTCGGGCGAAGGTGCCGAAACAACATATCAAACAGCAAAAGAATTCATAGGAGCAATAAGTGCGAGTATCACACCAAACTCGGCAGAGGCAAGTCTTTATGGCGATGATAAACTCATGGAATACTCATCGAGTTTTCAAAACGCAACAATATCACTTTCTGCAGCGAATGATGATGACGGTGTGTTTGCCGATTTACTCGGGCGTAAACAAGAAACATCAACGGGAAGATATCGTTCAAACATAAACGATATCGCACCATATGTGGGCTTTGGATACATCGTCAGTAAGATGGTTAATGGTCAAACAAAATACAGAGCACAATTTTTTCCAAAAATGAAATTCAAACCATTTGTCCCCGAAGCATCAACAAAAGGTGAGAATTTGGAGTTTAAAACAATCACGGTTGAAGGCATGACCATGCCAAATAAATACGGAGATTGGGAATCGCATATTGACGTTGACAGTTTGGCGGCAGCTAAAAGTGAGCTTGACAAGTACTTTACTCAGCCACTTTCCGACCCGAATGCTAACACGAGTAATGGCGAAGGAGCTTGATTTAATTGATAGATAAAATTGAGTATTTAACTGACGGCGATAAAAAATATCCTATAGCATTTACGCTAAACGTTATGGAGAGAGCGGAAGAAGAATACGGCGGAGTAGGCAAATGGGTAAAATTAATGCGAGGAAGTGAACCGAGCTACAAAGCCTTGAAATTTATGATTCTGGAAATGATAAATGAAGGCATTGACATCGAAAACGATAAATTAAAAGAAAATCAAAAAATGGATTTCATGACTTCAAAACAAGTCGGCAGACTTATCTCAAGAATCGGATTTGAGGAATCGGGAAAACAAATTTTTAAATTGATAAATACCGCTTTGCCTAAAGATATAAACCCAAAAAACGTAGTGACCACGATGAGTCGAAAATAGACTTTTCGTGGATTTTGTTTGTCGGAGTAAAATTGCTCGGCTTTTCCGAAAAAGAGGTCGGGCATTTTACTATAAAAAAGTGGCTTTTGCTTTTTAATCAGTACAAAAAATATCACAATTTTAAAGTCCAAGGATATAAATTTAAAGAACCGGAAAATGAGACAAATCCAAATGGTTGGATACCGTTTTAAAAAATTAAGTTGGAGGCGAGCGTATGGCAAAATGCGAGATTAAACTTCCCGATGAGCTCTATAAATCAATTGAAAAATTATCAGGAAGGCAAGACGAAATTTTAAAATCAACACTTGAAGCAGGTGGAGAAATTGTCTTAAAAGCCGTGAGAAACAACTTAAATCACGCTATTACAAACTCATCTATGCGAAGCACGGGCGAACTTAAAAATTCGCTCGGAATGTCTCCCGTAAAGAAAAGCTCGAGGGGCATTTACAATATAAAAATAGGATTTGCAGAGCCAAGACGCAAACAATATGCCGCCAAAAAGAAAAGAAGTTATTACACAATAACAAACGCCATGATTGCAAATGTGCTTGAATACGGCAAAACAGGGCAATCTCCTCGCCCATTTGTGCGTCCTGCGAGAGTTGCTTCGAAAAAGCCCGCAATCGAAGCGATGAAATCAAAATTCGATGAGGAAATAAAAAGGTTGGGAGTGAAATAACGATGCCCGATATAGGAATAAAACTCGGGATTGACGGTGAAAAAGCCTTTAACAGCGCACTTAAAGACATAAATTCGGGGTTAAAACTTCTAAGTAGTGAGCTTAAAGCTGTTTCAAGTCAATTTTTAGGTAATAACAAATCAATAGAAGCATATACAGCAAAAAATAAAGTGTTAGAAAAACAAATTGATGCTCAGAAAGAGAAAATCGAGAAGCTGAAGCAAATACTTGAGAAATCCACTCAAATGTATGGCGAAAACGACAGAAAGACTCAGGCATGGGCGACAAAATTAAATATCGCTCAAGCAGAGCTTAATAAAATGCGTGGCGAACTTAAGCAGAATAATTCCGAGCTCGAAAAATACAGTAATTTCAGCGAAAAGACAACTTCTTCCGTAGGTAAACTCGATAAAGAAATCGGGACATTAAAGGGTGAGCTTGATGCGGTAGATAAAAAATACAAGAAAAATAAGGATTCCACCGAGGCACTTACCGAAAAGCAAAAAATACTCAGTGATATTTTTTCAAATCAATCCGAAAAAGTAAAATTACTTCGTGATGCGCTTAAGAATTCCGAATCAGCGTTCGGAAAAGGAAGTAACGAAACCAAAAAATTTGAAAAAGCCTTAGTCGATGCCGAAAAGGAACTCAAAGGAACCGAGCAAGAATTAAAAAATGTAGACAAAGCAATGCAAACTTCAGGGCAATCTACCAGAACCTTTGGAGATATGCTAAAAGCAAATCTCTCAGCACAAGCAATCACAGCAGGTCTAAGCAAAATCGCTCAATCAGCCAAAGATTTCGGTAATTACTTAATGGGCGGTGTTAAAAGTGCTGCAAGTTTTGGCCGTGAGATGAGTGCAATGTCCGAAAAAACAGGGATTTCGTCTGAAGTTTTGCAAAAATTCAGCATGGCAGCAAAAATGACGGAGGTTGACGTTGAAACCTTTACCAAGTCTTACTCAAAGTCAATAAAATCAATGAGTAAGGTCGATTTTGATGCCAAAAGTTTAAATGCCATAAGCCAGGCGTATAAGACTTTGGGTGTTGAAGTCAGAGATTCAAACGGAAATTTACGAGATGCTCAAACTGTATTTTGGGAAACAATAGACAGCCTTAAAAATGTCGGAAACGAAACCGAGCGAAACGCAATATCCATGCAGATTTTTGGTAAATCGGCAATGGAGCTAAACCCAATAATTAAGCGTGGCAGTGAAGGATTCAATGAACTTACAAAAAACATGGCGACCTTTGACGATGCTACTATGGACAGCCTTCGGAGCCTTGACATCTCGATGCAAAAATTTGGCGGAGTTATGGATTCTATCAAACGAAGTATTGGTGTTGCCTTTGCTCCGATGATGAAAGAAATCGCCGATTCGGCAGCAAACGCAGGAGGAAAATTAAGAGCCTTATTCACGGCAATTGCGAAAGGCGAGAACCAAGAAGCCATAAATAAAAAATTTGAGGAATTTAAAAATTCCATTATTGAACTTTCGGAGAAAATTCGAGAGCAAATGCCACTATTTATTGACATCGGAGGCAAAATAATAGGCGCTTTATGGGAAGGTTTAAAAACAGCATTCGAACCGATTTTGCCACAGATTGTCGGTTGGGGAGCGCTAATTGCCGGGGCGATAATCGGTTGGCAAGCGTTGGTATCAGGTGCCGTGGCTGCACTTGCCCCGATAATTACCGCAGCTTTCTCTGCAATCGGACCCTTAATCGCCGCCGCAGTGGCAGCATGGCCGGTAACTTTGGCGATAGCTCTTGCCGGACTTCTTACTTATCTTGCGGTTAAGTTTTGGCCTCAAATTCAGGAGTGGGCTACTAACTTTTGGAACGATTTGACTAAGTTCTTCAGCGAGCATTGGCAAGATATGCTCCTTTGGATTGTTTCATGGCCTGTAGCACTTGTCAAAACCTTAGGTGATATGGGTGTTTGGGAGAAAATCGGTGAGTGGCTCGGTAGCCTTTGGAATAATATCACGACATTTTTAAGCGAGCATTGGCAGGATATGCTCCTTTGGATTGTTTCATGGCCTGTGGCACTTGTTAAAACTCTGAATGATATTGGCGTTTGGGAGAAAATCGGCGAGTGGCTGGGCGGTATTTGGGATAATATAAAAAACTGGTTTTCGGGTTTATGTCAAAAAACCGCATCCTGGGGCGCTGAAATGTGGAATGGGTTTATTGATTTCCTTTCGAATTTGCCTGAAAAAATTGGATATTGGCTTGGTTTTGCGCTTGGCTCAATTGTCAAGTTTTTTAAAAATGTAATTGAAGGGCTTATCCAGTTTGGAAAAAACGCATGGAGATTCGTAACAGTGGAAATTCCGAAAATCATCAATGGGATTATTGAGTGGTTTGCAAAACTTCCCGGAAAGATCGGTCAGTGGTTGACAAACACGATAAAAAAAGTGAAAGATTGGGGCATTGAAACGGGCAGAAAAGCCGAAGAAACGGGGCGAAATTTCTTAAATAGCGTGGTTAATTTTTTTAAAGATTTACCCGGAAAAATCGGCAAGTTTTTGTCAGATACGGTGGAAGGAATTAAACGCTGGGCAAGTGACATGGTAAACAAAGGCCGAGAAATGGCCGTGAATATGTCTGAAGCAATCGTCAAAAACATAAAAGAATTGCCCGGAAAAGTATATAATCTCGGAAAAAGCATTATTGAAGGCATCTGGAACGGAATTCACGAAATGATTGGTTGGATTTCAAATAAAGTTCAAGGGTTTTGTAATAGTTTTCTCGGTGGTTTTAAAAGAGCGCTTGGCATAAACTCTCCGTCAAGGCTTTTTAAAGAACAAATCGGTAAAAATCTCGCACTTGGAATCGGAGAGGGCTTTTCAAACGAAATGAAGAATGTTGTGGAAAATATGAAACAGGCAATTCCTGATGATTTAGATATGGATTTTAAATCTGATGATGTAAAAAATAATTTAATTAGTACTCAGGATTCGGGTTATAACCCACCAAATGTGTATGACGTAGATAACATGATTTCGGCATTTCAAACCGCATTAAAAGGTATGGCGTTTAAAATTGACGGCGATAAAATTGGCGAACTTGTGGTAAGCAAAGTTGAAAGAGTGGTGTTTGCATGAGTAATTATATAATTTGGAATGATAAAAACTCTCAAGATTTAAAAGGGCTGATAATCTCCGAACTTCCCCATATTTCACGACCTGCAATGCGTGTGCAGATAACTGAAGTTGAAGGAAAAAGCGGGGATTTTATCGATGATATCGGATATTCTTCATATGATAAATCTTTAAAAATCGGACTTTACGGGGATTACGATATTGACGAGATTTCAAGTTTTTTCTCAGGCTCAGGCAAAGTCATATTTTCAAACGAGCCCGATAAATACTACAGTGCTAAAATTAACGAGCAGATTGATTTTGAAAGGCTTTTAAAGTTTCGAACCGCAACGGTTAAATTTCATACACAGCCTTTTAAATATCTTGTCGGAGAACAAGCTGTAGAAACCGAAATAACGGGCGAAACAACTCAAATCCTCATAACAAATCAAGGACTCGAAAAATCAAAGCCCGTCATTACTTTGACGGGTTCAGGTAAAGTTGAAGTTTCCGTAAACGGATACGCACAATTTGAAGTAAATATCGATGATGGCTACATTACGGTAGATTCGCTCCTTGAGGAGTGCTACAAGGATAATTTAAATACATTAAAAAACAGAAGCATGGGCGGAGAGTTTCCCACCTTAAATACAGGTGAAAACACTATAACTTGGACGGGAAACTTGACTAAAATAAAAATCCACCCGATGAGCAGGTGGCTTTGATGATAAGCGTATATACACCCGAAGAAACTTTATTTGACAATAACGGAATTAAGATTTTAAAGCCGCTTAGAGCATTAATTCATAAAGAAGATAATGGCGAATATTATCTTGATTTGAAAGACAGAATCGAGTATCTCGAATACTACAAAAGCGGAAATATCATAAGAGTTCCGACCCCATGGGATAAACAGTGCTTCAGAATCAAAAATATATCAATTGAAAATAACAAAATTGAAGCTCGTGCTTATCATCTTTTCTATGACTCCGAAAACTATATTATTTCCGATTCCTACGTTGTGGATATGAACTGCAATAACGCTCTTAACCACATAAATACAGCCACAGACCGTCCTTCTCCCTTCCAAACGATTTCAGACGTGCCGACTGTTCATAATTACAGATGCGTAAGGAAATCTTTGGCGGAAGCTGTAAAAGACATTCTTGGCCGTTGGGGCGGTCATATTGTCAGAGATAACAGAAAAATTGAAATACGGCAAGAAATCGGGCAAGATCGTGGAGTCAGTTTATCTTACGGGAAAAATATCGTGAGCATTAAAGCTGAAGAAGATTGGAATGGTGTATGTACTAAAATCATGCCTGTCGGTAAAGACGGACTGCTTCTTCCCGAGATTTGGCTATCGTATCGTGAAGATATGTATGATATCCCATACACAAAAGTTGTGAGTTTCGAGCAAAACGATATAAATCCCGAAGATTACGAAGATGCTCAGCAAAAAGTTGATGAAGCTAAGTACAAAGAGGCACTGATAAACAATTTAAGAATTAAAGGCAATAATTATCTTAACGAAAATTGCGTTCCAAAGGTCAATTACACCATAAATGAATACCTTAAAAATGTATCTGATGTTGGAGATAAGATTTATGTCCGTCACCCGAAATGCAAAATTGAACTCATGACAAACGTCATATCACTTGATTTTGACGTTATTTCGCAGAGGGTTACGAAGGTAGAGTTTGGCAATTTCAAAGCAGGAAACCTCAGTAATCTGATAGAAACATTCGATGGCAAAATCAAGGAAAAAGTAGATAAAAAAGTTGATGATTCTACTGCCAATTTAAGGCGAGAACTTACCGAAGCCACGCAAGTTATCCGTGATAAACTCGGCAATAGTTATGTTGTCTTTGAAGGCGATAAAATTCTGGTTTTAGATGCGCTCCCGAAGGAAGAAGCAAGAAATGTAATTATGATAAACAGCGGAGGAATCGGGTTTTCAAAAGACGGAATAAACGGAACATTTGATAGCGCTTGGACGATTGACGGAACACTTGATATGCAGAAAATAAATGTAATAAATATGGTGTGCGACATAATAAAAGGCGGTACTTTACGGCTTGGAAACAATATGAATCAGTCTGGAATCATGGAACTTTACGATAGTGCAAATAAGCTGATATGTCAGATTGATAAAGACGGAATAACTATGTTTTGCAGTGATGGTCGGACAATAAAAATAAACGCTCAAGACGGATTTGTGGGATATTCTGCTGACGGAAATAAAATTTACTGGGTTTCGGAAAATGAATTTCACATGAGAAAATCGGTCGTTGAAGATGAAATAACCATTGCGAATGGCCTTAGATTCATTCCCATAAACACAGATTCAAATCATGGTATCGGCATTGTTGCAATGGTTTAAGGAGGGATAGTTTTGCCGACATCTCAAAATTTTGATACATCAAACAAATATATAAAATACAGAATTGAAGTAATTGTAAACAGCCAAAGCACAGAAAATAATACTTCAAATATTACCGTGAAAGTATGGTTTTTCCGCACGAATCAGGGATATTCAACTTATGGTTCCGGCACTTGCTACTGTAATATTAATGGCGAAAATTATTCTCAAAGTATAACTCCGAGCCAGAGGATAACAAGTTCTCCAATAGTTTTATTTGAAAAATCAGCTACAATCTCTCATGAAAATGACGGTACTAAATCTTTATGGGTAAGCGCATACATTCGGCATAATGCCCCGGTTACAAGCTCTGGCCAAGGATTCACCGCAGGGCTTCCGAGAATTCCGAGAGCTGCTCAGTTTACGGGTGCAGATGACTTCAATGACGAGCAAAATCCTAAGATTTACTTTAATAATCCTGCAGGTTTTAGGCTTCAATTCAAACTCGAAGCAGGAGGAAACGACCATCTGATTGTGCGTGACAATATCAGAGCCAATAATGCGTATACGTTTAATCTCACGGAGTCGGAAAGAAATCTCTTAAGAGCTAAAACTCCCAACTCCAATAGATTGACTGTCAGATTTACAGTCGGAAGTTATATGCCCGGCTCAAGTTCTGTTTCAAATTGGTCTTATGGCGACAGAACCATGAATATTGTAAACGCAAATCCTACATTTAGAGCAAATCAGCTAAGTTATAAAGATACTAATGTAGACGTCATAAATGTAACAAGCAATGACCAACTGATAGTCAGAAATAAGTCGGATTTACAAGTTTCTTTTACAAATGCATCGGCTAACAAATATGCATCAATTTCAAAATATCAGATAATTTTTAATGGCAGTTCACAAGATAAAAATTCCGCAGGAACATACAATTTAGGCAAAATTGACTCGTCTTCAAAGTTAAAACTTGCGGTCAAGGTGGTAGACTCTCGAGGTAACAGCACTACAATTTCAAAAAATGTTCAGATTTTAGATTGGATTTTGCCGGTTATAAATTTAACTGCGAAAAGAGTTAACAACTATGAGGACGATACCAAACTAACCGCAAAGGTTGATATTTCAAGTGTCAATCATTTAAATTCTATCGAAATTTTGCAGTACCGAACCAAAAAAGTAAGCGATTCTGCGTGGAGTGGTTGGACAGATTTTCAAAACGACACAGAGACAAATATAATTTTAGATAAACTTTTCGCTTGGAATTTAGAAGTCCAAACTAAAGATAAATTTGGCATTTCATCGCAGAGTTTAATCGTGCCAAAAGGCATACCTATTATGTTTTTTGATTCACAAAAGCTGTCTGTCGGGATAAATTGCTTCCCACAAAAAAACGAGTCTTTTGAAATTTCGGGCAAAACAATATTTGATATGGTGTATCCCGTGGGCTCAATTTATATGTCTGTAAGTAGCGTAAATCCAGGCACAATGTTCGGTGGGACTTGGGTTTCTTGGGGTTCGGGGCGAGTGCCTGTAGGCGTAAATACATCAGATACAAGTTTTAACTCTGCCGAAAAAGTCGGCGGGAACAAACAACATCGACATGGCTTTAGAATCGGTATGCATTGGTATTACGGTGCTGCTTGCGGTGAAGGTGCCGGTGATGGCACGGGTGCTTACAGATTTTCAGACGGAAAATATGATGGTTGGGCAAGAGAACTCGAAAGTAAGGCCGTGGTAGTTAATAACGCAGCGTATAACAACCAATCTTCAACCGAAACAACCGCAAATGGTAAATGGTCTTATGGCGACACTACAAATGAAAGCAGTTTGCAACCATATATAACTTGCTATATGTGGAAACGAACGGCTTAATTTTTTGCCTATAAGTCAGCAAAAAATATAAGTTTTAAAACGAATATTGAGGAGGAATTATTTATGTTTAAAGGAATAGATGTCAGCAAATGGCAAGGCGGGGTTAATTGGAATGAAGTCAAAAAAACAGGCATAGACTTTGCCATAATTCGTGAAGGTTGGGGAAAGAAATCTCCAACTCAAACGGACAAAAAATTTAAAGAAAATTACGAAGGTGCAAAGTCTGTGGGGATTCCCATAGGTTCGTACCACTATTCTTATGCAGATTCAGTTGATGACGCCAAACGTGAGGCAGAATTTTGCCTTGAAAACATACACGGATTGCAGTTTGAATACCCGATTGTGCTTGATATCGAGGATAGAACAATGTTATCACTTAGCAATCGCCAAAGAACAGATATAGTTAAAGCGTTTTGTAGCGAGATTGAGAAAAATGGCTATTATGCTATGTTCTATTGTAATGCCAATTGGTTAAGCAACTATCTTATCAAAGAAGAATTGCTGCCAAAATATGACCTTTGGCTTGCTCAGTGGAACACAAGTGAGCCTTCGTGTTCATGTGGCATTTGGCAGAAATCTGATAAAGGGGCAATAAGCGGAATAAATGGTAATGTTGACCTTGATGTTTCCTACAAAAACTACCCTGAAATCATGAAGTCTAAAGGTTTAAATGGATTTAGTAAATCATCGAGTAGTTCATCAAATCCGAGTTATTTCAGTTATACAGTCAAAAAAGGTGACACATTATGGACAATTGCTCAGCGTTATCTTGGAAGTGGGTATAAATATAAGGAAATTAAAGCATTAAATTCACTGAACTCTGATATGATTTATCCCGGACAAACACTCAAAATACCAAAATAAAGGAGATACATTTATGAATAATGATATTTCAAAAATAGCTATGACTGCTATGCTCATCGAAGGCATAATTACTTATTTAAACAGTTTTTTAGTTTCGGGAGCGACTCCGTGGCAAATAATTCTAAGCCTTGTTTTGGGAGTAACAATAGCAGTGGCGTACAACTTTGACCTTCTTAAACATTTTGGAATGCAGTCCAATATTCCCTATATCGGCTGCGTTTTAACAGGAATATTGGTTTCAAGAGGTTCAAACTATGTTTACGATTTAATCGGCAAATTAAGTAATTTTTAGGAGCAGATATTTATGACAGAACCCGAAAAAATGCAGGCTATCACTTTAAGAAGCAAAGGAAAAGGCTATAAAGTGATAGCTTCTTTGCTATCTTTATCCGAAAATACAGTCAAATCATTTCTTCGAAGAGAATATAAAGAGGAAAAATTCTGCAAAAACTGTGGCAAAACTTTAAATTTAATTCCAAATAAAAAGCCAAAAATATTCTGCTCATCATCTTGCAGAATAAAGTATTGGCGTAAAAAGAAAAGAGGATTTCATGACGATATCAAATCAGCAATTTGAAAAAGAAAAAAACTATTCTCTGAGCGTATATATAACCCAAAAAATGCTAGATTTAAACTTAATAACACCTAAAGAATATAAAACAATTTGTAAAAATGCAGACAAAAAATATCACCCTATTTTGGGTGATATTTTACTTTAAAATGGCTTGATTATTAGGCTTTGAAGAGCTAATATGTAACGCTGAAAGGAGGGGTTATCGTGGCAAAAATAATAAGTCTTGTTGACAGAGCTGTTTTGCCTTTGCCGAAACTAAAAAAAGTAGCAGCTTATGCGAGAGTTTCGAGTGGCAAAGACGAAATGCTCCATTCCCTTTCCGCACAGGTAAGTTATTATAGTCAGCTCATTCAAAACCATGCTGGATGGGAATATGTAGGTGTATATTCAGACAAAGCATACACAGGTACCAAAAACGAAAGACCGCAGTTTCAAAAACTACTATCCGATTGTAAACTTGGGAAAATTGACATGATAATAACAAAGTCAATATCGAGATTTGCAAGAAACACACTTGATACTTTGAATGTTACAAGAAGCCTTAAAGATTTAGGTGTTGATGTCTACTTTGAAAGAGAAAAAATTCACAGTATAAGCTCTGACGGAGAACTTATGCTTACAATTCTTGCTTCCTTTGCCCAAGAAGAGAGTCTATCCGTAAGTGAAAACTGCAAATGGCGAATAAGAAAGCAATTTCAAAATGGAGAACTTGCAAATTTAAGGTTCCTTTTTGGATATGATATATCAAATGGAAATATCAAAATAAATGAAAATAACGCTTCGATTGTAAGGTGGATTTTTGAAGAATATGCGAATGGTACGGGATGTACTAAAATTGCAAAGACATTAAAAAAGCTCGGTGTACCTACTTTAAGAGGCGGAAAATGGACTGCAAATAGCGTAAGAAACATACTGCTCAATGAAAAATATTCAGGAAATGCACTGCTTCAAAAGAAATTTGTATCTGATCATCTTAATAAAATACGAAAGAGAAATCATGGCGAACTACCGAGATATTATGCCGAAAACACACATACTCCAATAATAGATAAAAATATGTTTGATAAAGTAAATGCTTTGTTGGAAGAAAATAGAAAGAAAGCCAAATCTAACAGGAAAACTCCCCCAAAATACGCTTTCACAGGAAAAATCAAGTGCTTAACTTGTGGCAAAAATTACAAACGCAGAGTTTACAAAGGAAGCGCATACTGGAGTTGCCAAACTCATGTGAACGAAGGAAAAAATGCATGCCCGTCTAAACAAATACCTGAGGAAGTATTGAAAAAACTTGCGTCTGAGGTGCTAAATATCACAAAGTTTGATGAGAATTTATTTACAGAAAAAATAGATTTAATTGAGGTTTCTGAGGATAGAAGTCTCGATTTTATTGTGTCCGACAAGACAAAAATTCATAAAACATGGCACTACACTTCTCGAAGCGAAAGTTGGACTGAAGAAAAAAGGCAAGCCGCCAGAGAACGTGCCTTAAGAAAGGAAAGTAAAGTTGAATACAGCGAAAAATGTAACAGTCATACCTGCAACGCTTGATTATTACTCGGCAATGCCAACTGCACAAACAAGGCGAAAAAGAGTGGCGGCTTATGCGAGAGTTTCGACCGACAAAGCTGAACAAATCACGAGTTACGATATGCAGGTTCGGTATTATACAAATTATATTTATTCAAATCCGAGTTGGGATTTCGTGAAAATTTATACGGATGAGGGCATCTCTGCAGTCAACACAAAGCACAGAGCGGGCTTTAAAGAAATGATAAGTGATGCTCTAAGCGGAAAAATAGACCTTATAATTACAAAATCAGTTTCTAGGTTTGCAAGAAATACTGTAGACACATTAACAACTGTCAGAAGGCTCAAAGATAAAGGAATCGAAGTTTATTTTGAAAAAGAAAATATTTACACCTTTGATGCAAAGGGCGAGCTTTTACTTACAATCATGAGTTCGCTTGCTCAGGAAGAGAGCCGAAGTATCTCGGAAAATGTAACTTGGGGACATAGAAAAAGATTCGCTGAAGGGAAAATTATAATGCCATACAGTAACTTTTTAGGATATGAAAAAGGCGAAGACGGTCTTCCGAAAATCGTGCCAACGCAGGCTAAGATAGTAAAACTTATTTATAAATTATTTCTTGATGGTAAAACGCCATGCGGAATATGTAAATACTTAGAAAGCAAGGAAATTCTAAGCCCTATGGGCAAAAAGAAGTGGAGTAAGACCACGGTTCTTAGCATACTCACAAATGAAAAGTATAAAGGTGATGCCCTTTTGCAAAAACAATACACCGTGAATTTTTTAACCAAAAAGCAAAAGAAAAATAATGGCGAAGTTCCGCAGTACTATGTTGAAGGCAGCCACGAAGCAATAATCGAGCCTGAAGTTTTTGATTTGGTTCAAGCCGAAATCAAAGAGCGTAAAAAACAGGGTCTGTCGAATAGCGGAAACAGCGTATTTTCCAGTAGGATAGTTTGTAGTAAATGTGGCAAATTTTACGGCCCCAGAACATTTCATTCCACAGATAAATACAAACGTGTGGTATGGCAATGCAAGAGTAAACTTAAAAAAGGGCATAAATGCGAAACGCCGGACTTAAATCCAAAAGATATTGAAAATATATTCATTGAAGCATTTAATAAGCTACTGGAAAACAAAGATGAAGTAATCGGTGGCATCAAAGAATTCATGAAATCTATTGATGATACCGAGATTATGGAAAAAGAAAAAGCTAAGCTCTGTGGTGAAAGCCGGCTTATTTATACCAAGATTCAAAATTATATCGACAAAAATGCAACGGAAACTTTAGATCAAGATACATACAAAGAGAACTATATCAAATTATCAAACGAATATGAGACAGTGAAACAAAAAATCGAGGTTTTAGATTCAAAGTTAAAAGATAAACGTGCAAGGATAATTGCGATTGAAAATTTCTTAAAAGATATCTCTGAAAACGAAACCTTAATTGATAGCTTTGACGATAAGTTATTCATTCGTGTAATAGATAAAATCATGGTTAAATCTTACACCGAAGTGATTGTGGTGTTTAAAAACGGACAGGAAGTACCTATAAATATTTAAATTTAAACTCTAAAAAATAAGCCCTATCTTTTGGCGAATTATTTTGCCTTAAGGTAGGGGCTTTTTTGTTGTGCAAAATTTACATTAATTTTAAAAATATAGTGTAACGATTTGTTTTTTACTGTAACGATTTACCTGTTTTGAAGCAAAAAATTTGCACCCCCTTCGGAGTGCAAATCGTTACACCTAAAACTACATTGTATCTAAATTAGGCTTTTAGTATGGTGGAGGCGAGGGGAATTGAACCCCTGTCCGAAAAGTATTTACCTAAGCTTTCTACGAGTGTATTCAGTGATCAAAATTTCCGAATATGTCAGTTCACTGACAAACCTCTAAATTCGGTATTCTCTAATGCCTGACGGAAGCCGAGAAACTCTTCCGTACACGTTGACCGCTAATATTCACCTTAAATTAGTCGCGGTAATCTAAAATAAGATGTCGCCTATTTAAATTAGGCTGCGGCTAAAGCTTCGCATCCTCCAGATACTAATCTTAAAGCCGGTTGTTTGTTTGGCTTATCGCCATAAGTTGCTTTTCCATTTAATTGAAAAATGCGGCTTTTAAAGCAGTCCAGCCCTGCTACTCGCTTACTTAAACTCCTACTCCTCGTCGAAGCCTTTACGCCCCCATGATTCATATTATACTTATATTATAACACATTTCTCGTGCAGAGTATAGTATAAGTTTATAATACTACGCACATAAACGTTCTTATTTAATTAAACCGAAATTTTTCAAACAGCTTGATACATTAAATTTAATAATATATAATATTTACATTATTCCTAATAAGGAGTGGTTGTATGGATTTTTACGCAATAGCATCTGCCGACACCAGACGAGCAAAAAGAAAACTTGAGGAGCTGGGGAACGGTAAAGAATTACTTAAAAAATTTTTGAATACCGAAAAAAATGAATTAACAAAAAAAACCGCAAATGACATTCTCACACATGTTATAGGGCAAAACAACGATAGTAATATTTATAAGTTCGCCGAGCTTTTGAAAAACAATGAAAACAATATGCAAAAATTCAGAAAAATGCAAAAATTCAGAAAAGCAATTGAATATCAAGCAAAATCGCTGGGTACGAACAAAAATGGCCTCTTTAATAAATTAATTTGGCAAAACGGGAATTTAAATATGGATAATCTGGATAAATCCAAAATCAAGGCATTTTTGCTGGCTAAAAGCGACCCCAAAAGCGCTATTGAATATTACGATGAAGATGTAAAATGGGAAGATCTGAATGCTCATAGAATGAAAAACGGAAGTATTACCGAAAAACTTAAAAGCAACCGGCTTTCCAATATTTTAAAAGTTTTTATGTCTCTTGTTTTGTGGAGCTTAATAAAGCAACGAGAGAATGCAATCAAAGATAATTCACAAGATGGCAGCAGCATAGCAAGTAAAGCGCCTACGATTAACATACAATCAAATTTAAAAATCATAGAAGAATCGGAGCGCGAAGAAACTTCGAAAGCAAGCGTAAAACAACCTCCTCTCGCAGTCGATGACGAAACCTTTAAAAAAATTATTAATCGCGAAAATGGCAAGGTTGTATATCGTGGAATTGTCGGACCTAATAAAAACAACTTTAAAGAAAGATATCGAAATTTAATGACGGAACTAGGCCATAAATCATCTGAAACGCCACTTGAAACTGGCGAACGAAGATACGGTGAAGGAGTATACTGGTCCAAATTCGCTTACGAACCTGTGTTAACGTACGGGCTTAAACAATTGCAGCAAAAGATTAAAAGCGATGCTGAATACAAAAAAGAAAACTCATATTGCGCAGTATATATGGCATTCATACTAGATGCGGCAAAAGTCCTCCCCACTGAAAATCCTACATATTTTGTTATGCGGGATAACCTGTCTTTCGTTTTGCGAAAAAATTTTTTAGATCTATCCCCCTATGACTCTTTAAAAAATGTGGATAAGGAACTAGGCGTAACCAGATTTGAGTATCATTGCGGTGATAAAATAGAATCAATAGATGCAGATGCTTTTATTAATACAAAACCACTCACAGATATTCCGGGGGACTGGTGGAAAGCAGTTGGATTAGAAAAGCCTTCTTAACAGATTAATAATATATCTAATGTGAAAAGAGCTTTGTGGATTAATGATGCAAGGCTCTTTAAAGTATGGGAAAATCTGTCTTTCAAGGGACAGCACGCAATTATTTATACAACACTAAAATACAGGTATTGACATCAATGTTTAACAATAGTATAATATTAACAAAAAAGAATTCGGAGGAATTATAAAATGAAAAAACAAACAATGAGTATTTTGAACAAATCGGTAGCCGGGCTTTTATCATGTGCCGTAATAGTAAGTCAGAGCGTGACCATGACTCCGGTTAAGGCATCAACCCCACCTAAGAGCAGCATATTAAGCGCGCTGGGTCAAGCGTTGGGATCGATCCTACCCCAGAGTGATGTGTTAAGTACCATGCGTGCAAACCCGGAATCACCTGAATGCCGGGAATTATTGGACATGATGTTCGCAACTGCCTCAACGCCGGAACAAAGGGACAAATTATTTAATATTTTTATGCGTCCTGCATCAGACAAGCATAAAAATATACTGAAAATCATGGCCGAAGCATGTGCTGCATACAAAAAAGAACCTCTAAATCCCACTGCGAAACAAGATATGCTTTGTGCCTGTGATTTGGGTCGTCAAGCTCTACTGTCAGACGTAATCATCAGTTCGGTGTCGGGGCCTTCTATGACTAAAATAGCTGAAAATAAATTTATAGAAAATCTACTTGGTATGATGAAGGATGACAAACTGAACTCTAAGGCTCAAAACAAATACATAGAAATCGCTAAAGATGTTTTAGGTTGTCGTTCTAGGGCATTAGAGGCATTCAGAGAGTGTAAATTTGCACTCGTAGATTGTGTTGGCAATGCTAGGAATATTGACACAACCTATGGACATATTTTTGGCGTCTTGACTGCTTGCTTTTATAAAAGTGAATATCACCACACAGCTGAGCTTCTGTGGAATTTACGTCCTATATTTATAGTGGCTGAAGAAAAATCAAAACCTCTCACTACCAAACAGTATTCAGTGAACGACTGGGAAAACGAAATCAACCCAAGCATAAAGGCACTTAAGACTAATTATGCCCGCATTATTGAGAGGAAAAGGGCAATAATAAAGCATAAAGAAGAGGAAGAAAAGCACCAAAAAGAAGAAGAAGCACAAGCGAGAGCCAGAGAAGAAAAGGCCAGAGTCAGAAAAGAAAAAGAGGAAAAAGAAGCAAGGAAAAAAGAAGAAAAAGCAAAGCGCAAAGAAAAAAACGCCAGAATTAGAAAAGAAGAAGAAGCAAAGCGTTTAGCGGAAGAAGAAAACAGACGCAGAGAAGAAAAGGAACAGCTCAAACTAAAAGAGGAACAAGAAGCAAGAATCAGAGAGGCGGAAGAAGCAAAGCGCCGAGAAGAAGAAGCCAAACGCAAGAAAGCCGAAGAGGAACTCCAACGCGAACATGACAAATCAGGTGTTACCGAAATCCAAAGAGCAAATATAGCTATCAGACTTAGCCATGCAAACGAGCCCAACCACGATAGCAAAGGGCTCATACGCTTTGCTCCGGTTTCCAATGCCGAATAATCACTCACAATACTTAGTTTTTGACAACCGACCGCAACTGCAACTCCTCGGTTAAATTACAACATAAAAGCCTTATCCGAATGGATGAGGCTCATTTTAATGCCAATTTGAAGATGTCCAACAACAATTTGATAAGTATGTTAGCTACAAAAATCTACGATGAATGGTTAAAATTATTGAAATCAAATTTAGCTTTTATAATAGAGCTAAAAACCAAAAAGTTGATTCTAAGTTAATGCCCACTATACTCTAATTTTCTATATATGCTTCTATCATCTTATCAATGTCCAAACCTACATCCGTTATCATACCATATAAAGATGTTATTACCCTATTGGTTCTGTTATTGAATTTAGGAAACGGCAAATACTCCTTCACTATAACACCTTCATAGTCCCAAAATTTCTTCCAAGCTCGGTTCTTTTCCGTATCGCCAAAGCATTCTGAAAAAATTTTTACTTCATCCGTGCGTAAATCTCTTCCGCTGCCTGAAAGTATTGCGACCAAACTATTTACCGCGCCCGCAAAATCTTTTTGTTTACCAGTTGTAGGATTAGACAATTTTTTCTTCCAGTCTCTGAATTTTTCCAAAAGTTTTTTTCGGCGGCTTTCCTGCTTCTTTTTTAGCAAACCTCCACGTTTCCCATCTTTTTGAATAACTTTATTCAAAATAAAAGTAAAAGTATGAACGGTAGCTCTTTGAATTTCTTTCTTCCATTTATCGAAATTGTTATTTTTAAACTTGTCTATTTCTACTAATATAACACTTGCTTTTTTATTTTCTAAATTTTTTAAAAATTTTTCAAACTCTTTGGTACGATTATATGCTAAACGCCCATACATTTTTGCAATATCAAAATATGCGTCATGTTCATACTCCACTAAATAGTCCCGATGGATCTCTAAATGTTTGTCTCTAAATGATTTTTTTTTCACATTTTGAAAACTGTATCTATTATTAGCATCATCATATGCAAACACATACGAAAGATAATTATTGCGTCCATTGAACCAATCTATTAATTCGTTAATTTTCTTTTCAAGCCAATATTTTGACTTATATTTTAAATCATTAACATGCGCAACCGGAGTGAATTCCATCCCGGTAGCAATTTTTTTAGTATCTTTTTGATTAGGATCAAATTCTTGAGTAAACTTAACGGACATATAGCCGCCACTCCCTTAAAATTTTATCTAACAAATCAAAAAATTTGTTTGTAATGATTATAAAATATCTCGAAATTTCCGTCAAAAAGAGATTTACGAATTTTTTCCATTAAATCGTTATAAAAATAGAGATTATGCATAACCGCCAGACGCATTCCGAGCATTTCACCACTTTTTAAAAGGTGTCGCACGTAAGCCTTACTATGATTAAGGCATGTCGGACATTTACAATTTATATCAAGCGGTGTTTCGTCGCGCTCATATTTTGCGTTCAAAATATTAATTGCGCCGTTCCATGTAAAAATCTTTCCATGGCGCGCATTCCTACTCGGCATTACGCAGTCCATCAGGTCTACTCCTCGCGCCACCGCCTCGATTATATTTCTCGGCGTTCCGACGCCCATCAAATACCTTGGTTTATCGCTCGGCATATAAGGTTCAACAGCCTCGATGGTTTCATACATTTCCTCAGCCGTTTCTCCCACAGCCAATCCGCCTATTGCATATCCGTTTAATTCAAGCTCCGAAATTTCTTTCATGTGTTCAATTCTTATATCCTTATAAGTGCTTCCTTGATTTATTCCGAACAGCATTTGCTCCTTATTTAAGGTATCATCACGAGAATTAAGCTGTTGCATCTTGGTTTTGCAGCGCTTAAGCCATCTTACAGTTCTGGCGCACGAGTTTTTCGTATACGAATACTCCGCAGGATTTGCTATACATTCATCGAATGCCATGGCTATCGTAGAGCCCAGATTAGACTGTATTTTCATACTTTCTTCGGGGCCCATGAAAATTTTATGCCCATCTATATGCGAGGAAAATTCTACGCCCTCCTCTTTGATATTTCTTAATTTGGCAAGCGAAAACACTTGGAATCCTCCGCTATCGGTCAGCACTGGCCCGTCCCAAGACGTAAATTTACGAATCCCTCCGAGCGCTTTTACGGTGTCATCGCCCGGCCTTAAGTGAAGATGATATGTATTGCAAAGCTGAACTTGGCATTTTATATCTTTTAAATCTATCGCTGAAACCGCGCCTTTTATAGCTCCGCATGTTGCAACATTCATAAAGCCCGGTAATTGAATAGTACCATGCGGCGTTTTAAACTCGCCAAGTCTTGCGTTCATCTCTTTTTTCTTCAGTGTGTACAAATTTATCTCTCCGTCAATTTTTAATATGATTTATTTCTGATTTATGATATTCTTTAGACAAAACAATTGAATTTGTGAGGTTTTAAAATGAAAGCGTTCTTAGCCATAAAATACTACGACGACATGCGAAACAAGAACTTAATCGAAACCATCTGCAAAAGCTTTGAAAGTCAAAATATAGAGGTTTTCGCTTTTGCGAGGAACGTCCAAAACTACGGGCCTTGCAATATGTCCGGCGACGAAGTTATGAATTTGGCATTCTCGCAAATTAAAAAGTCAGATATCTTCATCATCGACGCTTCGGAGCTTAGCATCGGCATAGGAATTGAGGCAGGCGTCGCGCTTTCGAACAACATCCCCATATACCTCATCGCAAATAAAAATTCTTATGTTTCAAATTCCGTCAAAGGAATTGCAAAAAAATCCTACTTTTATTCATCTCCCGAAGAACTGGCAAACTGGAAGATTTAAAAGCTTTTAATCACGTCTTTCATTGTGTAAAGCCCCGTGACTTGTACGCTCGACAAATATTCTGCGGCTCTGAGTGCTCCCACGGCAAAAATTTCACGGGATTCCGCATGATGTGAAAGCGTTACGATTTCTCGATTACCCGCAAATATTACATCATGATCGCCGGCTATCGTTCCGCCGCGCACAGAATGAATGCCTATCTCGTTTTTCGTTCTGGGCTTTCTTTCTTTGCTCCTATCATAGACAAATTCCGCCTTTTCGGGCATTTCACACGACATTTCTTCAGCAAGCATTAGTGCTGTTCCGCTCGGTGCGTCTATTTTTTTGTTATGATGTTTTTCTATTATCTCAACATCGAAATTTTCGCCTAAAATTTTCGTCGCAATTTTCGAAAGCTCTACAAGTAAATTTACTCCGAGCGACATATTCCTCGAATACAAAATCGGTACACTTTTTGATGTTTCTTCTATTTCTTTCATCTGCGCCTCGGTAAATCCCGTCGTGCATATCACGGCAGGGACTTTTTCCCTTTTTGAGTATTCAAGAAGCGAATTCAAAAGCGCAGGATTTGAAAAATCAATTATCACATCCGCATTTTCTGAAATTTTATTAATATCGGCATAAATAGGATACTCACCGCTAAAATTTTCTTTCGTGTCGACTCCCGCAACAATATTTATATTTCTAAAGTTTTTTGCTACATCCACGACAGCTTGTCCCATTCTTCCTTTGCAACCACAAAGTATTATATCCATAATTTTAAGCGCCCAATCGGCGCTTTTTTCACCTTCCGTTTTTTTAAATTAAAGAATGTTTCTCGAGCATAGCCTTGACTTTACGATGATTTTCATCGCTGAGTCTATATAGCGGCATACGGCATTCTCCACAGTTAAAGCCTATCATATTCAAAGCCTCTTTCACGGGCACGGGGTTGACGTCGCAGAACATTGCGTTCATAAGCTCAAGATATTTAATTTGCATTTTTGCCGCGGCTTCCGTATTACCACCAAAAAATTCTTTTATCATCGTGTGGCACTCTTTCGGACAAATATTCGAAAACACCGAAATTACGCCCAATCCACCAATCGCCAGCATGGGAATAATTTGGTCATCGTTACCCGAATATATCGCCAAGTCATCGCCACATAGCGAAATTATCTTTGCAACTGCCGAGATATCTCCGCTCGCCTCTTTTGCAGCAACTATATTTTCGTGTTTTGCAAGCGTTTGGTACGTTTCGGGTTTTATGTTCACGCCCGTTCTCGATGGCACATTATAAAGAATTATCGGAGTATGTACCCTATCAGCTATATATGTGTAATGCTCGATTAAACCTTGCTGTGATGTCTTGTTGTAATACGGCGTTACGATAAGAAGTCCGTCCACGCCGAGTTTTTCGGCCTCAAGAGAGTGTTTAAGCGCTATTTCCGTATTATTGCTGCCCGTTCCCGCTATTACGGGTATCCTGCCTGCGACTTTCTTTACGGTAAATTCTATTACTTTGCTGTGTTCTTCTTCCGTGAGAGTCGCCGATTCACCGGTTGTGCCGCAAGTTATGATTGCGTCCGTACCGTTATCGATTTGAAAATTTATTAACCTTTCCAGCTCCTCATAATTTACGCTCCCGTCCTCATTCATAGGCGTTACGAGTGCAACTCCCGCGCCTTTAAAAATAACCTTTTTCACCGCTAATTTACCTCCAAAAATTTTATTTATTTATATAACCCTCACGGCAAAGCATCTCGGCAAGCAAAACTGCTCCTCCCGCCGCGCCTCGCACCGTGTTGTGGCTCATACAAACGAATTTTATATCATACTGGCTATCTTCGCGCAGTCTCCCTACAGAAATTCCCATTCCGTTTTCGAGATTTCTCTCCGATTTTATTTGTGGTCTGTCGCTTTCATTAAAATATGTAATAAAATTCTCAGTCGAGCTCGGTAAACCTCTGCTCATCTCGTGGCCTTTGAATTTTCTCATTCTCTCTATAAATTCTTCGCAAGAAACTTTTCGTTCAAACTTGGCAAAAACTGCCGCCGTATGCCCTTCGCTAACGGGTACTCGTATGCACTGCGACGTAATATTTATATCGCTGTTTGGTATTATTTCGCCGTTTTCTAATTTGCCCCAGATTTTGAGAGGTTCTTTTTCGGATTTTTCCTCCTCGCCCGATATATACGGAATTATATTGTCTTTCATCTCAGGCCATGTGTTAAACGTCTTACCCGCACCCGAAATCGCTTGGTACGTGCATACTAAAATATTCTTTATACCCAAATCGAAAAGTGGGTGTAATGCCGGCACGTAGCACTGAATCGAGCAGTTTGATTTTACGGCTATAAAACCTTTTTTTGTACCGAGTCGCCTACTCTGATGCTCTATCACCCCAACGTGCTCGGGATTGATTTCGGGTATTATCATAGGCACATCAGGTGTCATTCTATTCGCGCTGTTATTTGAAATTACAGGGCATTCAAGCCTCGCGTACATTTCTTCGATTTTTTTGATTTTCTCTTTTTCGCCGCCGAGCGCACAAAATACAAAATCAACTTCCGATGCTATTTTCTTCGCATCTTCTTCTACGTCCATAACTATGATATTTTCATATTCTTTAGGAATTTTTGAATTCAGTATCCACCTATTTTGGACAGCCTCTTTAAACGTCTTACCTGCTGAACTCTTACTCGCCGCCAAAACCTTTACTTCAAACCACGGGTGATTTTCCAAAAGAGTTACAAACCTCTGACCAACCGTACCCGTAGCACCTAATATTCCAATTTTATATTTTTCCATATTCATTTTGAGCCTAATTTTTAATTTTCATCTGTAAAAAACATCATAAATTAAATAGTGAGCCCTAAGCACCGCCTTTTTACTGATTAATTTTATTATTTTAATACTATTATATTTGAGTCCTCGTAAATTTGTTTATTTGGGATTTGATGATTTATTTGTTATAATACTATCAAATAATATTTTACGACAAATCAATTCGGAGGAAAACAAAAATTAAATGAGCAACACTACTATAAATGAAACCACTTTAACAAAGAAAAGTCAATTTTATTATGATTTGCCCGAAAGCTTGATAGCTCAAAAACCTATCGAGCCGCGCGATTCATCAAGGCTTATGATACTAAACAAAGATTCTGATACTATTTTGCATAAAAAATTTTACGATATTATAGATTTTTTAAACCCCGGCGACTGTTTAATTCTAAACAATTCTAAAGTTCTGCCCGCAAGGATATTCGGCAAGAATGTTCAGACCGAATACATTGTTGAGTTTTTACTCCTCAGACAGCGCGAAAAAGATGTCTGGGAAACGCTTGTCAAGCCGGGCAAGAAAGCAAAAATAGGCTTTGAATTTATATTCGGTGATGAAAAAACCGATTTTTTAAAGGCTAAAATTACAGATATTCTACCGGACGGCAACAGACTCATCAAATTTGAAGATACTTTGAATTTTTTCGATAAGCTTGACAGAATCGGGCAAATGCCCTTGCCGCCGTACATAAAAGAAAAGCTAAAAGACAAATCCAGATATCAAACGGTCTATGCAAAAGATTTGGGTTCAGCCGCCGCGCCCACTGCCGGACTTCATTTTACTCCCGAACTCCTACAAAAAATAAAAGATAAAGGCATCAACATCGGATTTGTTACTTTACACGTCGGCCTCGGCACTTTCAGACCCGTTAAAGAAGACGATATATCAAACCACAAAATGCATTCTGAGTATTTTGTTATGCCCAAAGAAACTGCCGAACTTATAAACAGCACAAAAAAACTCGGCAAAAGGGTAATTTCCGTTGGAACGACGAGTTGCCGAGTTATTGAATCGATATTTCAAAAATTAGGTAAAATAGACGAGTACGAGGGAGAAACAGATATATTTATCCGCCCGGGATATAAATTCGGCGTAATGGACGGGCTTATTACAAATTTTCACCTACCCGAAAGCACTCTTATTATGCTCGTTTCCGCTTTTGCGGGATATGAAAAGACTATGAACGCTTATAATTTGGCTGTAAGCGAGAAATATCGTTTTTTCAGCTTTGGCGATGCCATGATGATAGTTTAATCACTGGTTTTTATTCCAGTTTTTTATCTTTTTGACAATCTCATTATACTGGCTCACGTTTAATTCTTTGAATTCTCCGACGTTATAACTATTTAAAATATTGTTTTTTAATCTCTCGGGCTCATCAAAAGAATCGACCAAATCATTCAAATGTCTGATGTTCGTTTCGGTTACGTTTTCGTTTTGCAATTCAGGTAAATCTTCTCCTGCATAAATGTAAAGCCCCAACCCGAACATCGCCAAATTCTTTACCAAACATCTCATTATCGCTTTGTTTATATCAAACATCGTCGCGGTTTCTACAGGAATATTTTTTCTGTATTTCGTTTCATAAACGTATTTTACAGATTTCATTGTCTTATTCGCGCTGTCCATAACCGGTAGCCACATTTCATGCGTGATATCTTTTATCGTAACGCTTGTAAATACCATATATCCTGTATTTTCATCAAAAACATACGGCAAATTGTTTTCCCCGAAAAGCTTGATTTCATAGCTCGCATCGGGATAATACTTCTTGACTTCCGCCCAAGCGTACGGCCACGAAATATAGCTAAGGCCGTTTTTCTTCTCGATATGGTCATTCAGATTAATATTAAAAAGCGTTTCAAAAATAGATTTTTCTTTTGGCATAAGATAATTCTCCTCGATAAATTTTTACTTTAAAAATTATCGGTCATATCTTCGGCGTTTATTCAAATTATGATATAATGAAAACACATTAAAATTTTAAATCTATTTATGAGGGAAAAATGGATAAAAAATCAAAAGCAAAAATAGTGGCTGAAAAACTGCAAAAACTTTATCCTGAAGCGGACTGCTCGCTCGATTTCTATTCGCCTCTACAGCTGCTCATTGCAACGAGGCTATCGGCGCAGTGCACGGACGAGCGTGTAAACAAAGTCACTCCCGCACTTTTTGAAAAATTCAAATCAGCAGAAGATTTTGCGAATGCTTCCCCAGAAGAAGTAGTGCCTTACATCCATTCATGCGGATTCTTCAGAACAAAATCCAACGACATCATAAACATGTGCAAGAAAATAATATCCGAATTCGGAGGTGAAATTCCGGATAATATGGAAGATCTTACTTCTTTACCGGGGGTCGGCAGAAAAACAGCAAATCTTGTTTTGGGGATGATTTATGGTAAGCCAGGTATTGTTGTCGATACGCATTTTATAAGAATTACAAAAAGACTTGGGTTTCACGGCACCGAAAACGCCGAAAAAATAGAAAAAATAATGCTCAAACTGATTCCGCCCGAAAATTCGCAAAAATTTTGCCATCAAGTGGTAATCCACGGGAGAAACATTTGCAAAGCAATAAAGCCTAAGTGCGGTGAATGTGCGCTTTCTTCGGAATGCGAATATTATAAAAAGCATACTCCGGCGTAAAAGCTAATTTAAATAAATTCAAATTTATGCTATAATATTTAGTGCGATTTGTATGCAAAGAAAAGGGATGAAAAAATGACTCTTAAAGAAATAATAAATGTAACGATAAGCAGCTTAGTACTCGTAGCTTTCACCGTGTTTGCGATAAAAACGGAAGAATTATGTAACCACACATCCGAAACACTCGAAAAAACCATTAAAATAGTGGATACCATATACAATAAGCTATCGGCTATAGAAAATGCGCTGAACATAGTTGAAAAACTTCCGAAGGTGTCAAGTCGTTAAAAAAACAGTTGACTAGCTCAAGGATTAATATTATAATAAAGCTATAAACATCGAGGTGTGGCTCAGCTTGGTAGAGCGCTGCGTTCGGGACGCAGAGGTCGCAGGTTCAAATCCTGTCACCTCGACCATAGAGGTATACAGTGTAGAGCTTTTTGCGTATCAAAACGGTGCGCAAACGGCTTTTTTATATAGCTAAATATCAGAGCTTTACGCCAGCAACAAATCCACAACCACATTAGATAAAAATATTTTTATAAGTCATAAAATCTAATCCTGAACGTTTTTCGGGCTTATGCCGCACACATTCCGCACAAAAAATAACAGTAAAATCGATCGATATGTAAATCAGTCGATTTTTATAATCTCATAAATATTAATTTATATCATATTAAAATTATTTATTTGACTATCGATTTTAAAAAATATACAATTTAGTAAGAATAATATTATTATGAAGCGGTAAGGGGGATCATTATGAATTTTGGTATTTTAAAAGAAATTAAAGAAGGTGAACACAGAGTAATTTTAACGCCCGCCGAAGTGGAAGTGATATCACAAGACGGCCACATGGTTTATATCCAGCACAATGCGGGGCTGAGCGCAGGGTTTGAAGATGAAAAATACGTCGGAGCTGGAGCGACTATACTGAATTCGGCGGAAGAAATTTACAAAAAATGTGATTTTATCGCAAAAGTTAAAGAAATCGAGCCTTGCGAATATGATTTGCTACGTGAAAATCAAATAATATTTACCTGTATTCATCCAGCTGCTCACCCCGAGCAAGTTGATGCGCTTTTAAAACATAAAGTAACCGCATTTACCGCAGAAGATTCCCAAGAATTCGGATCGCCAAACTCGGAGGCAGCAGGGAAAGCAGGAGCTTTTATGGGTCTATATGGACTTATGAGCATAAACGGAGGCTGCGGCAAATTTGCTTCCGGGTTAGGCGGCGCTCCGAACGTGAAAGCTTTGGTTATAGGTGCCGGGGTCGCCGGAAAAGCTGCAATAAGCACACTTTGTTCATTGGGAGCGTACGTTTCTGTTTGCGACACGAGCCTGACAAGTCTTCGCGAAATAAGTGAGAAATATAACGGAAGAATCGAAACTTTGCTTTCGAACAGATACAATATAGAAAATATCCTGCCAAAAGTAGATATGGTCGTAAACTGTGTGCGCTGGCCAAAACATAACAAAGAATTTTTAATTACGCGCAAAATGGTAGTTTCTATGCACAAAGGATCCGTTATAGTGGACATAAGTTGTGACGAAGGCGTAATCGAAACATTTCATACTACAACTCATGCCGATCCATTCTACATTGAAGAAGGCGTGGTACATTACTGCGTTTCAAACATACCTGCGCTTATCGCGGGGTCAACTTCGATAGCATATGCTTCATCGGTATTACCCCAAATACGAAACGTACTTAACCTAGGGGTCAAAACCGCATGCGAACAAAATGGATATTTGCGTAGAAGTCTAACGACATATAACGGATATCTGACCCATGAAGAAACCAGCGGCATACAGCATAAACCGTGGGTGAAACCAGAAGTAATTTTAAACTTAAGTGGAAACAACTTGTCATATGCACCTAAAGCCACTTCCACAAGATCGGACCTATTCTATAGAGAATATGAAGAGCTATGCAGGTAATAAATATTTAAGTAAAAATAAAAATAAGCAAAGAAAACCACCGCTAAAACGGTGGTTTTAATGATCTTTACATAGAACTTGATTTTATTTTTCAGATTTGCGCGATTTTTTCGGAAAAATCGACATAACAAATCCCGATATTGCAGCGAACACCGCATATAACCATGCCGTTTTGTTGCGTTCATCCCCTGTTTTGATCTTGCTCGTGCAATTACACTTATCGCATTTACAGCAGCACTTTTTCGTTTTGCAATCACATTTTTCGTCTTCGATTTTTTCCCAAACTGCCGTAAATAAATGATCACCGACGACTTTATATGTATCCCCGGGCATATAGTTTGAACCTTGCCAGCATACAAAACGATATCCCGATCTTACAGGCGCGGGCAATAATGTTATTTTATCGCCGTATGCACTTTGGAATTTAATTACGCCTGTTTGTCCCTCGAACAATCCGCCTTGCAAATCATAAGATATTGTATATTTTATTTTCTCGAAAAGAGCCGACAAATATACTCCGCCACCTTTTGGGACTTTAATATAGAAATTGCCGTTTGCATCTTTGCGCAAAGCTACTTTTTCTCCGTCCAAACCATTATATGCGCTTACCACTCTATATCCTTTTTTTGGCAACGCTTTAAGTATTACAGTATCGCCCTCATATGCAATTTGATAATTGTGGCTTACATCAAGAGAGCTTCCATCATCACAAAGAGCTATAAGTTTGTGCCCACCCGTGGGTTTTTCTACTTTTATTATGTATTTGATGCTCTCTTCAAACTTTCTCGTTCTTTCGTCCGCACCAAAAAACTCAATGCTTCCTGTTCCGTAGTCAGACACACGACCAAGCTCTGCAACATTCCCGTTTTCATTCCTTTTTATTTTCCATACTGTCAGATCCAAATTATTATACATTCTACCCGAATCCAACTCTTCTTCGAGCAAAACACCGACATTATCGGCGGAAATAGTATCACTGACCAGTACATCGAAGTATGGACCTTGCTCCTCTTGACCTTCATAGCAGTAAATACCAACCGAGTCAGAGTTGACATTTCCTTGGACATTCACCAAGTGGTTGCTGGGCGAGCTTAAAGAACGGAAATAAACGCCTAAAGAATTCGAACCTGATACGTTGACATCTCCGTTTACGTTTGCTTCGATAGTACTACCATCACATGTGTACTCGGCCAGAATACCTGTCGGCAAGACATCGCCTGAAGTGTTTATATTACCATTTATCGTGACTTTGTTTTTCAGTGGCTTTTTTTCATTAAATTTGCCTGTAGATAGTTCAACACCATTATCCGAAGCCTTAACATCCCCATTAACCGTAATGTCTACAGAACCACGCTCTACTCCGTAAACTTCTGAAACCACACCTTTGAATCCTGCATCTACGCTTCCGTCAACTGTTGCAGTAATTGATCCAGGGGTATCTGTTTCTTGTTCCTCTGCAACACTAACAATAGCAACAAGTCCGTCCGCCTTAGCTTTAATATTCCCAGATTTAAAATCCACTCCCCCGCTTTGCGTTGCCGTCAATGCAGCTCCCACGTCGGAAGAAGTTATATCTTTCGCAGTTAAAGTGTTGCCCGAAGATATAAAAATTCCTTTGACTCCGGCAGTAGCACCAAGGTAAGGAAGTTCTGAATTAGTAAGCAAAACGTTACCAACATCAATTTTACTTACACCATCTGCCACAAGAACGTTTACTCCATCTTTTTTTGAAGTAATATCACCCGCCTTGACGCTAATAGGTTTCTGATTTTCTCCCCCTTTGTAAATATCAAGACCTATTGCATCGGAAGTTATATTCTTAACATTAACCTTATGTGAAACGTTTCCATACGCGTCAATTCTTACGCCCGCCTTATCTTCCTGAGATTGGTCATTATTCGTAACCGTAACATTTCCGGCCTCAACGTTGAGCGTTTTGTCCGTTTCAACGCCAACGTAACTGGCGGCATATAAACCATTTTTTTGGATATACTCCGGCGCATAACTCTGGCCAGCGGCATTAACCGTGACATTTCCGGTTTCGAATTTAAAATTATTGTCAGGCGACTCGGACAAAGTTCCGTTTCCGTGATCAGTACTGTTCTCCTCAATTATCACATATGCCGTATCACTTACGTCATCAGCCGCATAGGCGGCGATCGGGACAAGTGCTGTCGCAAGTGCCAAAACAAGCATAGTTTTTATAGATTTTTTTGTGTGCATAGTGTTTATCCCTCCTAATTTGTTTATTCAGACTGTATTATTAAGTTGCACCTCCCATAACGGAGCAGTTTTGCTCGTTTTATGGTTATTATATATATCATGAAAAATATTGTCAATACTTTTATAAAAAATATTTAAATAAAATTGCAAATAAAAACCGTACAAACATTATGTTTGTACGGATTGTTTTGGAGCGAAAGACGGGATTTGAACCCGCGACATCCAGCTTGGGAAGCTGACGTTCTACCCCTGAACTACTTTCGCAAGGTTTACGCTATCATTGTATCACAATCCGAAAAATAGATCAATGATTTTTTGAATTATTTTGGCATGAAACTATTATCATTTTTATATTATATAATAAAAACCAAATAAGGTAAAGTTTTACATTGACAAGCTGCATCGATTTTTATATATTTAACTTAATAGAATAAAAAAGGGGGCTTGATATTTTGTGGAATGCTGTTATTATAATATCTATTTTAGGGACTATAGCGCATTTTATGTACGAAATCAGCGGACCTAATAAATTTATCGCTCTTTTTGCAGCTGTTAATGAATCCACGTGGGAACACATTAAAATCGCTATGACCCCAAGCTTGCTTTGGGGGCTTTATGACGGATTCGTATATGGAACAAACCCAAATTATTTTCCGGCGAAAACCTTAAGCCTACTGATGATAATTTTTATTATTCCCACAGTCTTTTACTCATACAAAGCGATTTTTAAAAAATCCACTCTTTGGGTCGATATACCGCTATTCTACTTTGCGATAATCTGCAGCCAACTAGTTTTTTATCATATCATAGGATTGCCCCCGGTAACATTTATATATGAATATTTGGGGACGGTAGGATTATTCGTAATATTCGGCAACTACATGGTGCTTACCTTACAACCTTTTGAAAATTTTATATTTGAGGATCCGATTTCAAAAAAATATGGGAAAGAAGCGCACAGCAACATTACCAAAAAATAACACCCAAGAATTAAAACCCGCTTTCGAATTAACGAAAGCGGGTTTTTTTATTTATAAAATTTCTTACTGAAAACTTATGATGCTTTCTCAAAATACTTACTATTAATGTGTTCCGTTATAACTGCAATAGAGCCGTCGCCGGTTACATTACAAGCCGTACCGAATCCGTCCTGCGCCACATGGAGAGCTACCATCATTCCGATCATGCCTTCTGTAAAGCCGAGCGAACTTTGAAGAAGCGGAATTGTGGCAAATATCGTACCGCATGGGACCCCGGGAGCCGCAACCATGATAATTCCAAGCATCAAAATAAACGGAAATATTTTACCGAATGAAATTTCGCCGTTATTAAGCATGGTTATCGCTACAACATTTGCCGTTATTGAGATCGCGCTGCCTGTAAGGTGTATCGTAGAGCAAAGCGGAAGTATGAAATTTGATATTTTCTTTGAAACACCGTTATTTTCGGCACAGCTTATCGAAAACGGTATAACCGCCACCGATGACTGCGTTGCCAAAGACGTTACATACGCAGGAATAACGTTTTTTAGAAGTTTAAACACATTTTTGCGCGAAACAATCGCCGCCACTATGTATTGAACCAGCAAAGTAATAAGATGTATACAAATGATAACCGTTATTAATTTCGAAAAATTAAAAAGTATTTCTGTTATCTTGCCTCTTGAACTTATTTTCGTAAAAACGCCCACTATGTAAAAAGGTATTATTGGAACCATAACTTTTTGAACCGTTAAATCAACTATATCGTGAAATTCGTCAAAAAAGTTTCTAAGATTATTGCTCTTAATTTTTGAAATTCCTATTCCTATTATAAATGCTAGTATTATCGCCGTTGTTACGTCCATTAGCGGCGGAATGCTTATATTAAAATGAGGATTACATCTAAAATCAAAATCCCCGATATTTATTCTTTGGTTTCCCATAAGCATTGGAAATATGTTTTTGGAAACAAAGTATGAGCCGACTGCTCCTATAATCATAAACACATAAGAAAGCCCAAGTGCTACGGAAAGTAATTTACCGGAAGAATTTTTAAGAGCACTGATACCGCTTACCACAAAACCTATTACTATAAGCGGCACCAAAAAGCTTATTAATTTTTGAAGGAAATCACTTATTTCTATAAAAAACGTAGATACGCTTTGAGGCAAATAAACGCCGATGCCAATACCAACAGCAATCGCAATAACTATTTTAATAAGCAGAGAATGCTTCTTAATTTTTTCAATCATATGAGTGCCATAATCTCCTTTAGCCAAAAACTTTTAGATTATAATATGCAAAAAACTTAAAAATCGTCAAATGCTTATTATAAAAACACAAATAGATAAATTAATACTCTGTATAATTACTGTATTTACATAATACTCCCATAATTAATTCCAACCTTTTAAACCTATGGGCAAAACTTCAATATGAACGCCCGGTAACACACCGGGCTAAAGCAATATATCAACGATAAAGTTCTTTTAATTCCCATATTTAAATCTTTTCTGTGAAGTAACCCGGCGACGGCTCACCGCCGTCTATGCGAGCATAAGTGTATCCTAGACGTTGCTGCCCATTACACGCTGTGCCACTGCCGCCTACCAACCTTTTATCATTTTTAAATACATCGGAACCGTAGATTACACTTGCCGTTGTAAAGTTATCGCTTGCATATATGGTCGTAAGAGATGACATATTGTCGAACATTTTTGTCATGTCGGTTACACTTTGCGTATTAAAGCTCGATACATCAAGTGTCACAAGCGAACTGCAACTACTAAACATACGATTCATAGTTGTAACCAGATGTGTATCAAAAGTGCTCACATCTATCGATACCAACGAGTTACAGTTATTAAACATACTTTGCATAGTCGTCACTTTTGAGGTGCTAAAGCTACTCAAATCCAAACTAGTCAAACTATGACACTGCGCGAACATTGATTGCATATTTGTAACGTTTGCGGTGTTAAATCCACTGAAATCAAACGACTGCAGTTTGGAACACTTATAGAACATCTGCTTCATTGTGGTTACTTTTGCTGTATTAAATTTGCTGCTATTTATAGTTATTGAGGTAAGACCCGAAGATTCAACACGATCGGTACACCCAAACATCTCGGACATATTCGTGACATTTCTCGTATCAAAGCTGCTCAAATCCAAAGTTGTAAGTTTCGGGCAGTCCCTAAACATACCTACCATTGTTGTCACGTGGCTTGTATCAAAATGATCAACCTCTATAGATTCAACCAGCGGCAGATAATCAAACGTTTTTTCCATATTTGTGACACTTGAGGTATTAAATCTAGACAGATCCAAATCTTTAACTTTTTCACAAGCCGTAAACATACGATTCATAGTAGTGACCCGGCGTGTATCGAATTTGCTTACGTCTATTACGGTTGCCCCCGTACATTGGTTAAACATACTGCCCATATCTGTAACTTTTGCGGTATTGAAGTTGGCCAAGTTTATTTCGGTTAAACTTGTGCTACTTGCAAACATTGAGTGCATATCAGTTACTTCGTCCGTCAAGAATCCATTATAATCTATATTGGTTAGAGCGCCAAAACTTCCAAATACGTTCTTACTATCCGCATTTAAGTAGATATAAGTTGCCGGACTATAGTAATAGATAGTACCGCTTGAGTACCACATATATATTGGAGGTGAACCACTTATTGAAACCTCCCGCGCTCCGGAAGGCCCTGGGCTTGATGAACGCTCTATTGATGTGATAATATAATCCATATACTCGTAGCTTACTTCATCGCCCTTGGCAATTTCTTTCATAGCCCGGTTTAGATCTTGCCCCTTAATGAACATAGCGCAATCACTTGATGAAGCCCACTGAGCGTAGAGTGTAACTTTGTTACCGCTTGTCAGATTTTTAACATATGATTCATTTGTATAAGAAATACCCGAGCCATTCGCCTCGGTATTCCAGCAAATAAATTTGTTATCAGTTTTTGTAAATGTATTCGGCGGCAGATACCCCGCAACGTCATAAGTAAAAGTAGCCTGGTTCATATTACCCTCACCGGTATTCGCGTCAAACAGCACTGTGTACTCATTTGCTGTCCAGTGCGCTTCATAAGCTCTGTCACCCATAGAATTTTGGGGGATAACAAGATTTTTAGTAGGTTCAGACAAATCTGTTCCCGTCCAGCCATCAAAGGTATAGCCCTCCCTTGTAGGATCATTTATTTGGACTTCATCCTCAACGGTATAGCTAGTCGGATTTTCAGCTTGTCCGCCATGCAAATCATACGTGATGCTATACGTATCGGCTTCGAATGCGGCCGTCAAGTTTATATCATCTTCAATAGGGGTATCCAAGTCAAACAAAGCACCATCATCAGTACGCCAACCCTTGAAAGTATACCCTTCTTTATATGGCTCGTCTATAGATACTTTTGTATTATACGGAACGATTTTGGTATTTGTTATTCCGTCAACATCATATGCCACAACCAACTTATCTTTCAGCTCAATACTATTTTCAAGTGCCATTTTGAAAGCTTGCCCTTCCACACCCTTTGCCATTTGCGGTATAAACGCAACATATAGCGCGGTGAATAAGATAAATAATCCCAGGCTGCTCTTTTTGATTTTTTTAATACCTGCTTTTCTAAAGATGAACAGCGAAAGAATAAGAGAAATTATAGCAAGGACCACATAAAACTCCATATTGTCGCCTGTAACGGCTTTTTTATCGAATACAATCTTCCCCTCTTTTTGAGTGTTTTCATTGTTTTCTTGTTTTTCATTTTCTTTTTGGATTTCCAACGTAAAATAAAAATTCACCGGAAAATTTTGTTCTCTTTTTTGTATATCCTCTACTTCCTGAGAATACTTCTCCGTAAATACAAAATCAAATGATTCGCCCGAATTTATTTTTGCATCTTTGTAATCATTGTAAGAATAAGAAAGATATTCATTTTTATTGTCATCATTTATAGATTTCAAAATATAATTTTCGTTTTTATCATTTTTTATTTTGACAGAGTAAGTGATATGATCTCCGACTTTGTGAAATTTTACAGAATCAGACGTAATTTTATTTTCAGCAAAACTTAACACGCCTTCCTCTACAGTGTCGGATTTGGTCAAAACAGATACATCTTCCAAAACAAAGAGATTTGACATTGAAAATGCAACCCATACTTTAAAAACCGAAAGCAAAAAAACTATAAAAGTAAGCGCAGCCAATAGATTAGATTTTATTCTAAATTTTTTCCTCATACCACTCACCCTTTAATAATATGGAAATTTAAATTTATTTTACATAAATATGCTGTACCTCTATATTTTATCATCAATATTTACTATAGTCCATATTTCGGATGTAAAATAAAGGTGTTATTTATTGTTGAATATCAACATATTTGCCCTTTGGCTTATAAGATAATTTACAACTAACAATTAACCTGTTCCTTGATAAAAATTCAGGAATTTCATTAAATTTTATATCTCAAAAGGGCACAATATCGATATTATCATATATAAAAAAGCAACTGCCCGTCGTTGGGGAATCGTATTTTTGTGTGTAGAAAACCATATCACAAATAGCCCAGTGTTACTGGGCTAAAGTATTGCGTCAACATGTACTTAAAATTATGGTACCGGTGGCCGGACTCGAACCGGCACGGTGTCGCCACCGAGGGATTTTAAGTCCCTTGCGTCTACCTATTCCGCCACACCGGCAACTGGCTACCATTATAGCCCGTTTATGAAGATTTGTCAACTTTATTTTCTAATATATTTTTGCTTTTTGCAAAATCTCTCGCATTTTTAAATTCTTTGCCTGAATTAAAATATCCGGATTCTTTGAATATGTCCTCGGTCTTATCCACACCTTCCGCCATATAAAGCGTACGAGCGGATTTTTCAAAGTCAATGGCACGCACTCTATCTTTTCTCGCTTTTTCGCGTATGCCTCTTATTACATATCCGAGATCTCCTTCCCTATTGCCGCTTAAAAACTTTGAAGTATTCAAATATACGGTACAAGCGTCCATAATTTTAGTCATAAAACGGGCACATTCTTCTCCGCCAAAATGCGAATCATCATCGCCCTTTACTCTACAATTCATTATGAGTTTAAGTTCTTTCATATTTTTCAAAAACTCATTTATGGCCTGAACAAGGCTTATGTCAAAAAGCTCAAAACTTCTCTCGTGGACTTCTTGACAATCACTTTCTTTCAGGTCGTCCATAAACTCAGTCAGCTCGGTTAGGATTTCGACACTCCAAAAATAGCTCGGAGAATCGATGAATGTGGTGTTCATAAGACTGTCCATATCGTTCGCCTCTCTTTTATGCAATCAATTCTTTCCATTTCTCTATGGCATAGTTTGCAATATTTTGATAATCCTGTTCGCCCCAAACGGCTTTGCTGAAATACTGCTCAATTAGATATTTTCCGAGAGTTTCATCTCCAAAATCTTCGGGAGAACCCGCAACCGCACATGGCAGCACCTTGTTTTCAGCAATATAACTCAGCACCGACCTTGTAAGAGGATTGTCCACAACGCTTATGTCTTCTATATTATAGGGCGCATAGCCGAATTCAGAAACCACATATTTAGCCGCTAAATCCGAAGTACAAAGCCATGTCAAGAATTTTTGCACTTGTTCGTGCCGACGTTCGTTAGCATTTGCATTAATGCAGTAATATCTTGGTGAATATACAGTAATTCCACGGTTAACATCTTTGACCACGTTTTCGGAGGTTCTGAAATCTTTAGGCTCTATGGGCATTTTTATGGGGATAAACACACATCTTTTCGCAACGAGGGAATTAAATGTGGATAAGTTTTTATAATCCTCAGTCGAAGCGAGTAAGAATACCGATTTTCCATTTACGAAATTCTTAAGTGACTGTGCTGTGCTGTTTCTAGACGTACTTACTATTTCGGCACCGCGACCCATAGGCCCACTCGAGCCCGCTACGTTTTGGGTAATTAAATTCAATACCTCGGCAAAACGTAAAAACGGAACTTCAAGTTTATTGACATCATCTTTAGTAGCAAGATTCGTAGCTGCAGCCGAATCAAAAACCGATGCAACGGGAATATTAGCCATATAAGTGCCGCTATTTTTCGGCACCCCCGCAGCAAACGAAAATACTCCCGTCAAATTCCTGCTAAGCTCTCCTTTATCCGCAACAAAAGAGTATTCATTATTATTGAGAGTGAATGTAAAGTTCGAAGAACTTATTATATATGACCTGAGTGCCTCAACTATCAAAGCAAATTCATCATAAGAACATTCTTGCAAGTCGTAAATTACATTTCTATACTTATCTCCGCCAAAAAGTGAGGATATCATTTTTGGGTCAACGACGTATCCAAAGCCTTCGGTTGTATATGGAATTCCGAAATTATCAGCCGTGTTTGTGCTGAGCCTTAAATAGTCGGGAATATTATTGGCAACTTCTTTAAATTTTTCGTCGGTCGCATTGCTGAAATCCCAAACACTGCCATCATTTTTCCATTTTTTCAGTTCGGTTATGTTATTTACCGTGAAAATATCGGGGGCGCTTTCGCTATTTAAATACGACTCCAAATTTTCAACATTATCATCTTCTTCGGAAGGTGTAATCGTTTTTATTATTACGCCTGTCCGATTTGTATATTCATCGCACATTTCGCGAAATTTTTCTTCGTTATCACGGTCAGAATTGTAAATACAAATATCATAGTCTTTTTTTATTTCCGCTTTTTTGGTCTCATCATCATCTTTTCCGCATCCGCTGAGCAGAGCTATAAACAGCGCTGAAAATGCTACAAACATAATACCGGCGATTCTCTTCAAAAGACCATCTCCCACAATGTATTTTAATATAAACATTTTAATTTTTCTCACGTTAAGTAAATAATATATCATTTTTTTATATAAATCAATATTTTATTCTTTTTTTGTACTTAAATTTTTTTGTTCTAATTTTATACGTTTGTCCATAAATATTTATCGAGGTGGAAAACGATGAATGAAAAAAGCAAAGAAAACAAAAATAACTATTTTGACTCAGCTATATATTTTCTTGACGCAGAAATAAAAAACAGTTTGATGAAAATTTCGGCGGATATCAAACGAAGCACTCAAGAGATAAGACTCAGAATAGACAAACCCGTAAATTTAATTTGCGCAGAAAAAAATTTTTTTATTAAAAATTCGGGAGATGCCACCGAAAATTACCGCAGCATAGATATTTTAAAAACAGATAAAAATGCACTTGAGAAATCCTTTTATAATCTTTGTGAATACTCGGTTTACAGCTTTGAAAATCAAATATCAAACGGCTTCATTACAGCCAAAAACGGCCACCGAGTAGGCCTTTGCGGTACAGCCGTTATGAAAAACACTGAAGTTTCGGGCATGCGAGAAATCACATCTATGAATATAAGAATAGCGAAAGAATTTTTTGGCTGCTCATTAAAGATAGTGGATATACTTAATAAATCATTCAAAAACACGCTTATTATAGGCCCCCCCTCGTCGGGTAAGACAAGTATTTTGCGTGACGTTGCGCGAAATATTTCTTTAGGTGTCGGCATAGCAAAACCGATAAAAACCGTAATTATTGACGAGCGGTGCGAAATCGCCGGGATTTCAAGCGGAAATGCTGAATTTGATATCGGGCTTTGCGATGTTATGAACGCATTTCCGAAATCCATCGGTACCGAGATGGCGGTGAGGTGTCTTTCGCCCGAATGCATAATCTGCGACGAAATAGGCGATGAAAGTGATATAAATGAGCTCGTAAAGTGCGCAAACTGTGGCGTAAATTTGATAGCTTCGATACACGCGAAGGATAAAGACGATTTTTTCAAAAAGAACATCTCAGAAACTCTTATTTCAAAGTGCGGTTTTGAAAATTTAGTCTTTTTAGATAGCTATGCAAACCCAGGGGAAATAAATCAAATTATAAAAGCGAGTGACTATAAAAAATGAAACTTCTCGGCGGCATTATTTTAATCGTTACAGGATTTTTAATCGGGTACTTTTTTTACGAAAAATACACGCTGAAAATTAACTTCTTTACGCAGTACATAGAGCTAGTAATACTCATAAAAAACGGCATCATGTGCTATTCAAAGCCGCTAAAAGACATACTTCTTGGCTATAAACCTAAAAATCCGATAAAAAAATATACCGAAGATTGTATTTTGCTTCTAAATGAAAATACTTTCTCGGAAGCCTGGGAAAAAAGTTTCGAAAAAAATCAAAGCTCAGTAAATTTATCGCCTGAAGAAAAAAATTTAATAATAAGCTTTGGCAGGCAGCTCGGGACAAGCGACAGCGCATCGCAAGCAAATTACTGTCAGCAGCAAATCGAAATGGTTAAGCCTTACCTAAAAAAAGCAATCAGAGATAAAAACGAAAAAGGGAAACTGCCGATAGTTCTGGGAGCGGGCCTGGGAATTATGACCGCTATTTTAGTGATTTGAAAAAATCGGAGGTAAAAAATGGAAATTGATTTGATATTCAAAATAGCAGCCGTGGGAATCGTGGTTGCGGTCTTAAATCAGGTCCTGATTCGTTCGGGCCGCGAAGAACAGGCTATGATGACCACTTTGGCGGGGCTTATCGTCGTTTTGATGATGGTCATAAAAGAGATAGACGTGCTTTTTAAAACGATAAAATCCGTTTTTGACCTTTAAAAAAGAGGTGAAATTTGGCGTTATCTTTTGCGCTTTATAAATATGAACATACTGTCAGTTTGCGGCTTTGCCATCGTTTTACTTATAATCACGGCGCCACTCAAAAAGCATTCAAAAGGTTTCTATCTAGTGCTTGTTGCAGTTTCGGGAGTTGCATTCATTGGGTATATTTTGAGCAGCGCTATTCCCCTTTTTGAAAAAATGAATTCCCTCATCTCATCGGCAAATATCCCCGCCGAGTACTCGTCGGCGCTTTTTAAATCGCTCGGGATCTGCCTTGTATCGCAGTTCACGGCGGACGTTTGCAAAGACGCCGGAGAAACGGCTCTTGCGGGGAAAATAGAGCTCGCCTCAAAAATTGCTATTGCCACCCTAGCGCTGCCGATACTCGAGCAAATCATCACTTCCACTACTAAAATTTTGGGGATGAATTAAAATCAAAATCGTTTTAAAATTTATAATTTGCTTTGCTTTATTTTTTGTGTTTATGCCTTGTGTTTTCTCCGAAGTCTCAAATAAAAATGAAATATATGAAGAACAATTTAAGTCAAGCGGAGCGGCACAGCTCAGCGATAAAGCCCCGCAAGATGCTTTAAAATCACTCGAAAAACTTGGGATTTCAATTGACAACCCCGAAAGCTTCAGCAAAATGGATATATCAAGTTTTTTGGAAGAAATTTATGAAGTAAGCGAAAGGAATTTCAAGCACATTTTTTCTTATCTGACTTCCATTTTGGGAGTTCTAATTTTATGCGCAGGATTTAAAAATTTTACTCCCACAAACAAAAAAACACCTCAAGAAAATGTATTAAATCTTGTCTGTTCGCTGTGTTTATCGGGCTGCTTAACGGCTCCTATTACCAGATGCATAGCCGCATCAAAATCTCTTATACTCACCGCATCGAATTTTACAGTCGCTTTAGGAGCCGTGATGGGCGGCATTATGATAGCAGCAGGAAAACCCATTAGCGCCTCGGCTTATCAGTGCTTGGTGCTTTTTTCGGGGCAAGTAGTATCAAGATTTTCAGAATTTTTTTTAATTCCGATTATGAACTTTCTATTCGGAATTTCAATAATTTCAGCGGTTTCAACTCATGTAAATCTTGAAAAATTCTGTTCATCATCATATAGGTTTATAAAATCGGTTGTAAAAGTGATTTCCGCAATTTTTGTCGGAATACTGACGCTTCAAAATATAGTAAGTAACTCGGCGGATAATCTTGCCATATCAGGCACAAAAATGCTCATCGACACATGCGTGCCTATTGTGGGCGGCGCGGTAAGCGATGCGTTTTCTACCGTAAGAGGCTGCCTAAACCTACTAAAATCCGGCGTTGGTGCGTTCGGAATTATCGCAGGAATATTCACTTTCATTCCGCTTATGAGCGAATGCGTAATTTGGGTAGTATTTTTAGGCATTTGCGAATTTTTGAGCGACGCATTCGACCTTAAAAAACCGTCACTGCTATTTAAAAGCACATCCGAGATAGTAAAAACGCTAATTGCCGTGCTTTCGTGCGTAATCGTGATACTCATCTCGTCATCGGGGATAATTATGATAATCGGAGGGTAAATCTTATGAACGAATGGAATTCGTGGTTCGGTCTGATAAGCGCCACTTCTGCCGTGTGCGTTCTGGCAGAGTTTTTTATCCCAAAAGGCAAAATCGGTAAATCTATAAATATTATTTTATCTATGTTTGTGCTGAGTGCATTCGTAGGTGCGATAAACGCAGGCAAGCAGAGTCTAAACTTTAAAATGCCGAAGTCTGATGAATTCTTACCTACAAAAAATGCCAAAAAGTTTACAGACAAAATTGAAAAACAAACCGAACAGCTTATGAACAAAAGCTTAGAAGCAGCGATAAAGCTTGAACTTACCGACTTTAAAATAAACCCGAAAAAAATTGAAATATTTACGGATAAAAACGAGGACAACTGCATAGTAATGATTAGATGCAAAATATACGTACAAAAAAATGAGCCCGGAGATACTGAAAAGGCAAAAGAAAATATCGAAAAAAATCTCAAAATTTGCACCGAATTTATAGAAGTATAAGGAGGCGAAACTCAGAAATGCCGTCAAAAAGCACGGACGAAAATAAACTGACAGAATTTATAAAAAAATTTCCGCTCACGAAAAATCAGCAGAATATTATCTTTATGCTCGGCGTTACTGGCATAGCTCTGATTTTCATTTCGGGGTTTATTGCCCCAAAAAAAGAAAAAGATATGCCCTGCAGCAGCTCCAAAATTGAAACTTCTATGTCTGCTAAGAAAAAATCTTTGGAGGAAAGCCTTGAAAATATCGTTTCGGGCATAAACGGTGCGGGAAAAGCTAAAGTTTTAATTACATTTGAGGGCACCTGTGAAACCATTTATGCAACCGAGGAGAAGAAAAACAACGAGGCAAGCGAAGATAAATCGGGCGAAGATATAACTCGAAAAAAAGAAAGCAATGACTCCGAAAAAAAGTTTATTACCGTGAAAGGCTCCGACGGCGGCGAAAAAGCTCTCGCCGTAACCGAACTCGAACCAAAAATTAAAGGTGCGGTGGTAATATGCCCCGGCGCCGATGATCCAATCGTCAAAAACCGCATAACCGAAGCCGTCACCACGGCGCTTAACATAAATTCAAACAGAGTTTGCATAACAAAATCAAATTAAAAATAAAATAAAAATTAAATTGGAGGAACAAAAATGAAATTTCACAAACGTCAACTTATTTTAGCATCGCTGGTGGTAGCTCTCGGAGCTGCGGTTTACCTCAACTGGCAGTTTTCCGACACGCATGAATTTGACGCACCCGATGCGATAGAAACAGCTCATGAACTCGGCGAAGCAAGATATGTAAACACTTCAAAAGTATCGGAATCGCCTGATAACATAACCACTTCACCCGATTCATCTTCATCTCAGACTAAAAAATTCTTCGCCGAAGCATCATCGAACAGGCAAAAAGCGCATGACCAAGCGGCAGAAAAATTAAAATCGCTCATAGACTCTCAAAACACAGACGAGGAGATTAAAAAAGAAATTTTAAAACAGTCCGAAGAACTTTCCAAAAATATAGAACAAGAATCAAACATAGAAAATCTGGTAAAAGCCAAAGGTTTTGGCGAGTGCATTGCGTTCATACAAAACGGCGAGTGCAGCGTCATCGTGAGCCCGGGGAATCTTAAAGAAAACACGGCGATTGTAATAAAGGATATCGTAACGGGGCAATCGGGAATTAAGAGCGACAAAATTAAAATTACAGAAGCAAAATAACCTTCCAGGAGCTTGATTTTTACATCAAGCTCTTGTATTTTTTGGTTAATCATTTTATTATATAAATATAACAAAAAATAAAGGAACCAAAGAATGAAAGAGATAAAATCCAGATACGCAAAAATAACGAGGAAATTTCCAAGAGAATTCATACTTTTACAGGGCACAGGCTGCTTTTGGAAAAAATGCAGGTTTTGCGACTATTTTGAAGACATAAGCGAAGACCCTTTTTTAATAAACAAACCTGTAATTGATAAACTTACGGGAGAATTCGGAATAGTCGAGATAATAAATTCCGGTTCGGCTATGGAACTCGACACAAAAACTTTGGATTTAATCATCAAAAAAGCGGACAAGCTTGGTCTAAAAGAACTATGGTTTGAAGTCCATTGGGCGTACCGAAACAAACTCGATGAATTCGCCGCAAAGTTTAAAAATCAAGACGTGAAATTCAGAACAGGAATAGAAACATTTAATACAAAGCTAAGAAATTCTTGGAATAAAGGCATACACGAAAACGTAACTGCGGCAGAGATTGCAAAATATTTCAGCAGTATTAATTTGCTCGTCGGAGTGAAGGGGCAAACTTTGGAGGGCGTAAAAAACGACATAGAAATTGCGGAAAAATTTTTTGAACGCTATATGGTTAACGTTTTCGTGGAAAATGATTCGGAAATGAAACCTGATTTTGAGCTTATAGATAGGTTTTTAAATGAGATTTATCCTGAAATAAAAGATAAAAACAACGTTGAAATATCAATAAACAACACCGATTTGGGGGTGGGGTAACATATATGGAAAGCTTCGTTCTTACCGCGTCGCACGAAAGCAACAAAGAAAGAATAGATAAATTTTTAAGCGAGGAATTTCCAGAGCTTTCGCGTTCATACATACACAAATTAATCGAAAAAAAACTCGTTCTTATAAACAAAAACGAAATCTCAAAAAACTATAAACTAAACGAAAATGATGTTATTGAGATCAGTATTCCTGATCCCGAACCATATGAAGTCGCTCCGGAAAATATCCCGCTGGATATAATTTATGAAGATGATGATTTGCTTATAGTCAACAAACCAAAAGATATGGTCGTCCACCCTGCTCCGGGGAATACTTCGGGGACGCTCGTGAATGCGCTTCTTTATCACTGCAAAGACTCTTTGTCGGGCATTAACGGCGTTCTCAGGCCGGGGATCGTCCACAGGATAGACAAAGACACAAGCGGATTATTAATAGTCGCAAAGAACGATAACTCCCATAAGTTTTTAGCCGAGCAAATAAAAAACCACAGTTTTACAAGAGAGTATCAAGCTATAATTATCGGAAGGTTAAAGGATCAAAAAGGGACAATCGAAACGAACATCGGGAGGCACAAAACAAACCGTAAAAAAATGGCAGTTGTGCCGCCTCCAAACGGAAAAAAAGCGATCACTCACTATGAAGTTTTGGAAGAATTCAGCGGGTATAGCCATATTAAATTAAATCTTGAAACAGGAAGGACTCATCAAATCAGAGTTCACATGGCGCATTTGGGGCATCCTGTTCTCGGTGATGAAGTTTACGGCTCGGCGAAACAAAATCCTTTTAAATTTCTTAAAGGTCAATGTTTACACGCAAAAAAAATAGGGTTTATTCACCCCACTACGCTTAAATATATGGGGCTTGACAGCAAACTTCCGAAATATTTTGAAAAAATATTAGATATTTTAAAAAAATAAAATTAGCCGCCTTAAACGGCGGCTTTGTAGTTCTAATATATTAATCGTCTGATCTAATATCATCTACTTTGCTGAGTTCTTCAAGAGCTTTTTTCTGCTCGTCAAAGATCTGATCTTTGGTATAGTCCTTGATATCGCTCCACTGGCTTTCTTCAGCTTCGTACTTAACTGATTTGCCTTCAAGTTTAAAGTCTTTTAGACCTTTTGTAGCGTTGGGATTCTTTATGACCGAATCATACATGCCTTTCGCCTGATCCTCGTTCTCATAGGACGTTTCAACTTTTACGGCTGAAAGTTTTCCGTTATCAAATATATATTCTATTTTAGTTTTCGTGGTATCCTTCACCCATACTGCAACAACTCTGTCCGACCCCTTGGTCAAACGATACTTACCCGTGCCATAGATCGTACCCTCAACACTTTCACCTTCGATAGTCTGTTCGCCCAAGTCTATGCTCTGATCATTTTCGTCTTTTTTCTCTTCGTTTTTCTGCTCGTCGGAATTTTCTTCAGTTTTTTGCTCCTCGGTCGCCACTGTGTTTGAGGAATCGTCAGTCGGCTGTTCTTCCGATTTCTGACCACACCCTATTAAAGTTACGCTTGCAAGCATTGCTAAAACTGCCAGTAATAAACCTTTTTTCATAATTTTTTCCTCCTTAAAAATATTAAATTATATTTATAAAATATATAATTTACAATATGATATCATGCCTTTTGATAAATATCAACCACTAAATTTAATTTTTTCAAAAAAATTAAAAATGCCGTTTAAAACGACACTTTTATATGATTTCTGACGAATTTTACTTCCACTCTGTAGTATCGTAAATTCCGCATTCCTCAGCTTTGAATACAGGGTTTTTCCCCTCTTTGCGTTGTTTGACAAAATCCTTGAAACAAACCATAAAGCGTCCTCTCAAAATAAATATAACGACCAGATTTAAAGTTGCGAGCATGGCTACAGCAACGTCCGCAAGACTCCAAGCCAATTTCGGCCCGACTATACAACCGGCAAAAACGGCTAAAAGACAAACGGCGCGCGTAATATTTACGAATTTCTGATTGTTTTTTATAAATAGCAAATTCGGCTCCGAAATACCAAAATTACCTATTATCGCCGAGAATGAAAAACACAGCACGGAGAAACCTATAAAGTACGACCCCCATGCTCCAACTTGCGAGCTGACCGCGGCCTGCATAAGCGGTATTCCCGACATATACGGCATAAGCGGATTCCTTGAAAGAAGAATTATGAAAGCCGATGTCGAACATATTAAAAGAGTATCTATCCCAACAGATAAAATCTGCATAATTCCTTGCTTAACCGGGTGCGACGTTACGGCTGATGCCGCTGCATTCGGCGCACTACCCATTCCTGCTTCGTTTGAAAGAAGTCCTCGTTTCATGCCTAAAATTATTATGCTCCCCACAAATCCTCCGTAAATCGCACTGAAATCAAACGCATCCTGAAATATCGCTCCGAAAATTTCAGGCAATCTACCGATATTTGTTATGAAAATGTAAAATCCGACAAACAGATATACACTTGCCATTGCAGGCACTAAGTAAGAAGATACAAAGCTGATACGATAAAGTCCGCCAAAAACAACCATAGCAATTAAAACCGTGAATACAATACCAATCATCCACGGCCAAATTGTTTCGTGGTAATTCGGAATAAATGTTTCAAAAGCGCTGGACATATTATTGGCCTGCAAAATGCTGAACGCAAACATATAACAAAATACAAATAAAGCTGAAAAAACTATGCCGAGCTTCGGTTTTTTTAGTGCTTTGCTTATGTAGTATGAGGGTCCGCCGATAAACATATTTCCATCTTTGGTTCGGCTTTTGTAAATCTGTGCCAGAGTAGCCTCCACGATAGACGAAGCAGCACCGATAATGGCCATAACCCACATCCAAAAAATCGCTCCGGGGCCTCCCACGACTACGGCCAGTGCTACGCCTGCGATATTGGCGGTACCAACTTTTGATGCCGTACATGTCATCAGCGCCTGAAACGATGAAACTTTTCCCTCTCCCGAATTTTCCATCATATAACGTACGGAATCGGGGAAAAGATGAAACTGCGCAAAACGCGTCTTAAAAGTAAAGTAAAGTCCACACAAAATAATAAGTGCAAGCACAACATAAGTATAAAGATTATCGCCTATGGTAGTAAGAATATCAGTTAAATACTGCAAAATAATCCTTCCTTCTTCTTTCAAAAATAAAATTACCCATAGAATACATGATATCTCAACAACAATTAATTATCAACCTGATTTTTAGTTATTTTAAAAGTATCAAATAAAATTTAAATGCCCCATATAACATTATATAATCAATTAGGCAAAGCATTAGAAGAGAGGCAGTTGTGATAAACAACATAAAAGAAAAAGTAAGAGAAATTTTAGCAAAAGATAACTCTGGTCACGGCATGGATCACATCGACCGGGTTTTAAACTGATCTTTAAAATTTGCTGAAAAATAAGGCGCAAACAAAAACTTGACAGCCCTTATAGCGCTTCTGCACTATGTTAACGACTACAAATTATTCGGGGACGAAAACGCAAAAGATCCGACAAATGCCAAAAAATTATGAATAACTGTGGCATCGATGGGGAAACGCAAAGTGAAGTTTGCAGAGTTATTGCGAGTATAGGATACAGCAAAAGGCTCAGCGGAAAGCAACCCGAGAAATTAAAAGGCAAGATAGTTTCCGATTCAGACATATGCGATGCAATCGGCGCAAACGGAATTTTAAGAGTACAAAAATACAGCACGAAGCATGGTGCAACCTTCTTTGACAGGAACATATCCACGGTTGAAAATAATCGTGGCATTTCTTCGCCACCTCTTTGGCGAAGCAAATGCACCTGAATAGCAAAATTATTTAAATAAATATTTAAAAAATTTACAGCATAAAAACCCCACAATACCGCAGTATCATGGGATCTATATCTGGCGGAGAAGGAGGGATTTGAACCCTCGCGCCGATCGCTCGACCTACACCCTTAGCAGGGGCGCCTCTTCAGCCACTTGAGTACTTCTCCATAACCGCCTATGAAATTGTGTTAAACTGGCGGAGAGGGTGGGATTCGAACCCACGGTCCCGTCGCCGGGATCACCGGTTTTCAAGACCGGCTCCTTAAACCACTCGGACACCTCTCCAATACGAACACTGTAAACAATTCCGTACGTTCAGTTTAGCACACAATAAAATCCAAGTCAATAATTTTATTAAATTTTTATTTTTAAATATCTTTCTTCTTCGCTGAAAATACAGCCGCAGTATTTTTGCATGTATATACCTTTTTCGCGAGCTATCTTTTGACCTTCTCTAAAATATGGTCTAAAATCTCGATATAAAAATTCAACGCCATATTTCTCGGCAATGTTTTCCGCTACACCCTTTATCATTTCGTGCTTTTGATACGGACTAATTAAAAGAGTGGTCGAAAAATGTGTAAAACCGTTTTCTTTGGCTGTTTTTGCGACCTCACTAATCCTTATGGTATAACAATATCCGCATCTTTCACCGTAGTTCGAATAAACATTATCAATAAATTTTCGAAGTCCATATTCATCTTTAATAATCGCTTCCAAATTTTCTTCTTTTGCCCACTCAATAAGTGCATTTTTACGGTTTCTGTACTCCGTAAAAGGGTGAATATTGGGATTATACCAAAAAAGCGTCGGCTCTATGCCCTCTTCCCTTAGCGTGTCTATGCATTTTATACTGCAGGGCGCACAGCAACTATGTAAAAGCAATTTCATAATCTATTATTCATGTTCCTCGAAATTCACAACGCCCGTCGCAGCTGCTTCTTCAACAGCTTTTTTGTCTTTTTCTTCTTTTTGTGTCCAAGCAAAAACTCCACGAATGGCAAGAACAAAATAAGCAAAAAACAGTGCGCTTTGAGCATACTCCCCTATCGTGAAAAATCTTATGCTCATATATAAATTCGAAACAAGCCAAAAGGCAAAACCCCACTTATTTCTTTCCGCATTCATTATAGTACCTGCAAACGCAATAGCTGACATCAGTATCGAAAGAAAATTCCACGGGTCCGACACCCAAACCATAAATGAACTGAACCATGCTGCCATAATTTCTACATCCCTTCTAAATTTGTGTTCGGCAATAAGTATTTATTTATTTGCCGATTTCAATTATAATATAATTACAAACGATTTGCAAAATAAAATGGAGATTAAATTTCTATGAATAATGAACCACTTGCACAAAAGGTGAGGCCTAAAAATTTGAGTGAAATCTGCGGCCAAAAACATATACTCGGAGATGACGGATTGCTTACCAAAATAATCAATTCGGGAGAAGTTCCGAATTTAATATTTTATGGCCCTCCGGGGACGGGAAAAACAACCGTCGCGCAGATAATTTCTGAAAAAACCGATAAAAAACTATACCGATTAAACGCAACTACGGCAAGTCTTTCCGATATAAAAGAAATAGTTGCGTCCATTAACCCCATCATCTCGCCAAACGGCGTTCTTCTATACCTTGACGAAATTCAGTACTTTAACAAAAAGCAGCAGCAATCTTTGCTTGAATTTTTGGAAAACGGCAAAATAACATTAATCGCCTCAACAACAGAAAACCCCTATTTCTATATATACAACGCCATTTTAAGCAGATGTCACGTGTTTGAATTCAAATCGGTCGAAAATGAAGAAATAAAAAAAGCTCTTGAAAGAGCCGTAAAACTACTGGAAGATTCAGAAAACATAAAAATAAAGGTCGACGAAAAAACGTTTGATACTATATCGAAAATTTCCGGCGGAGACGTGCGAAAAGCCGTGAACATGCTTGAAATATGTATTTTAGCTACCGAAACAAAAAGAAAAATTAAAAATATTGATTATAAAAAAACCGCAGAAGTGCTAAAAGATAATTCGTTTTTCAGCTACAACAAAACGGGCGATGACCATTTTGATTTACTTTCGGCATTTCAGAAATCTCTCAGAGGCTCTGACATAGACGCCTCTATATATTACCTAGCGCGGCTTCTTGATGCGGGCGAACTTGCAAGCATTTGCAGGCGGCTTATGGTCTGCGCGTGCGAGGACGTCGGGCTTGCGTATCCTCAAATTATTCCGATTGTCAAATCGTGTATTGATATAGCTTTGCAAGTAGGAATGCCTGAATCGCGCATTCCGCTTGCCGATGCGGTCGTAATGGTTGCAACTTCGCCAAAATCGAATTCAGCCTATAAAGCTATAAGTACAGCTTTAAAAGACGTAAAAAGCGGGAAAATATATCAAATTCCGCGCCATTTACAAAACATTCACTGCGATTCGAGCGAAAAATCCGAAAATGACATCCCAGGATATAAATACGCTCACGACTTTAAAAACCACTGGGTAGATCAGCAGTACTTACCCGATGAAATTAAAAACACAAAATATTACTATCCGGGAGAAAACAAAAACGAAAAAGCTTTTGCGGAATACCTTAAAAAAATCAAATCATAACTATAGCAATTTATAGCCTGAGTATGCTTGGGTAATAATTTTGCAAGGTGTGAGAGCGCATATTCGGGATAAAAAATGAACTTTTATTTCCTATTTTAAGGCTGGCACCGACGTGCCTGTAGCCCATGCACGCAAACGGCACTTTTGTAACCAAATCATTTACGTTTTCAACTCTGAGCGTCTTAAAAACTCTGAGATTATATGATTTTTGAAAGCATTTATTTCCTACTCTCGGAGAGCCGAAAACAATTACTTCGTAGTCATTTTTTGGGAAATTATATTCCAAATCGACCGCACACAAAATAGCCAAAGCCGCCCCGTAGGAATGCCCTGTCAGAGCGACTTTTTTAATCTTGTTTTTTTCTACTTCTTCTTGAATTTTCCCGCGAATATTATCTGACTTATATGTACTTATAAAACCACTATGAACTCTTATTTTTGAGCGATAATTATTATACGGAATAACGGACTTCCAAAATTTGGAATCAACAATCCAGTCTTTGCGCGAATCGGAACCTCTGAAAGTTATCGTCATTTCGTTATCTTTTATCCTCAGAAAACACTGAACGTCCGTTATTTTATCGTTAATGAAAACTATTTTTTCAGAAATTTCAGGCTGAATATTTTTGTAGGACATGCCGCAGTATTCAAGCATCTTAATAATTTTAGCAGTATTCAACCGACTATCACCTCGGTTAAATATATGCTCATTAAATACTTTTATATACTGAACATAAGCTTCCTTACGATATTTTCGGTGTCCAGACGGCATTTCTTGAGCTGAGATTTAATCGTAGCGTGGCTCATAAAATCATCTTCGGCAGTAACAGATTGATATTTGCCGCCAAACCCGTTCTCAATCAGCATATCTCCCAATTTTTCCGAAACGCTGCCTGACTTAACGCTTTCTTCGAAAAATATTATTTTATCAAACTTCATAACATCTGACATAAGTTCTTTATTTAGGGGTTTTATAACATTCATTTTTAGCACGCAAGAAGTCTTCCCGATGCTTTTCATACGTTCGCTTGCGGCCATGACGCTTGAAAAAATTCTTCCATAAGTAATGAGCAGAGTGTTTGAATCTTTCTCACCATAGAAATCATAATCATTTCCCGTATACTTAAACTCCGCGGGCTTATATGCATCCGCGCCTTTCGGATATCTGATGACAGAAATGCCTTTACTTTCCGTACATTTTTTGAGCATCGGAGCAAGCTCACCGATATAGCTCGGAGAAAAAATCTTAACACCGGGAATAGTGTTTAAAAACGGGACATCAAAGATTCCTTGATGAGTTTCGCCGTCCTCCCCAACGAATCCCGCCCTATCGACTGCCAGAACCATATTTAATCCTTGCATCGCCACGTCGTGCATGATTTGGTCGTAAGACCTCTGCAAAAAGGTTGAATAAACCGCAAACACAGGTATCATGCCGCCTGCAGAAAGTCCACCCGCAAAAGTGACAGCGTGTTCCTCGGCAATACCCACATCAAAAAAGCGATTTTTAAAATTCGAACGAAATTCTTGCAGACAAGTCCCCTCAGTCATCGCGGCAGTTATTGCGCAAATTTTAGGGTTTTTCTCGGCAAGCTCACAAATTGCACGTCCGAACTCTTGCGAAAAAGTTTTGCCGCTGATCTTTGAATTTTTCTCGCCCGTGGCTATATCAAATGCAGGAACGCTGTGATAATTTTGTGGCCTTTTTTCGGCAAACTTATATCCTTTACCTTTTTCTGTAATTACGTGGACAACGACAGGTTTGTTCAGAGATTTTGCGGTAGCAAAAGCCTTTTGAAGCTCATCAAGGTTGTGACCATCAACAGGGCCATAGTAAGCAAATCCCATATTCGAAAGCATATTGTCTTTATAAATGACCCTTTTAACCGCGGATTTGGACTCCTTCATAACATCTTTAATTTTCTTACCGAAAGGTGTCTTATTAAGCATTTTTTCCAGAGCATTTTTGGCTTTCATATAGGAAGGTCTAATTCTTGCCGCATTAAGATATCTCGCAACAGCTCCGACGTTTTTGGATATGGACATTTTATTATCATTTATGACCAGAATAAAATTACGCTTGAGTCTCCCCACGTTATTAATGCCTTCGTAGGCAAGTCCGCCGCTGAGTGCGCCGTCGCCTATCACTGCAACAACGTGCCCCGATTCCTTTTTTATCTGCTTTGAGTACGCAAGACCCAGTGCCGCCGATATAGAAGCGCTGCTATGTCCCTCGGTAAAAGCATCGTACTGACTTTCCTTTCTGTTCGTAAAGCCCGAAATCCCGTTTTCTTGGCGCAGAGTATCTATTTGGTTAAATCTGCCCGTGAGCATCTTATGAGCGTAACATTGATGACTTACATCCCAAATAATCTTATCTTCGGGTTCATGAAAAATTTTATGAAGTGCCACAGTAAGCTCGGTTACACCCAAATTTGACGCAAGATGTCCCCCGTTTTTTGATACCACTTTTAAAATTTTATGTCTTATCTCCGCGCAAAGCTTGGCAAGATCATCCACTTTGTCGAGGTCTTTAGGTGATGTTATTCTATTTAAATATTCATAATTGTTATCTGAATCTGCATAATTCATAAAATCTATAAACTTCCTTTTGTCTTAGTGTGTACGTTTTATCAAATAGTCTGTCAAAATGGTCAAAAATTCTATATTACCGCCGATTTTTATAAGAATTTCTTTTGCCTCAAAGGTGAGCTTTGATAAAAATTCATTCGGCGTTTCATCTTTAAAAACGCTCAAAAATTCAGTTTCGTTATCTAAAATATCATCAATCAGCTGGAATGATATCCCCAGTTTTTCACCGAATTGTTCCACCAAATCAACCTGATTTTTGTCAGCCCCACTCATTACTGCCCCGATAGATGCCGCCGCACAAAACAATTTTGCTGTTTTGAGCCTATAAATATTAATTACATCATCCATTGAAAAATTTTTCTTATCGGTGTGTAAATCAAAACATTGACCCGAAATCATTCCCACAGAACCTGCGCACTTTGCCAAAATATTTATGCTTTTGATTTGATTTTCCGTTAAATTTTCGGGTGCTTCAAAACTGCTCGCAATTTCAAAAGCTTGGGTCAAAAGCGCATCGCCCGCCAAAAGCGCCATACCTTCGCCAAAAACTACATGATTACAAGGTTCCCCGCGGCGCATTGTGTCATTATCCATACACGGCAAATCGTCGTGAATAAGCGAATACGTATGGATCATCTCGAGCGCACAAGCAAAGGGATACACATTATTTTTATCCCCACCAAAGAGGTCGCAAAACGCAAGCATAAGCACTGGCCGAATCCTCTTACCGCCCGACAAAAGGCTATAATTTATCGCTTCATGAAGCGTTGGGTGAACGTTATTTATATTTATAGGCTTTGTGTAATCTTTAAGATGCTTCTCAAAATCTATTACATATTCATCAAATTTAGTTTTAAAATCCAAAATCACACCAGCTTATCTTCAGTTTCGCAAACAGTTATCTTCTGTTTTGCCTGCTCCAAAATTTCCTTACAGTTTCTACTCGCCTCAAGACCCTCTTGATAGAGTTTCAGCGTTGATTCGAGTGATTCTTCTCCGCTTTCGAGTTTTGATACTATATTTTCGAGATTTTCAAGCGACTCTTCAAAAGTAAGTTTTTTCTTTGCCAATTTTTAATTCCTCCCCGTTTTTACTTCGGTCAATTTACACTGCACAGTACCATCACACAACGAAATAGCCACATCTTCGCCCTCTATTATATCTTTTATGCTTGATATTATTTTACCGCTATCCAAATTCACAATCCTTGAAAAACCACGCTTTAAAATAGACTCTTCCGAACAGAGATGCAGGCGTTTTTCGAGATTTTTATATCTAATTTCAAGATTTTCAAGAGCGAAAAAACAAGATTTTTTTAGATTTTCTTTCAGCTGACTTATTTTAAGCAGGTTTAAATCTATATCCGATGAAACGCCGCACAATTCAAGAGCATTTAAAGACGATTTAAGAAAATATTCACAATCTGCTGTTTTCTGGCGCACTAAACTTTTTATTCTGTTTTCAAAATCTTCAATCATAATTTTCACATAAGACGCATCGGGAAGCGCCATTTCAGCGGCCGCCGAAGGTGTGGCTGCGCGCCTATCCGAAACAAAATCGCAAATTGTAAAGTCTGTTTCATGCCCTACTGCCGAAATTATCGGTATTTTCGAAGAAACTACCGCTCTGGCAACGGATTCTTTATTAAATGCCCAAAGATCTTCGATTGAACCTCCACCACGACCAACTATTATTACATCTACGCACGATTTTTTGTTGAAATATTCGATAGCTTGAACTATCTCTTTTTCCGCCTTTTCGCCCTGCACTTCCACGGGATACAGCATTATTTCGCAAAGCGGATATCTTTTCGCCGCGACCGTTTTTATATCGTGAATTACGGCTCCCGTCTTTGATGTGACCACGCCGATACATTTTGGGAATCTCGGAAGAGGTTTTTTTAAACTTTCATCAAAAAGACCTTCTTCGGCGAGTTTCATCTTTAACTGCTCAAAAGCAAGATACACCGAGCCTACTCCTTCGGGCTGGATTTTTTCTACATATATTTGATATTGCCCCGACGCCTCATAACACGAAACTCTACCACAAACCACAACATTCATACCGTCTTTAGGTTCAAACGAAAGCATCTCGGCGCTCGAAGAAAACATAACCGCACGAATTACAGAATTTTTGTCTTTTAGAGAAAAATACAGATGACCGCTCGGGTAATGCCTTTTAAAATTAGATATTTCACCCGTTACATACAGCCTTCTTAGGTTTTCGTCTTGGTCAAAAGTAGCTTTTATGTAGCTATTCAGCTGTGAGACGGTAACTACATTTCGGCTTTGCACCATATTACAGCACCCTCCGAGAAAGTTTAATTTGCCGACTCTGTTTTTGAAATAATCGACCCTAAAATTCCGTTGATATAAGACGATTCCTCTTTTGTGCTGTATTTTTTGCTTAATTCCACGGCCTCATTCGCCGCAACTTTATTTGGAGTATCTTTTTCAAATACTATCTCGTAAACCGCAAGCCTCAAAACAGCAAGCGCTGTGCGAGAAATACGATCTCGTTTCCAGCCCATTAGATTTTCATCTATAGTTTTATCTATTTTTTCGATCTTCTCCAACACACCGTCAAAAAGGTTTCTTGTAAATGTACTGACTTTCTCCTCTCGGGCGAGCATTGCGTTTTCCATTATTTCTTCGGGTGAATTCATTCCGAATGTATTTTCAAACAAGAATACAAATGCTTGTTCTCTCGAAGTGCGTCTATCCATTGAAAGTTCTCCGTCCTAAGTTTTAATCTTTTATATTGACGTTAACATAGTACTTGCCATATACCCATGCATCGCCATGATTCATTATCCTGAGGTTTACCGGCATTTCCGACGAGCCCGCCGACTCAAGCCCTCCACAATCAACGCTCGCAGCTATATCAGATGATTTTATTAAGTTTATTTTACTCGTAGGCGCCAGAACAGTGATGTTTATTTCACCGTTATATACTTCCGCGCTTTTACCCTGCGGAAGATTTAAAAACTCAAAATCTTTTATCTGCAAGTTTTTTTCACGAAATCCCGACATATTAACAGTCACGTCTGCGGAATAAGTATTATTAAGACTTCTGCAATTTTGCGGCAGATTTATCGGCATTGTAAATTTGTTCTTTTCCAAATTGACGTTATTCAAATCAATACTGTCAAGTTCGATTTTCTTAAGCTCTGAAACTATGTAATCAGGTCCGGCGACCGTAATTTTTGAAGGCGTCACACGAACAATGTCTTTATACGCACCGCTTTTAAAATCTATATTTTCGAGTGCATTACTAAAGTTTGGCGAAATTTCCACTTCTTTTTGCATCAGAATTGGTATCGTAGCCTCCACTTCATTGACACTGCTTGTGATTGTTTCGCTGGAAATCGGTTGACCGTACGCGTCGTACATGATCAGCGGCAGTTTAAGATGTACGGTAGAGCTTATCTCGCCCGGTACAGATGATTTAACTGCAACTTTTTTAATTTTTGAAATTTCCGTTTCGGGTCCCGAAAGAGTTACCTTCGGCGATGAAAGCACCGTATTTCCCACATAATATCCCGATTTGGACGTAAAATCTATTTCAGGTTCTATTTCAAATTCGGCTTCTCTGTATCTGTCAGCCATGACGGTTATCACAGACGGTTTCACGTCCGAAACTATGTTATAATCCTGCAAAACACCGACTTTTTTCGCGGAAAGCTCTAAAGTGTAGTTCCCCGGCGACATTATTGTACTCGCTGCCTGAGGAGCCGTTACTTGAATATCATCTTTGGTAACTTGTCCGACTATAATGCGGTTACCCGTGATTTCCACGCGCGCGGTTATGTTATGACCGCTGAAAATTCTGAGCCCGTCTTGCTTTGCACTTTCAGAAAGCTGTATGTCCACGGGGATATCCGAGATCGTAACCGGGACTATATCACTATCGTTCGACGACACAACAATCCACGTTATAAACGACGCCAAAACGGCAAAAACCGCAGCAAATCTGTTATTATGAAACAGTTTCCCGATTCGTATGTTTCTTATCTTGTTAAATTGACGCTTCCAAAACATTTTATCAAGCTTTACTTTTTTTATCATAAGCGCTCAACAGCTCCAATCTTGTTATTTTGAGTTACTTTTATTTTTTAATGCCCAAAAGATTGTATTTTAAATCGTTTTCGAAAACTTCAAGGTCATCGTATGTCGTTAAAATGCCATTTACAGCTATCGATATCGCGCCGGTCTCTTCCGAGACTACTACCACAACGGCATCTGAATTTTCGCTCATTCCGAGCGCCGCTCTGTGCCTCGTCCCGAGATTTACACTCAGTCTGCTGTTCTTGGTGAGCGGTAAAATACAGCCGCCTGCATACAAAACACCGTCTCTTATAATGAGCGCCCCGTCATGAAGCGGCGCTTTATTGTAAAATATATTACAAATCAGCGGAACCGACGGTTTAGATTTTATAATCGTTCCCGTACTGATAATATCGCCAAGCTTGGTCTTTCTCTCGAAAACCATCAAAGCGCCCATTTTTTCTTCACTGAGTGAAAGCACAGCTTCTTTTGTAACTTCGATTATTTCCGAATACAAAGTATCGTAAGCGTTTTTATCTTTTTTTATGTAGTTTGCCGACCAATACTCACCGAGATTGCTTCTGCCGAGCTTTTCGAGAGCTTGTCTGAGTTCGGGCTGAAATACTATCAAAAGCCCGAAAACGCTGAACTGGAAGAAATTATTAAGCAGCGAAGAAAGCATTCTGAAATGCAGCTGACACGCTATGAAGTACGCAACCAAAATTATCGCGATACCTTTAACGAGCTGCCCCGCACGAGACTCGCGGACAAGCTTTATAAGTCCGTAAATGAGGAGCGCAACTATTGCTATGTCGAAAAAATCATACACATTGAACGTTCTTATCAAACTTACGAAAGATCTCCAAGGTGCGGACAAAAATTCCATATAATTTCTCTCCAATTTCAAAAAATTAAAAGATAAAGTACCGGTGAAAACTCCGATACTTATAATTTTATCATATTTTATCTGAGTTGAAAAGTGCGGCTTGAATTTATTTGACAAATCCACGAAAACACTGATTATTTTAAATATTTTTGGAGTATATTTTAAGCATATCGATAAGTTTATCGGCCTCTTGCATCGTGCTGAAAACCGAAGGGCTGACCCTTACGACGCCTTGCTTTGCCGTACCCATAAATTCGTGCGCACTCGGCGAGCAGTGGAGTCCTGTTCTTACTTCTATACCATTTGAATCAAGAAATTTTCCTACTTCGTCGCTTATTTTTCCTTCAAAATTAAAGCTTATCAGCGGTACAAAATATTCGGCTGTCGGACGTGGCATATAAAGCTTAAGCTTACTGATTTTTCTCATATTTTCATAAAGATGATTTACAATTTGCATTTCGTGGCGAGAAATACTTTCAATCCCTTTTGAATTTACAAAATCCATACCGGCTTTAAGTCCACAAATCCCTGCAAGATTTGGCGTTCCACTTTCAAATTTTTGCGGCATTTCTTTCGGCTGACAAAGTACCATCGAACTTGTACCCGTACCGCCTTCTATTATGGTATCAAGCTCTCTGCCGCTATTTGTTATGAGCATACCTGTACCCATAGGACCATACAAACCTTTATGCCCTGCAAGAGCAAGGTAATCTATACCTGATTTTTTCATGTTAATCGGAATTATGCCCGCAGACTGTGCGCCATCGACGAGGATCGGCACTCCATAGACTTTCCCCAGCGCGGCAATTCTTTCAATCGGCATCTTTATGCCCCAAACGTTTGATGCGTGAGTCGTAATTATAAGCGCCGTTTTTGAATTAATCGCTTTTCTGAAAGAATCAACGGTTTTATCATTATCACATGGGTAAACCCTCGCTTTTGTGTACGTTATAATGCCTTCTTTTTCAAGTTTATTGAGCGGACGCATAACAGCATTATGCTCAACGCAAGAAGTAACAACATGGTCGCCCTTTTTAAGAAGCCCTTTTATAACCATATTAATCGCCATCGTGCAGTTTAGCGTAAAAACAACATCTTCGGGCGCGTTCGCTCCGAACATATTCATAGCTGCCCGGCGACAACTTTCTACAAGCTTCCCCGATTCGCGCGACATGGTGTGTCCGCTTCTGCCGGGATTGGCGCCGAATTTTCTCATCGCCGTAAAGACTGCGTTTGTAACCGACTGCGGCTTTGGAAATGTTGTGGCTGAGTTGTCAAAATATATCATATTTTTACCTCCTATCTTTTGGCATAAATTTATAACTGCGATTTTAAATATCTAAAAATTGTTTGCCATTAGCATAGTATGAAAAAATACGATAAATTGATAAAAGCCTCCTCGAAATAATCGAAAAGGCTTTGATTTTTTAAGTTATTTTGAAATTAAACAAACCGAATGCGCCGCGATACCTTCTTTTTTGCCCGTAAAACCAAGCCCTTCTTCTGTGGTTGCCTTTACGCTCACTTGCTCCGGGCTTAAACCGCAACAATCTGCAATATTATTACGCATTTCATTGATATAAGGGCTGAGTTTCGGTTTCTCAACCAAAATAGTTGCATCTATATTTTGAATTATAAATCCTTTTTCAAAGACTAATCCGCAAACTGATTTAAGAAGTTCGGTGCTTTTTGCGCCACTGAATTTTTCGTCCGTATCGGGGAAATGCTTGCCGATATCACCTAAATCCGCTGCACCCAAAAGCGAGTCCATAACGGCATGTAGCAAAACATCTGCGTCGGAATGCCCCAAAAGCCCGGTTTCGTGCGGTATTTTTACTCCGCCAAGAATTAAATCTCGACCTTTTACAAGTCTATGAACATCGTATCCGTGTCCGATCTTAAACATAATTAGCTCCTTATTTAATCCCGAATAATTTCATCGCGTTTGATTTCGTAACATCACAGACTCTTTGAGCGTCGATATTTTTAATTTCGGCAATCTTTTCTGCCGTGTACTTTATCATCGAAGAATCGCAGCGCTTGCCTCTAAACGGCACAGGCGCCATATAGGGAGCGTCGGTCTCCAAAACCATGACTTCAAGTGGCATTTCTCGCACTACATCGACAATAGTTTTTGCGTTTTTAAAAGTAACTACTCCGCCAATGCCCAAATACATGCCGAGTTTTACCACTTCATGCGCCATCTCTACGCTGCCCGAAAAGCAGTGAACAACACCTTTGGGGTTAGCGCTCTTCAAGATTTCCATAGTATCGGCGTGAGCTTCCCTGTCGTGCACCAAGACGGGTAAATTATATTTATTTGCAAGCTTTATCTGATTTGCAAATACTTCTTTTTGAGTTTGCTTATTATCGTCGCGAAAATGGTAGTCGAGCCCAATTTCTCCCACAGCAACAACTTTTTCACTCGAATTCACAAGCTTTTCGAGCTTCGCTAAATAATTATCATCAAAATTTTCAGTTATATTTTCGGGGTGAATGCCGACTGCCGCATAAATGTAAGAATATTTTTCGGCAAGCTCTACAGCTGCTACCGATGATTTTAAATCTGCGCCGGCCGTGATAATACCGCAAACGCCTTGTTTAGGTAGTTTTTCCAAAAGCTGCTGCCTATCTTCATCAAAAGCTTCATCATCGTAGTGAGCGTGTGTTTCAAATATATTTTCCACCAAAGCACCTTCTTATCAGCGAATTTCACTTCCTGCGGGTATTTCGTCGTCTGCAAAAATTACTTTTACTTTATTTTCGGGGCACGTTGCAGCCAAAATCATCCCGTTGCTCTCCACTCCGCAAAGCTTTGCAGGTTTAAGATTTGAAACCAAGATAATACTTTTTCCGATTAATTCTTCAGGCGTATAATGCTGAGAAATTCCTGAAACTACGGTTCTTCCGCCTTGTCCGTCGTCTACCCTCAGCTTAAGGAGTTTTTTTGACTTCTTAACGGGTTCGCACTCGGTAATTTTCGCAACAATTAATTTTACCTTTGCAAAATCTTCTATATCAATGAGTTTTACCACGTTTTCTGCATTTTCTGCATTTTCTGCAGCTTTTTCTGCGGCTTTGCTTGCGGCGGCCTTCATACTGTCTTCGACCATTTTATTAAGCTCCTCGATTTCTTTCTTGACGTCTATCCTTGGGAATAGCGGCTCGCCCTTTTGAGTTTTTAAATTGCGCGGTAACACGCCCCATTTTGAGGCTGATTCCCATGTACACTGATTTTTATCCGCGCCGATTTGATGTTGAATTTTTTCCGGCGTACCGGGCATAAACGGCTCTATTAATACAGATATTATCCTCAAACACTCACAAAGATTATACATTACCCTTGCGAGACGATCTTTTTCGTTCGGGTCTTTACCCAGTTTCCATGGCATGGTTTCGTCTATATATTTGTTGCACTTCGAAATAAGCAACCATACGTCCGAAAGCGCTGCGGAAAATCTATAATTATCCATCTTTGTTTCATATTCTTTTTTGAGATTTACGGCAAAATTAATCAGTTCGCTATCAATCGCACTTTCTTTTTGAGTTTCGGGAATTATTCCATCAAAGTATTTGCCTATCATCGCAACCGTACGCGAAAGAAGGTTACCAAGGTCATTCGCCAAATCAAAATTAATTCTGTTTATAAGCGCTTCGTTTGTGAAAAGCCCATCGGAACTGAATGAAAATTCTCTCATCAAAAAGTACCTCAAAGCGTCAACGCCATAGCGGTCACATAAAACAATCGGATCAACGATATTCCCGCGAGATTTTGACATTTTGTTGCCGTCTCCAAAGAGTATCCAGCCATGCGCAAAAACCTGTTTTGGAAGTGGTAAACCGAGTGCCATTAAAATAGCCGGCCAAATTATAACGTGAAATCTGAGTATTTCTTTTCCGACGAAATGCACATCGGCAGGCCAGAATTTTTTGAATTCCGAATCGTTTTCGGAAGTGTATCCTTGCGAATTTATATAGTTTGTAAGCGCATCGAGCCACACATAGACCACATGTTTGTCGTCAAAATCAACCGGTATGCCCCATTTAAAGCTTGTTCGGCTTACGCATAAATCATCAAGCCCATTTTTGATAAATTGTATCATTTCGTTTTTACGACCTTCGGGCTGAATGAAATCGGGGTGTTTTTCATAGTATTCGAGTAATTTGTCGCCGTATTCGGAAAGCTTGAAGAAATAAGCCTCTTCTTCCATCCAAACCACTTCACGTCCACAATCGGGACATTTTCCGTCCTTGAGCTGCGTATCGGTAAAGAAGGCTTCATCGGGCGTGCAATACCAGCCCTTATACTTGCCTTTGTAAATTTTGCCGCCATCGTAAAGCTTTTTAAATATTTTCTGAACGGCTTTTTCATGGCTTTCATCCGTCGTGCGTATAAATTTGTTGTTAGAAATACCTAAAATTTTCCATAGATTTTTAAATTTATCCACGATCTCATCAACATATTCTTTTGGTGTTTTGCCTGCTTTTAAAGCGTTTGTTTCGATTTTTTGCCCGTGTTCGTCCGTGCCGGTCGTGAACATAACGTCATAACCTTGCAGACGTTTATATCTCGCCACAGCGTCCGCCGCAATCGTGGTGTAGCTCGTACCGATATGCGGAGTTCCCGAGGGAAAATATATCGGCGTTGTGACATAAAATTTTTTATTATTCATAGCATATTCCTCCGAAATCAAATTGAGTACCGTACCAATTATAACACTTTTTAAGGCAAATTGCACCAACGACTCATAAAACATATGCACAAAAAGCACACGGTTCTTGATTTTAAAAATATTTTATAATCCCTACAAATTCAAATAATTTGTTACCATATTTTTTCAGTATATTTATTTTTCTACCTGCAAATAATACTACCGTGGAGGTGAGAAAGATGAAAAATGAGTACAGCAACAAAAATTCAAACCAACAAAACAACAACCAGACCAATCAAAATTCCAACAACTCAAACAATTCAAACAAAAACGATAGCAATTCCAAAAACTGTAGATAGTTTACTCTCCTAATTAAATACCCTTTCCCTGAGCGTTATAAAAGCACTCGCGGAAAGGGTTGTTTTTATATCAAAAATGCTCCATGATTCAAAGGCTGGGCAAGACTCACAAATTCATATCTACCACACAAATCTTGCAAACAAATTTCAGCTTTTCCCCTATTCTCAAAAACTCCGTAAACCGCTGAGCCGCTGCCAGTCATAAGCGCGCCTAAAGCTCCTGATTTTTGGAGCTTATTTTTTATTTCGAAAACTTCTTCATTATCTACAATCTCCTCAAAACGGTTGTAAAGATTAGCGCATACACCCGATAAATCCTGCAGCTCCAACGCAGTTACGAGCGCATTCATATTACGCTCTTTTGTCATTTTCATACTATCAAAACGGCTGTATGCTTCGAAAGTAGAAACCGAAAAAAACGGCTTGACCACTAAAATATTACAATGCGGTAGAGTATTAATTGACGTTAAATTGGTCCCGGTACCTCTTGCACATGCCGCTCCCCCGATTATGCAAAACGGGACGTCTGAGCCTACTTTTTCACCTATTTTACACATTTCGGAAAGCTCTAAATTCGTTTCAAAAATCTTATTAAGCCCGATTATCACGCCCGCTCCGTCCGCGCTTCCTCCAGCAAGCCCCGCAAACATCGGAATGCTTTTTTTGATTTTGATTTTAATCCCCCTGCCGCTAATTTTTGTATACTCAAAGAATTCACGTGCGGCTCTATAAGCAATATTTTTTCCCGGAGGGCAATTTAATTTTTTATCGATTTCAATTTCTATTGTTCCCGTGCTCGATATAATTAACTCCATTTCATCAAAAAGTGATATACTCTGCATGACCATATCCACTTCATGATAACCGTTCTTATTTTTTTCGCCTATCTCGAGTCCCAAATTTATTTTTGCTGGAGCAAGTATTTTTAAACCCATAAAAACCTCTCAAATAATAGTTAGTATATAACTTAGCATATATTATAGCGAAAATTCCATAAATATTCAAAAACTACGAATAACTTTTTTCTTGACAAATTCCCATGTTTTTGATATACTAATAAGGCAGTTGAGCCGGTGTGGCGGAATGGCAGACGCGACGGACTCAAAATCCGTTGTTGGCAACAACGTGTGGGTTCAAGTCCCACCACCGGTACCAGATTGAAATTTTGTAAACAAAATTAAAATTTTAGAGATATATTTGAGGGTTAAAACGTATTATGAAAATAAAAATGAAACATTGTTTAATGGTTATTTTATCTTTCGTATATTTAGGTGTTGCCAAAATTTACGCCCTGGAGCCTGCATACTGTGTAAATGTTAAGAATTCTAATATTTCTTGGGTCAGCGGATTGAATAACAACATTCGAGTGTTAGAATTTAACGGCAATACTAAATATTTTAAAGAATGTAAAAAAAAACTAAATGAAAAAGCCGAAGTTGAACGAATTATTAATGATTACTTCGATGAATATCTGAGTGGTAAGTTTTTACAAGATAAGCCACTGTTAATGAAGACTGTGTTTGAAAATGACAATTTAAATCGGTTTATATACGCTGGCTTTTTGTGGAATCGGAATTCTAATCTTTCTAAATATATGAGAGATGAAATCGACTCCAATTCTTTGGGTATAAACGATTGCGTGGCAAAAAAATTGAATATTGATTTAAAGGATTTTCTGTTGTATGCTTCCAGGGAATTAGTGCAGAGATGTGTCTCCTACGATATTCACGAAGGGGATCTACAAACCAATTTAGCAATAAGGCAAGTATCGACGTACAGATTGGCAAAATTACTCGGAATTGATAATTTAGTTGTAAAATCAGATTTTGTTAAATTGCTTACTAATCATGGCGAAAAATTAGGTGTTCTCACCGATAAAGCGTCTGGAATCGCTACTGATGAGATAAAAGAGACCGATTTTATAATCGACCCTACATTCCAAAGAGACTTAGTTAACCTACAGATTCTCGACACAATTACAAATGAGCAAGACCATAATCCCGGGAATTGCTTTTTTAAAGTAAAAGAAGGAAAATTAACTGGAGTAGAGGCATTCGATAACGAAGGCGGGTTCGGGCTAAACACAAATTTACAAAACGGATTATGTTGGGGTGTAATCTCACCGCTATTAACTGAGGAAAATAAAATTAATTTGCCGCATGTTAGTAAATTTTTGGCACAAAAAATTTTAGCCACCGAAAATGATGATATTAAGGAGATTTTAAAAGATTTGCTTTCTGACTCTCAAATCGATAGCTGTATAAAGAGATTTAATATTTTAAAATCAGCATTAAACAACACCATATCCGAGAACAAGAAGTTTCTGCTAACAGATGAAGAATGGTCTCGTGATACGATGTCAGAAGAAATTTCCGAAAAATATGGTAATACTTATTTGACACACTTTTTAAGAAAATTAGATATTTCGTTTGAATAAATTACTTACCAAATTGACTATTATCAGATAAATAAATCTCCCTTGATTTTGACGTCACGGGAGATTTATATTTTTATTTTAGATTTTTCGGTTTTTTATGGGAAAACCAAGCTATTGCCAAAGAAGAACATGCATTGAACAAAAACATAGAAACATTACTAAAATCTCCCGTCTTAGGATACCATATACTTGAACCTGCTGACGATTCATGAGATTTTTCATCTTCATCATCTTCATCATCTTCGTCAGGCGAAGGCGGAGGAATGATCTGTTCGATTCTCTCTCTTGCGCAAACATCACATATATATTTGGTTTCTTTATCTGTTTTAGCTTCTACCGTCCATGTATGTTCTGCGCGGTCGGTTACCATCTGGCATAGACTACATTTATGCCAATGTTCGTTATCGTCGCTGAGCCATACCGTTTCCCAATCGTGAGCATCAGGGTCTATCGGTATGTCCGCTACTGTTTTGGTTTGAGTTAAAAAATTAGGCTTTGTAAACGTAGCGGTATACGTTGTCTCGCCCATATCTATACACGTCGGCTCTTTCGTAACGGCATCTGTAACCACCCCATCTTCGGCTTCTCTAGCATCTGCACTCGCGGCGCATATTCTTTCCGCACTGCAAGTCCACTTATTCTCTGTTTCGTCGTAGTTCCAGGTGTAATCCGGCTCACCATATACATGTGTATAGCTAAAAGTACCCGAGCGTGTCCCCACCGGATTCCTGCAGGTTATAGTATATTCATCACCGCTGACCGTAAAAAATTGGTCACCATTAAAAGCAGATTTATTAAAATCACATGGTATAGTGATTGATGTTAATTTTTGGCAATTGTAAAACGCAGCTCTTCTGACCGTTGAAACGCTTTTTGGAATATTAATCGACTCAAGATTTGTGCAATCACAAAAGGTGTAATCATTTATTGCCCGAACATTTTCCCCGAGAGTAACAGAGTCCAATGCAGAGCAGTAACGAAACATTTGTGCGCCTAGAGTAGTAACGCTATCCGGTATATCAATTGAGGTTAATTGGTTGCAATTATAAAACGCCAAAGCATCAATTGTTTCAACACTGTTACCCATATCAACTGAAGTTAGGCTCTTGCAATCTCTAAACGCAGAATTACCTATTGACTTTACTTTGTTAGGAATTGTAATAGAAGTCAAATCGATTCCTTCAAATGCCCTGTCGCCGATTGAAGTCACTGTATCTGGAATTATAACTGATTTTATGGAATCTTGATTAAAAAGGCTGACTTTGGCGAATGCTGCTCTGCCTATCGCCGTAACTTTGCGCTGTACTCCATTTACAGGCAAAGTATTAGGGATGGTGATATTTGCCGTGGGCAGTAGCGTCGCGCCACCATGTCCGTTATCTCCTGCTACACCTGCTATTTCAACGGTGTCGCCGGGCAAAACATTATAGTACCATATTATGCCGTCCACAGTCTCCGCATGAGTGTGCGATGGAACTACACATAAAGTTGATTGCACTCCGCCCCACAGCATAAATGCTAACGCAAAAATCATTAGGGAAATAAGCTTCACCTTGCCCTTTATTCGCCCCCCACAAAAAACATTTTTGGTATGCTTTTTTAACATCATAATCCAAACCTCCGCGCTTTAATATCATAAATATATTACATATTAGCATATTGTTTTTGCATATGCAAGCTTTTTTAATTTATTTAAATAATAAAACAAACCGGAAAAATTTTTTAACCAGCTATCTATTTACAAAAATATTCAGTGCTTTAATATGCTCCTGTTTCTTTGCATACTTAAAAGTTCGATAAGCTCCACCCCAGTCATGCTCCACATAAGCAATTAAAAAATCCGATTTGTCAATCATCCACTCATTTCGCTTAATTATGGCAAATTTGGTCGGAGCCTTCTCTATGCCGGGATAAAAAGTGCCGTCAAAATTTTTATAAAAATTGTCGTAAAATTGGTTTTGCTTTCCGGGAATATACGCTAATATCAAGTATGATTTTATAAATGGGTACTTATTTTTGAGTTCTTTAACACAGGCGGCACAAATACGATCAAAATTGCCTTTTCCGCCATTATAAAAAATAGTAACGCCATGATTTTCTATCAAATTTATAATTTCCTTTTTAAGTTTTATTTTTATACTTTCAGCGCAATAAACTTTTGTATGACCTGCAAATGTACGGATCTTTTGTTCCATATTTCCTCCATACGTAAAATTGACATTTAGTAAGTGTCATATATATTTAAATATTAACATAAAATTTAATTTATGACAGCCACTGAATGCCTTAAAGGAGATTGAATTTTATGTACAAGAATAAAAATCCCGACGGCACATTAAATATCTGTGGAAACAAAGTCGCTGCTTTAAGAAAAAGTTTAACCCCAAAGGTATCCCAAAGAAAGCTGGCCGATATGTTACAGTTAAAAGGGCTGGACTTGGACAAAAACGCAATACAACGAATTGAAAGCGGAAAAAGATTTGTTACAGACATCGAACTCAAAGTGATTGCGGAAAATTTTAATGTAACAAGTGATTATGTGCTCGGAATAAAGGAAATATAGACATTTTCCGCATTATAATCTTAAAAATCCGCCAAGCATTTGCCTGACGGATTAGTGTTTTTATGTTAAATTAAGTCATCGGAGCCGCCGCTATATTTTTCGGTACTCTTTAAGTATTCATACGCAGATATTATATCCAAATCTTCATCGTACGGAATACTCATGTATTCAGTTTCAATAAAAACGTCCATGCCTTCGTGATTCTCGAGGGCTTGTTTTTCTTCCTCTCTTTTTGCTTTGCTTGTATAGCTCGCAATTTCAATTATACTCGCATGATTCGTTATATTATTAACGCTCACCACTCTATGATAATTTACAGTTACACCACTTGGTAACTCTATTTCTTTTAATATTGCCATTTTAATTCCTCCCAAATTTTAATATTTATATCCTATTATTTTGTAAATTTTAGTATAACTAGCGGAAGCGGCATTGCCTACGGTTAACTGTGTGCCACTAGGCCTCATAGTAGCAAATGTTTCGGTGCTGAACGTTATTGACGTATCTGATATCGCTATTCTTGACGATAACAACGTCATTCTGTTTTCGCTATTTTGAATATAAGGCGATGTCGATGTTACAGCTGTTTCACAACCATTACCGCCATTGTTCCAGATCGTAATACTAATATTTAGGTTGTCGCTGTTAAACGCAAGCACTTTTATAGCAGCGTAATTTGATATGGAATCACTGAGCGTTATGGTACCATGTTTGCCCGAAGCATTATAATACAGTTCCACTCCTGTCATCACACCTAAATTTGTTCTGGCCTCAGTCAAAGTTTCGCCATTGGTACCGCCACGTGATATAGGTATAATCTGGCCGTTAACCTCATTTATGGCACCAACCAAAGTCTCTTTATCTGTCGTAGTTAAGTTGCTGAGAGAGCCGATCCCCTCAGAAAAAGTTTCCGCTTCGTTTATAGCTTTTATTAACGCGTTACACTCGGAAGTGCTCTCTATAGCCTCGGAAAAATCACAATCATCTTCGACAACCAATTTCAACCCGCCCGCTTTCAGAAGAAATTCATTACCTTCGAAAATTTGATACTCACAGTTCACTATGCCCGCAACGCTCACCGCTTGAGAAGTCAAGACGATTGTAGCGGTACCATTAACGGCGTCCACTGTACAATTATTATAAATTTGTGTTCCGTCAGGCTTGAGAGCGTAAAAAGTAACAGTTTTACCCGTCAGATCAATTTCACTACCATCGACATCTCCAAAAGACGCAACGATAGTTCTCGCATTAACCTCACCTTTTCGCGCATACACAATACTATAGTTATTTTTCCAAACCTCACATTTTATTTGATTTGTAACCATATTTTCCTCCTTATTTAAAAAATCAGCCTCTTCAAACAAGTACTAAAAAACAAAAAAAGTTGCGCTAAATAGCGCAACAAAACAATAAATAAAAACCCCTCAACTGATTTGTTGAGGGGGAAAGGAGAGTACTCTGAA